>DRKT01000058.1 GCA_011053195.1 Phycisphaerales bacterium | reverse complement strand
TCTTCGCGGAATCACCGTCGGCTTCGGGCTTGCCCTGGTTGGCGATCGCCGACCGCATCGA
Source organism: Phycisphaerales bacterium (assembly GCA_011053195.1). Taxonomy (GTDB): domain Bacteria; phylum Planctomycetota; class Phycisphaerae; order Phycisphaerales; family UBA1924. The sequence continues at coordinate 32,264 of DRKT01000058.1, read as the reverse complement.
CGTATCAGATTCGATATTGCGCAGCCTTTGATAGTCCATGATGCCGAGATTGCCGTTGCGGAACGCCTCGGCCATGGCTTTGGGGATCTCGGCCTCGGCGAGGACGACCAGTGCCCGGTTCTTCTCAACATCCGCCTTGTGCTCGGCGGCCTGCGCCATCGCCATCGCACGGCGTTTCTCGGCCTCGGCCTGGAATCGCAGTTTGTCCGCGTCCGCCTGATCCGCCTGCAATTTCGCACCGATGTTGATCCCGACATCCACATCCGCAATGTCGATCGAGAGGATCTCGAATGCGGTGCCGGAGTCCAATCCGCGTGACATCACCGTCTTGGAGATGGCATCCGGATTTTCGAGCACCTCCTTGTGGGAAGCCGCCGAACCAATCGACGAGACGATGCCCTCACCAACACGGGCCACGATTGTTTCTTCCGTGGCACCGCCGACAAGTCTTGAAAGATTCGTTCGGACGGTGACGCGAGCCCGGGCCTTGAGCTGGATGCCGTCCTTCGCGACCGCGTCGATCGTCGTGCGCTGGCCGGCGACCTGGTGCGGGCAGTCGATCACCTTCGGGTTCACGCTGGTCGTAACCGCATCGAGAATGTCCCGGCCGGCGAGGTCGATCGCGCACGCGGTGTCCCAGTCCAGATCGATCTTCGCCTTGCGCGAGGAGATCAGCGCCAACACCACATTGGATACGCGACCGCCCGCGAGGATGTGGGTTTCGAGTTGGGCCGTTGAGATCGGCACGCCGGCGCGGACGGCACGGATTCGGCTTCCGACAACGGTTCGGATATCCACTTTCCGCAGCCGCATCCCCACCATTTCGAGAATCCCGACCGGGGCCTTGGCAAAGAGCGCCCGGACGTACAGGCTGATGAACTGCCCGACCACGAACAGAATCACCAGCAGAATGATGATGACTATGATGATGACCGCGACGAGGACCTTGTTCACACCGCCCAGGGCTGTGGTTCCCGCCTGGGCAAGTGTCGAAGAAGCGCCGGCTGACATCAACATGGCGATCGCGGTTGGAAGTGGACGCATGGATCGGGGTTCCTCGTGTACGTGGTCAGACTCGGATCGTGCAACCTGAGTATAAGCACCCATCGGGAGCGAAGTCCGGCCGGCGCTCAGTCGATCGGCCTGACCCGGATCTGCATGTTCACGATCTCGATCACCCGAACCCGCCGGCCCGGCTCGATGGCGACCCCCTCGGCCAGCGCGTCATAGCGGTGCCCGTCGATCTCGATGACGCCGACGGGCCGAAGCACCGTCTTGGCGGTGCCCTCCCGGCCAACCAGCGCCAAAAGCCGATCCCGAGCCTGCTGCTGCTCTTCCCGCTGGCGTTCGTGCTCCTCTTCCGGAATATCGCCCAGCATGTTCTGGCCGATCTTCGTGCTCGGCAGGATCTTCACCCACAGCGCAAAGGCGCTCGGGAAAATGATGAGCATCGTCAGCGTTCCCGCCGAGCCCCAGAGGATTGGCGATTCCTTCATCAGGAACAGGCACACGATCCCGGCGATCCCGACCACGCCCGAGGTCAACGCGATCACGCCACCGGATGGCACAAAGAGCTCGACCACGAGCAGGAGAATCGAGATCCCCAGCAGCGCCAGACCCCAGATCAGCATCACATCCAAATCAGGCACTCCCCGACGATTCGGTCGGTTCGACAACGACCTGCCAGCTCTCGGCCCGGACCACACGCACCCGCGTTCCAGAGTCGATGATACCAAACGCCGACATCGCATCGTATAGCTGACCATCGAGTTCGATCCGGCCGGAAGGCCTGAGCGGTGAGTGCGCCACCGCGTCCCGGCCGACAAGAGCCGCGAGATCGTCCGGTTCATCCATCGCTTCGAGCAGCCCCTCGCCATCGTCCGAGGTTGGGTCCTGCAGCACCAGCCGACCCACGAATGGCAGGGTGCCGAGGTACTTGCTCACACCCACCATCCCCCCAACCGCTGTCGCCAGCGCGAGCAGCACCGTCACCGCCGAGCGCATCAGGTCCTGCTGACCCGAGGGTGAATCCGGGAACAGGCCGCCCGAGTAGCCCACAAAGGACCAGACCAGGCCGCCGAAAAGCAGTGTGACGCCGGCAATCCCGAATATCCCGAAGCCGGGAATGACCAGAATCTCGACCAGGATCAGCACAATGCCGAGCACAATCGCGACGGCTTCCCACCACCCGGCGAGCCCGAGCATCCACGCGGGCGCCAGGATCAGCACGAGCGCTATCCCCGCGATCGTGCCGGGCAGGATCACGCCCGGCGTGGACATCTCGATGAACATCGCCAGTAGGAACACGACGATCAGACCCATGCGCACCCACATGTTCGAGAGCAGCTTGACCGCGGCCTCAGACCAGCTCGGCGTGATGCGCACGACGTTGGATGCCCCGAAGTACGCCCGGAGCTCCTCATCCGTGTTGATGACCGCACTGGCGAAGCCGTAGTCGATCAGATCCTGTTGTGACATGACGATCGGGCCGCTGCCGTTGGTCAGGTAGCCCACGAGACGCCACTGGCCGGCGTCGGCCTCGGTCAGTTGTGGCCGTTTTGACGGCGCAGAAAGCATGTCCAGATCCGGCACCGAAGACGCCGAAACTTCCCCGGAAAGGGCCGGCGAGAGATCACGCAATGCAGGCGAAGCGGGCTTGAACGTCGTCGCTCCTGAATCGGGACTCGGCGGTGAGTCGGACTCTGAGGATGCTGGTGCAGATGCTTGTCGTTCGGCGTGCGCGCCGGTGATGCCCGGCAACCCACGCGGTGGGTCCTGACCGGGGAACAACAATCGAAACTCCGATTCGTTGATCGCCATCCGCTTCGGCTTGGTGCCCGGTGGCGGGTTCGTCTGCTCCACCCACCACAACTCGACCCGGTCGATGACGATCGCCTGCACGATGAACTCGTCCCAGCCTCGGATGCGCGCCGAATCAACGACCTCGGCGAGCACGGGCGGGACCTGCTTCTTGCGCAATTCCCCCTGCGTCGCAACGTCCACGCCGCCGGGACCGATCATGATCGGCAGCGCATCGCCCATCTGCGCGCCATCGGCGACAACGATCTCTCGGCAGGCCAGAGCGATGATGGCCCCGCCGCTGAAGGCCTTGGGATGGATCCAGGCGACGGTGTTGGGAACCGTCGAGGACTTGATCATCGAGCAGATATCCAGCACCGCGGGCACTTCGCCGCCGGGGGTGTCGATATCGAAGACAATGGCCTGCGCTCCGCCCTTGATGGCGATGTCCATCCGTCGGCGCACGCTGTAGGACGTCACGCGGTCGATCGGACCGTGGATGGTGATGATGGCCACCCGGTCGGCCTGGCGGAATGCGGGGACGGCCTTGGGCTGGCCCGAAGCCGAATCGGGCTGCAATTCACCGACCGCGACCGAGAGCATCGCCAGCAGCAGCGACACCAAAGCCACGACCTGGCGGGGGCGGGCAGCTCTTCCAAAGCCGGACGCACAGGATTGCAAAGCGTTCCGCATGATGTATGAGTATACGAACACCGACCCATCATGGTTGGGCAGCATCATCCGGACGTGGTTCTTTGGAAGGAAACCCGACCCCGCCTGAGAAAGCGGGATCGGGCGAGGAAGAGGGCCATGCGTGCGGGAAGAATCCCACACAGGCCGAGAATCAGTCCGCACCTGTCAAGACGCGCATCATTTGCACACCAAATCCACTGTCATACAAACAGATACAACGAACACGCCAGAACTGGCATCACCCGAAAGAGATTGCTTCGGGTATCGGACCACTGCTATACGCGGAAGTTGCCGGCCGGTTTCACGGTGTTGCAGAGAAAGTCGACACGACGAAATCCATCCAACACCCGCGAGCCATGAACCGGCTCATTCGCGCCAACCCGGCTCCGGCTTTCGGTTCAGCATCGACCATATTTGCTCGGCCAGTTCGGCAAGACCCGATCGCGTCGCGCTCGAAACCACCACGACCTCATCATCGCGTCCGAGCTTGAGCCCGGCCCGGATCTCGCGCACTACGCGTTCGCGTTCATGGTCATCCATGAGCAAGTCGGCCTTGCTCAGCACGATCAACTCGGGCTTCTCGGCGAGGATCGGGGAGTAGGCCGACAACTCGGCTTGGATCAGCTTGTAATTCTCCACCGGCGACGAGCCATCCGCCGGACATATGTCCAGCATGTGCACGATCAGGCGGGTGCGTTCGATGTGCCTGAGAAAGTCGTGCCCGAGTCCGTGGCCCTCGGCGGCCCCCTCGATCAATCCGGGGATATCCGCCAGCACGAGCCGACGCGAGCCGTCAAGCTCGCAGATCCCGAGCTGCGGGCTGAGCGTTGTAAACGGATAATTGGCGATCTTCGGATTGGCCCGGGTCAAGGCCTGCAGCAGCGTGCTCTTGCCCGCGTTGGGCAGGCCGACCAGCCCGACATCCGCGATCAGTTTCAGTTCGAGACGGAGCGTGCGCTCCTCGCCGGGCGTTCCGGGCACGGCCTGTCTCGGCGTCTGGTTGGTAGCGCTCTTGAAATGCTCATTGCCGAAACCACCACGACCACCGGCTGCGACCACGAAACGATCGCCCTCTCCGAGGTCGGCCAGCATCTCACCGGTGGCCTCGTCGTAGATCTCGGTTCCGGGCGGGACGCGGAGGATCAGGTCCTCGGCGGTGGCGCCGTGCTTGGAGCTGCCCTCACCCTGGCCGCCGTTGGATGCGGTCCAGTGGTGGTGGCCACGGAATTCGATGAGTGTGTTGATGTTTGGATCGGCGAGTGCGATGACCGAGCCGCCGTGGCCCCCATCGCCGCCGTCGGGTCCGCCCTTGGGTTGGTATTTGGCTCGGTAGAACGAGACGCAGCCGTCGCCGCCCTTGCCCGCTTTAACTTTGATGATGGCATGATCGACGAACACGCAGGACCATAGCCCGGCGTGGGTGTCCGGGGTTCAGGCGGCGCGAGCGAATCGGCCCGAGCAGAACTGGCCGATGAGCCGTTCCTTGTCGCCGAATCTCGAGAAGCGGGTGAACACCGCTGCCATGCGCGCCGGCCCGGCAGCGCACTCGTCCTGATCGAGCCAGACAACCTTGGATTCGACGTAGACACTCCGGTCCCTGGCATCCGCCGGCGGCTGGCCGTGCTCGTCCAACGGCAAATCAATCTGCAGGATCACGGGTGTCCCCGGCTCGATGGGGCGATCCAGCTCGAAACAGAGGCCGCCCTCGGAAATGTCGTAGCAGTGTCCTTCGTAATCGAACGATTCCCGGTCCTGGAACCGCAGAGCGACCCGCGTGTACATCGGCAGCAGTGCGAAACGTTCATACTGGCGACGATCGAGCTGATTCTCTGCGGTGGGCACGGCTGGACCTCCTGCTGGATCGGCGAACACCCTCGCCGACAAGCACTATCGGCCCTTCCGGCCCCCAACTTCAGGATCGGCTTCGGGCTTTCCCCTTGTTTGGGGAGGCCGAAGGTTGGGTCTCGGCCCGGAGTTCCAGACTCAACCCCGCCAGGTGCATTCCCAGCCGATGCTCGATCTCCTGCAGGACGTCTGAATCGATCGAGTTGAGCAGTCTTTCGCTCAGGTCATCGGGCACATCGAAGATCCGGCCATCGGCGGTGACGACGTGGGCATGGTCCGAGACATCGGTGTCATACCGGGCTGCCCCGCCCGTGGTGAGCAGCCGGGTGCAGAGCCCCGCCCCGGCGAGCGCTTCGAGGGTGTTGTAGACCGTGGCCAGGCTCATCCCCGCACGGGTCAGCCGGACCGAGCGGTGGACCTCATCCGCTGTGAGGTGGTCCCCGGAGGTGGCCAACGCGATGTAGACATCCTCTCGCTGGCGGGTGGACCTCAGGCCATGCTCACGCAGCAGGGATCTGACCTGTTCCCGGCCCTCTGGCAACTCGAATTGGATCTCACCCCTGAACAACACCCGACCTCATGATGGACATTCTACCCGTGGCTCGACAAATCACTCCAAGTTTGTCGATTATTGCCGGGGTATGTTACCACATTCGGTCGTCGGTTTCATCGGAAAGTTCCGGCGGGCGGTGGATCACCATGCATTGGTGCGGGATATCCGCCTCGATGAATTTCTCACCCTCGCGTGACCAGCCGAGTTTTTCGTAGAAACTAACCGCGTTGACCTGTGCATGGCAGTAGATGCCTTGAAGCCCGAGGTCGCCGAATGCCCGGCTTTCAACGTTGATGACGATGCGTTGTCCGATGCCCTCGCCTCGCCGCTGCGGATCGACCGCCATCTGGGTGAGCTTACCGAAGCCTTCGCGGTCGGAACTCGGCAGGAGCAGGGCGCATCCGATGACCCGGTCGCCGCCCGGGGTCTTGGTGGTGGCGATGTGATGCTCGGAGAGCTCGTCGATGCCGGGGTATTCCTCTCGAAATCTGTTGATGTCGTAGCCGATGGGTGTGAGCAGGACGCGTTCGCGCAGCCGACACTCGCCGGGGTAGAGCGGATCGTTCGGCGTGATGCGTCGGTACTGGACCAAGGCGCGGACTCCCAAAGCCGACCCGCGGGTCGGCTGACGGATGAGCCTATCACGCTCGGGCGGTGGATTCACCCGAACGGCCCCCGACGCCCCCCATCCGTCGGGGGGCGAACCTACCCTATCGCACCATGTTTGAGCGAAAGCCCACCCATCAGATCCGCGTCGGCGATGAGCGAACGGGTGTCGTCCTGATCGGGGGCGGATTGGACGGCACATCCCCGGCCCCGGTTTCGGTCCAGACCATGACCGCGGGATATACGCACGATGTCGATGGCTGCGTCGCCGAGATCAATCGGCTTGCCGAGGCGGGTGCGGACATCGTGCGGGTGGCGGTTCCCGAGAAGAAGGACACGGCGGCACTGCGGGCGATTCTCGAGCAAACGTCGGTGCCGATCGTGGCGGATGTCCACTTTCACTTCAAGCGGGCCCTGGAGGCGGTCGAGGCGGGGGTGCACAAGATCCGTCTGAATCCGGGCAATATTCAGGATCGCGAGCAGGTCAACGCGGTGATCGACGCCTGCAAGGATGCCGGGATTCCGATCCGCATCGGCGTGAATGAAGGCTCGATCATCGAGCGCAAGGACAAGCAGCAAAGGCAGAAGGAACTCGGGGCGTTCTTCGAGCGGGGCCACATCGGCGGTCGGCATGCGAAGCTGCTGGCGCTGATCATTGCCAAGCTCGAGGAATACATGGATATTTTCCACGATCGTGATTTTCACGATGTGGCGATCAGTTGCAAGTCAATGGATGCGGCGTTCACAATCGCGGCATACCAGGAGGTTTCCAAGCGGTTCGATGCGCCGCTGCACCTCGGGGTGACGCATGCCGGGCCGAAGGAGACCGGGGCCGTGCGCTCGATCGCGGCCCTGTCCGGATTGCTCACACAGGGCATCGGTGACACGATTCGGATCAGTTATGCCAATGACTCGGCGTATGAGGTGCAGGACGGGCTTGAGCTGCTGTATGCGCTCGGGCTGCGCGAGCGTCGCGGTGTTGAGTTGATTGCCTGCCCAACGTGCGGGCGCATCCAGGTCGACCTGTTCCGGTTGGTTCAGGATGTGAACCGGACCCTGTCCAAGGCGATCACGATTCCGATGAAGGTTGCGGTGATGGGGTGCGTGGTGAATGGTCCGGGCGAGGCCGAGGGAGCGGATGTCGCGGTGTTCGCGGGCGATCGCAAGGGCATTATCTATGTGCAGGGTGTGCGTGTCGCCAATGTGCCGGAAGGTGAGATTCTCGACAGGCTTCTAGCCGAATGTGAGTCGTTCCAGCGGCGGGTGCTCTCGGGCGAGGCAAAGCTTGGCGAGAAGTCGGTGGAGATCATCCCGCCGGACCCGATCGGCGATCTCGGGTCGGGTATCGCCAAGATCGCGGCCGGCGATGTGCAGTCTCCAACGGGGCTGACGATCAATCAGACATGAATTTTGGAGACGCGGTGTCGTCTGATCCGGGCTGAGGGGCTTGGAGTGCTCGATGATGGGTGGTCGCTGCGCATCTCGGCGAGCATTCTTCGAGCGCATCGGGTGGCGCGGGCGCGTTCGGCAGGTTGCTCGCCGCCGCGGGCGATCTCGGCGATGCGTGCGGCAAGGTCGGCCCAACGCGGTCCCGCCACGGGTCGGAGTTCGACGACGGAGCGTTCCACGAGCCACAGGGCAGCAGCCCGTGCGGTCGGGTCCTGATCCGCGAGTGAGCCGAGGACACGATCAACGGTGTCTTCCGGCGGATGGCCTGAACGCAGCAGCACGCGCATCGCGCTCGTGCGCACGCGGTGGTGCGCATCATCACAGGCCGGCTTGATCAGTTCGACCATCGAGGATGCTTTGACGCTCGATCGCTTCGGCTCGGCTTCAACGGCATTGGCTCGGACACGAGCATCGGCGTGCGCCCGGCCGGCGGCGAGCAGCTTGGCGACTGCGGGATGCGGCAGTTCGGGCAGCACGCCCATCACGCTGGCGATGATCCTCCACGATGGTGAGTCGTTTCTGCGGAATGCCCGATCGAGCAGAGCCAGCAGGTCGTGTGTGAGTTCCTGCTGGAGGTCGAGCCGATGAATCAGCGAGATGGCGCCGAGCACATCCCGTTCCCGGTTCGACTCGAGACGGGTGCGGACCAGACCGATTGCACGGTCGCGGTCACAGGCGAGCAGGCGACGCATGGAAAGCGAAGCCTTGGGACCGGCGGAGTACGACGCGATGAGTTGCCGGACGGCTTCGTGCGGGCTGCGGGCGAGATGCTCGATCGCGACTCCATCTTGCTCGCTTCGATCGAACCGGAGCAGTCGCCGGGTGGCGGATGTTGCCACGGTGCGATCAGGATCGAAGGCGAAATCGCGCACAAGTCCGGGCGGTGCGATGCGTAGTGCAGCGAGCCTCACAGCCGGGTCGGGATCGCTCAGGCAGCATTCCAGCGCGGTCTCGGCGGTTGGGGCGTGTGGGCTGACCGACTCGATCCAGAGCGGATATCCACGGCGGGCATCGTCGCTGAGGAGGCGGAGGGTGTCGGGGTTCGGGAGCAGCGCGGGGAGGTGTGCCGGGCGGATGCGGGCTCGGATGGCCTGACGCCGAACGGGTCTGAGGCCGAGGTGCGCCTTGGCGATAGTGAGTTCAAGATCCGCGTCTCGCTGGGTTGAGACGAGCCGGTCGATCGCCGACTGGCGGAGTTCAGGCTCATCGAGCATCTCCCAGGCGCGGAGGTGTCCGAACCGCCCCGGCGCTCGACGGATCGCCGCACGCAGGGCCATGCGCACGGCCTGGTCGGTCGTTGCGAACCATTGGGCGATATCAGGACCGAGCCCGCCCTTGCGGGCAGAGTGATCCAGTACGAGCACCGCGGCATCGACGACGCCGACGATGCGGTGTTCGGGATAGCGGTCACAGGAAGCCAGAATGGATGACACGACGAAGGCGCTTCCTGGTGCGGCTTCTGAGTTCGAGTGCTCTTTGGACTCAGCGAATCGCTCGGCGAGTTCGGCAATGGCATCACCCGCGGCCTGAACGACTGAGCTGGGATCATCCTCGACCAGCGGGAGGATTGCGGGAATCGAGCCGGTGTCGGCCAGGTCGCGGGCGAGATTGATGCCGGCGATTCGGGCATTGGGATCCGGCACGCGAACGAGTTGGGCAACGATGCGAGCGGCATCCGGGCCAAGGTGCCGGCGGAACGCTTTGCGGTCTTCGGGTGGGAGGTCGGTGTAGCCGAGGGCCAGGGCCCGTTCGAGCGACTCGGCGCGACGGTGCCTAGCCGAGCGGATCAGCCGCTGGAGTTCGTCGATCGGATCGTGACCAGTTGGGGAGCCGGGGCGGGCCCGGAGCTCGTGGGCGAGGTCAAAGATCGGGCCGACGGAGGCTGAGATATCGCGCTTGCGGAGGGTGTGGGCGATGCGGGATGCCCTCAGGGCCAGCCTCGGTGAAGTGAGCCAGAGCATCGCGGAATGGGTCAGATCGGTACGCATCGTTGTAGATTGGGTATCGGCAGACTGGGCATATTCGCAAAAAGACCTGTCAACTACAAGATTTAGGGAAACTTTTTCGTATTCGTACAATATACTGTGGAGGCCGGTTGGCGTGAAACGGTGTGATCCAGCATCGTTGGACTGCGGCTACGGTTCTCGCTGGGCAGGAAGCCAAAGAAGTGTCCGCCGAGGTGGTGTGGTAAGGCGCCGGGTCGACGGATTCGGGAGGATGAATGGATCTCACAGCAAAGCAACTGAGCACGCAGTCCTACCAGGTGGTCCTCTACCGCAGGGCGTTGCATCCCGAGTTGTTCGATTTGCGGGATCGGCGCGTGGTCGGTCTTGGAGGGTATGAGCTGGAATCGTGGGTGATGCCGGGGAATCACGTGCTGCGGTTTGGGTTCGGGGAATTGTGTGCGACGGAGTTGGTGATTGATCGGGAGGATGATCTTCCATCGACTGGTGTGGTGACGGCCTTTCCGTGTGCAGGCGAGAAGGACTACGAGCACTTTTTCGAGGCCGAGGGTGTGAACTACCTTGTGACGGTTCAGACCGAGGTTCTGAGTGAGAATCTTTATCTCGCGACCCATCGGGAAATGACCGAACATGTGCAGGAGAACGATTCTCAGTTCTTTGCCTGGGACAATGATTCGGGGCCGAATCTTACGATTCTTGACGTCGAGCCCCGCCGATCGGAGATCCACATCGAGTCGTACCATCTCGTGGCCTCCGGTGGCTTTGTGCTTCGGACGCAAACAATTTTCGAGATCACGGCGGATTGATCACGGGTTCGCGGTCTTTTTTCTTGTCTTCTGGGCCGAAACGGGCGATACTTGCTTCATCATGGCGCACCGCGTATGGCAGTTCGATGAGCGAATTAGCCGGCCCCGCTGACGACGGGTCGGCGGTGCGTGATCGCGGCGACCGATGCCGGCGCGGGGCTGGAACGGGCTTGATTTTCGAGCCTGCCGAGTTGATTCCCTACCATCAGAACCACAAGAAGAGCGTCCCGGGCATGGGCCTGGGTACGTGCCGGAGCGATACGCGATGACAGCAGACCATCGGGCCGCCGAGAAGCCCGCAAAAAATCGGTTCAAGTCGACATTGAACCTGCCTCGGACCTCGTTTCCGATGCGGGCGAATCTCGTTCAGAATGAGCCTCAGAGCCTGAAGCGCTGGGCCAGGCTTGGTGTGTACGAGCGACTGCGTGAGGCGGGATCGAGCAAGCCGAGGGGTCGGTTCGTTTTCCACGATGGGCCGCCGTATGCGAATGGGTCGATCCATCTCGGGCATCTGATGAACAAGTGTCTGAAGGACTTTGTGGTTCGGAGCCGGACGGTGCTGGGCTTTGATGTCCCGTTTGTGCCGGGCTGGGATTGCCATGGTCTTCCGATCGAGCACAAGGTGATGGCTGGGCTTGTGGAGAGCGGGAAGATCCGCAAACTGATGGATCTGCCGGACGAGCAGCGTCGGGTGGCGATCCGGCGGGAGTGCCAGAAAAACGCGGCGAAGTATCAGAAGTTGCAGACGGGCCAGATGCAGCGGTTGTTGACGCTGGCGGAGTATGAGCACCCGTATCTGACGATGGACCCTGGGTATGAACGCGCGGTGCTGGATGTGCTGGCCGATCTGTGCGCGCAGGGGTTGGTCTACCGGGCACTCAAGCCGGTGCATTGGTCGGTGGACAACGAGACGGCTCTGGCCGAGGCGGAGCTTGAGTATGAAGACCGCGAGGATCTTTCGGTCTATGTGGATTTCGAGTGCGAAGACCCGGCGGACGTGTATGCGCGGTTTGGGTTTGGCGAGGATGAACGCCCCAAGGCCGGGCCGAGCCTGATGATCTGGACAACGACGCCGTGGACGCTTGTTGCGAACATGGCTGTCGCGGTCAATGAGCGGTTCGAGTATGCGCTGGTGCGTGTGGATGGTGCGATTTCGGTGCTTGCATCGGACCTTGTTGAGACGGTGACGAAGCTGGCCAAGTCAGGCGAAGTGGAGGTGTTGGCGAGGACAAGCGGGAAGAACCTGCTTGGTGTTCGGTATCGGAGCCCGGTGCGCGAGGATAAGCCGCCGGTGGAAGACCCGAACGGGAAGACCTGGACGGTGGTCAACGCGGACTATGTGACGCTCGAAGACGGCACGGGGCTTGTGCATACCGCGACCGGGCACGGTGCGGACGACTACCAGACGGGGCTTCGCGAGGGGCTTGGGGTGTACTGCCCTGTGCTTGCCGACGGGACGTATGACGAGACGGTGCCGGGGTGGCTCGTGGGTCGCAACGTGTTCGAGGCGAACGAGCAGGTGGCGGGCCATCTGCGTGCGAGCGGGCATTTGTTTCATGAATTCTCGTTTTTGCACAGTTATCCGCATGACTGGCGGAGCAAGGGGCCGGTGATCTTCCGTGCGACCGAGCAGTGGTTCGTTGGAGTCGACCGCCCCACCGCTCGGGACGGGAAGGATCTTCGGCAGATGGCGCTCGATGAAACGGAAACGGATGTGCGGTATGTTCCGGAGTGGGGCAAGAACCGGATGCGTGGGATGCTGGAGAGCCGGCCGGACTGGTGCATCAGCCGGCAGCGATCGTGGGGCTTGCCGATTCCATCGTTTGTTTTGCCGAGCGGTGAGAGCTTCATGACCGAGGCGAGCGTGCGTGCGGTCGCCGCGGTTGTTGAGGAAAAGGGGTCGGATGCGTGGTACACCATGTCGCCGGAGGAGCTCTTGGCGGGCTACGACGCGGCTGGGGATTCGGAGGCACCGGAGAAGATCCGCGATGGCGAGATCGCACTGGCCGATCTGGTCAAGGGGCATGACATTCTTGATGTGTGGTTCGAGTCGGGTTCGTCGTGGAATGCCGTGATGCGCCGGCGCTCGGACGGGCGGGACTTTCCCTGCGATTTGTATCTGGAAGGGACGGACCAGCATCGGGGATGGTTCCAGTTGTCACTGTTGACGGCCCTTGGGAGCCGGGGCAAGCCGCCGTTTAGAACGTTGCTGACACACGGGTTCATGGTCAACAAGGACGGGAAGAAACTGAGCAAGAGCGCGGGCGACACGATCGAGGATCTGTTCAAGGAGTTCGGTGCCGATGTGCTCCGCTGGTGGGTCAGTTCGCTGGCGTATGAGAACGATGTCAAGGTTGACCATGAGTTCTTTGCCACCGCTGGCGAGAGCTACCGCAAGGTGCGCAACACGCTCCGTTTTCTGCTGAGCAACCTCGACGGGTTCGATGTCGAACAAGATGGCGTGGATCTTGCTTCGATTGAACCGACAAGTCTTGAGGCGTGGGTGCTGGGTGAGCTTGATTCGCTCTCGGCGACGGTTTCGCAGGCGTATGAACGGTTCCAGTTCAAGACGGCGCATCATGCGCTGTTCAATTTTTGCAATGACACCCTGAGTTCGGTGTATCTTGCTGCGGTGAAGGATCGGCTGTATTGCGATGCTGCGGATTCGGCGCGACGGCGACGGACGCAGACGGCGATGCACCGGATTGCAGACCAGTTGTGCCGGCTGCTGTCGCCCGTGCTTTGTCATACAGCGGATGAGGCGTATCGCACGCTGTATTCAGGGGATGACGCGTGTGTGCATCTTGTGGAAGTGCTGCCGGAAACGGGAGTCCGTGCGGATGCGGGTTGGGAGGCGGCCATGTCGGCTCGTCACGCTGGGCTTTTGGCACTTGAGCACGCCAAGGCCGAGGGGATCGAAAACCCGCTTGATGCCGTGGTCGTGCTGGCGGATCCGGAAGGTGTGCTGGAACGGTTTGACCAAGTGGATCTTGCGGACCTGCTCGGCGTGAGCGGGGTTGAGCTTGATGCGGGCGCCGAGGGGCCGAGGGTTGTGGATGTGCGCGATCGGGCCCGGTGTGAACGGAGTTGGAAGCGGGACGGGACGGTTCGGCTGCGATCCAACGGGGACACGCTGAGCGACCGTGATGCTGCGGCCCTTGGTGTGGAGTAGCTGAGCGGGGCTGTTCTCGGACGTGGTGTGTGCGGGTGTTGCGTGCCGGCAACAGTTGTGCGGATTGTGGGCTGGTGAAGTTGCCGAGGCCATGCTCTTTGCGTTGACTGGACGCCTCACGCGCCGATGGAATCGTCATGACCAAGGCCAGCATTTTGATCGTGGATGATGATCCGATCGTCGCGGAGTCGCTGAGTGAACTGCTGACGGAGAGCGGGTATTCGGTGACGACGGCACTCGGCGGTGATGAAGCGCTTGAGACGCTCTCGTCTCTGGAGAGCCCGCCGGATGCGATCCTGACGGATGTGCTGATGCCGGGGACGGATGGGCTTTCGCTGTTGAGGCAGGTTCGTGAGCGCAAGATCGGCTCGCCGGTGATCATGCTGACCGGGTATGGGACGGTTGAGTCTGCGGTCGAGGCACTTCGACTCGGGGCGGCGGATTATCTGACCAAGCCGGTGGTCGAACATGAGCTGGAGCTTGCGATCGAGCGGGCCATTCAGCAGCGGGCGTTGATCCAGGAGAACGCGGTGCTGCGTCGGCAGCTCGATGACCGGTTTGGGCTTGATTCGCTGGTCGGTCGAGATTCGCGGATGCAGCGGGTGTATGAGTTGGTGTCCGCGGTGGCGCCGAGCAAGACGACCGTGTTGATGTCAGGTGAGAGCGGGACGGGCAAGAGCCTGATCGCGCATGCGATCCATGTCAAGAGTGATCGGAAGGACAAGCCTTATGTTGAATTGGCTTGTGGCTCAATTCCTGAAACGCTGCTGGAGAGTGAACTGTTCGGGCATGTTCGCGGGTCTTTTACGGGGGCGCACACGGACAAAATTGGAAAGTTCCAGGCGGCGCACGGCGGGACGCTGTTTTTGGATGAGATCAACTCGGCGAGCCCCGGGATGCAGCTGAAGCTGTTGCGTGTTTTGCAGGAGCGTCGGTTCGAGCCGGTGGGATCGAATGAGACGATCGAGGTCGATGTGCGTGTGATTCTGGCGTCGAACGAGCCGTTGGATGCGTTGGTTGCCGAGGGGAAGTTTCGTCAGGATTTGTACTACCGGATCAATGTTGTTCAAATTGATTTGCCGCCTTTGCGTGAGCGGGTGAGTGATATTCCGCTGCTTGCGAAGCATTTTCTGGATCGATTCGGGCGTGAGATGGGCAAGGAACTGGTCGGGTTTACGGATGAGGCGTTGTCGGCGATCGCGGGGTATTCGTATCCGGGGAACGTGCGGGAGTTGCAGAATGTGATCGAGCGGGCGGCGGTATTGACCACCCGCCCGACGATTGATGTCGATGCGCTGCCGCCGGGGATGCTCGGATCGGATGATGACGTTGGAATTGCGGGGGCAATCACAGAGCGTGTTGAGGACTGGGAACCGATGTCGCTTGCTGAGGCACTGCGTGAGCCGGAGCGGCGGATTCTGATCCGTGCGCTCGAGGCGAACGGGTGGAACCGGTCGAAGACCGCTGAGCAGCTCGAGATCAACCGGACAACGCTGTATAAGAAAATGAAGTTGTACGGGATTGGTGAGTCTGAGGAGCGGTGTGCCGGTTGAGGCGGATTGCCAGCGTGTCTTTCCTGCGATAGACTCCGGTCGATTCGGCTGGCGTGGCCGATGTATGTGCCTGTGCCTTGGCGCGAACTGGTCGCCGGAGGATCTGATGTACGATTTTATTCGGAAATCCGAACTATTTTCATGGTGGGACGCCGGCTTCTGCGACAAGGAATCATGGTATCTGAAGGGCATTCAGGATGCGTTTGTTGTTTCACAGCTTCGCGCGAGCAGCGGGCTTCGGATCTGTGAGATCGGGGGCGGAAACTCTCGGGTGCTCAGGCAGCTGGCGTCAAAGAATACCTGCGTAAATGTTGACAAGTTCGAGGGCAGCGGGAACGGGCCTCAGGTAATCGACGTGATTCCCGGCGTTGAGATCGTCCGGTCCTATATGGGAGAATTTGACTCGGCGCTCGAGGATGCGAGTTTCGATGTGGTGTTCTCGATTTCGGTTCTTGAGCATATTCCTGATGATTCATTGGGAGATTGCTTCGCGGACATGGCCAGGATTTTGAAACCGGGTGGGCGGATGCTGCATGCAATCGATTTGTATGTTCACGAGAAGCCTCGTGAGGTGTCACGTGTCAACGCGTATCGGCGGCACGCGGAGAACCCAGAGTTGGGTTTGGATTGGATGGAGGAGCCTGCGATTGGTAAATTGGTCAGATTCCACTGCGACTTTGCAACGAACTCGGATCAACAGCTTGCCAACTGGAACCGCATAAACTCCGGCTTGCGGGCCGTGCGAGAGGTGACGCAGAATTGCTCGATCAAAATGGGGATGGTCAAAGCCGGGTAGCGTTCATTGTTCGCGTGGAAAATGGGCGCAACAGGACTTGAACCTGTGACCTCTGCCATGTGACGGCAGCGCTCTAGCCAACTGAGCTATGCGCCCGCGGTTCGGGTGAGTTTAGCCATGCCATCCCGGCTTCGCCACAAGCGGGTCGGGATGAGTCCTATGGCGATGATAATGAGCTGGCTGAGGATGAACAGGGCGAGCCAGAACACGGCGGACTGGGTGAAGCCGTAAGAGTGCAGCCCGACGCCAAGCATGTTGGTGCCGAACCATGACCAGACGGTGATGATATTGCCAAGGACCGCGAGGACGGCGACTCCCCGATCTCGGATCATGCCCCCCCAGCGGGCATGGAGGATGAGCAGATTCATCAAAACGATCAGTGCGGCGCCGTTTTCCTTTGGATCCCATCCCCAGAATCGTCCCCAGGATTGGTCGGCCCAGATGCCGCCGAGAACAGTCCCAACGAAACTCATCAGCGTCGCAAAACAGATCACACCATAGATCATTTTGGAGAGTGATTTAGCTCGATCTTTGTCAATCATCTGGGTGAATACGCCGAGGATGATGTAGGCGATGGCGAGGAAGCCCGCGAAAAAGGTGGCGGAGTAGCCGATGGAAACCACAATGACGTGGGTTGCGAGCCAGAAGTTTGAGTCGAGAACGGCCTGCATCATTTCCATGGTGTCGCCCGAGGAGCCGAGGTTGTGGGCAATGATGAGAGAGCCGAAACCGATGGCTGCAGCAAGGATGCCGGCCAGACCGAGCTTCATCTGTCGATCAGCAAACACGCCAAGCATGACGCAGACCCAGCCGATAAAGACGGCGGAGGAGTAGAGGTTAGTGACGGGTGGTCGCCCCTGAAGGTAGATCCTCGCGACAATTCCGATCGTTTGCACGACAAAGGCGACAAGGATCAAGGCAAGCATGGATCGCCGAAGGGTTTGGCCCCACTCTGAATCCTTAAGCTGGCTGAGAAGCAAGCCGAAGCAGCCGGTCAAGAACGCGGCAACGTAAATCACGGCGGCAACGTAAAAAGGCTGGACACGATTGAAAACAACCTCATATCGGGCTTTCTTGGCCTCGCCGGGCAGGACACGGTTGATCTGTCCAAGGTAGCCATCGAGGTTCGCATTGAAGGCAGCGGGATCATCATTGCTGTACGCCTCGAAAACCCTCAGGATTGCCTGGGCGTCAGGGTCCGTCCTGTCTTCTTTGAGGACCGCATACAGAGACCGCCAGTCGTCACTCGATGTCAGCGGGGCAACGGTAAACGGCTTCTGAAGTTGAGAGAGTTCACTGAACCGGAACAGACGTTGGTACAGGGTGAGGACGGAGCGTTGAAAGGGATCGCGTGCCTTGGGCTTGGTTTGGTCGGCAAGCATCGCCTGACGTGATATCTCGTTGAGATTGGGTCTGAGTTCGTCGAATGAGAAGCGGGTTCGTTTTTCTTCGTTCAAGCCGAGCAGGGCCAGTACATCGGGGTGGTCAATGCGAATGACCCGTCGGTTGACGGCTTCGTTCGGCTTGGTGATGAGCTCCATGTACCATTCGATAGCGGATAGATTTTTGCTGGATGTTCGGGCGGACTGCTTACCGCTGAGCACCATGAGGCTGTTTCGTGCAACGGTGTCGAGCGGCTTGGTCCGTCCTTCGCCTGAGACCGGAACGGCGCGGAGTTGCTGGAGATGGTAAACGGAGCTGTCAATATCTTGTGATGCGAAGCGGATTCCGACATAGACAACCGCGAGCAGTGCGGCGATCCATGGGAGTGCTCTTTGGAGGGTGTTCATGACGATTTCCTCCGCAGAGTCGGCGCCAGTCGCAGGCCGAAGTGCCAGAGCATTCCGATGGTGATCATGATGCAGGAGATATACGGGATGAGCCAGCCGGGGTTTTTGACGACTTGGAGGATCGTGCCGGTGTCGCCTCTGAGGAACGACTGCTGGTAGAAGGTTTCGCCGGCGTATCGGAGTGGGTGATTCATGTAGATGAGCACTTCTCGATCAACATTCTTTGCCTCGTCGACGAGTCGGATCTGGCTGGAATAGTTCCTTGCCTTGTTTGTCCCCGTAAAGAGGTCATGCTTGAAGTCGATCAGGTGGATGGTGTAGGGCTTGTACGTTCGCTTGAATCGCAGTTCAATCTGATAGGCTTGTCCATCAAATATGACCGTTTGTGGCTGCTGGAGATGGACGGAGACGAGATATGTGCCGAGCGGTTTGTCTTGGTGAGTGAGCGAGATGTATGCGGCTGGAACATCGACGGACTGCCCATCCACGCCTGTTGCCTTTGGGATCGGGATGGCTGCAAGCGAGCTTGCCAATCCGGCATTGGCGAGGTTCTTTCGCTCAGGCGGTGTCTGGTTTGGCCCGAGTATCTGCGAGTTGGGCATCCACTCGTTGATGTGGATTTTGAACGGGAGCAGCCCGTCCTGGATCGTGGATCCGGGGTGTGTGAGCAGGTGTTGCGGCACGACGACAACCAGATCGTCATCACTGCCGGAGGGATCGACGATCGCAAGTTCGGCGGTACGAATGTCCTCGGTGTAGTTTGCCGATTGGCCTTCGATGATGGTCATCTTGCCCTCCTGGGCGGCCAAACCTGTGACGAATTCACCGACAAGCAGGAAGATAACGCCGAGGTGGGTGATGATGATGCCCATACGTTTCCATCGGAGTTTGAATCGGACGGCGTGTGCGGCGATGAGGTTGATGAGCAGTGCAATACCGAGGGTGAAGCCACCAGGAAAGAGGATGGCGCCCGGTATCTTTGCTATTTTTTCGGGGACGAAGAGCTGGAGATCAATTAGAACGAATGGTGACCTGAAGTATTGGTCTACAACGGTCCAGACCCCATCGCGGACCTGCGCGAGTGTTCCGGCAAAGATGAGGAACATGGAGAGCGCAAAGAGGACCACGGTCAGGCGGAGCGATGCCAGCGGTTTGAGCAGGCGACGTATCACGGTGATCCTTTCCTGTTCGAGCTGACGTCGAGAACAAAGCTCGTAAATCGTTCCATCTCGGCATCGACCTGATCATTGGTGCCGGTGAGTTTGAAGAAGAGGGATTGCGATTCGAGTGGGAGAATGGCAGCGACGATCCGGTCGTCGTTCGATTCGGATTGTAGATCGATCATGAGGATACCGGGGGCGGGCTCAGTTGTGGAGAGCTCGGCCAGCGAGGTGACAGGTTCGAGGCCGAGTTGGCCTCGCCAGCGGTTGATGTTGCCGAGGACGCCCCCCCCCATGCCTTTGAGCGAGGTGAGTGTGATTCTGGCGCCGCTGTCCGCGCGGAAGGCGGCAGTGAGTATGGGTGAGGCCTCGGGATCGACTTTCCATTCCGCAGGAGGCTGCCACTGCTCGGTGTGGGGGTTGGTGTCCGACTGGCTTGGCTTGTTGACGTTGCTTTGGGCCGAGTCCTGCCCGAGACGGAAGGTTTTGGCGAAGGCGATGATTTCCGGTTTGGCCTGTTCGATGGATTGGGTATCACCGATGGCCTTGACGAACCAACTCTGGCCGTCGCCCGGCTTGATGATGGCGCCGACGAGGCGGTTCTCGGACCCCGCGATATCGGCGATGACGACCTCGGCTCCGGCCTCTGAGGTCATGGACTCTGTCAACTGGGCGAGGGCGGCCTGATCGGTTGGTTCGAGACCGATCTGGCCTCGCCAGCGGTTGATGTTGGCAAGCAGGCCTCCGACGTCTCCGGGGAAGGCGTTGATCGCGATCTCGAGGCCTTTTTTGTCCTTGAAGGTGGCGACCCGCTGGGGATTTGGATTTTCAACCTGAACCCACGATTCGGGGACCGTCCATGCCACACCCTGAGGCCTGGCTGGCGGCACGGGAGCCGGCGCGATGGTTTTTTCGGGTTTTGGAACGCGGTAGGCATGTATTTTGGGCTTCTCGCACCCGGACACCCCGACCGTGAGCATGACGGTGAGCAGCCCCATCGCCGTTGCCCAGGGCTGGTGGAATCTGACGGATCTGAACCGCATAGACATGTGCTTTGTCCTCAAACGGATTTCATTTTCGATGCCCAGCCGGTAGACTCTAGGAGGGCGGTTGTCGTTCCGGTGGGGTGCGGCCGTGCTTTGTGTCGGCCGGGTGGCGTGCCTAGACTTCGGCCGGTTGGATCTGTCGATTTCCAACCGCGGCCGGCGGCCCGGAACCTGTGTTCGGCCAGGCCGATGGATTGAATTCGAGGGCGGGGACGACCCGCAATGAAAGCGCCCATGCGCGATGCCGATAGGGGTGACTCCCTTCAATCGGCTCGGTATCGCCGGTGTCGCTGGAAGGATAGTTTCGATGGCCGAGCAGACCGCACCACCACTCGTTCAGGATCTCATTGACGCGGGCATTCACTTTGGGCAGCGCGCCAGTGGATGGAACCCGAAGATGGGGCCGTACATCTACGGCAAGCGCAACGGGATCCACATCATCGACATCAAGGAGACGATCAAGGGTCTCCTTCTGGCGAAGAAGTTTCTGAGCAAGACGGTTGCCGATGGCAAGGATATTTGCTTCGTGGGTACCAAACGCCAGGCGAGGAGTATCCTCGAGCAGTACGTTCCCGATGTCGGGATGCACTATGTGACGGAGCGTTGGCTCGGCGGGACGCTGACCAACTTTCGCACGATTCGCGCCAGGCTCAAGAGGCTTGAAGAACTCGAGGCGATCGAGGCGGAAGACAACTTCCAGAGCTACTCGAAGAAGATGGAGAGCCAGCTTCGTCGGGAGATGCGCAAGATCAAGCGGAACCTCGACGGCATCCGCAAGATGGACAAGCTGCCGGGGGCTTTGGTGGTGATCGATGTGACCCGCGAGATGACCGCGATCCGCGAGGCCCGCAAGCTTGGCATTCCGACGGTCTGCCTGATCGATACGGATGCCGACCCGGCGTATGCGGATATCCCGATTCCGGGTAATGATGACTCGATGCGTTCGATTGATGTTGTGGTGCGTGAGCTCTGCAAGTCGATCGCCGAGGGCAAACAGCAGCGCAGCGAGCGTGCCGGCAAGAGCGAGGAATCGTCCGAGGACGAGGGCTCGTCGCAGGCGAGCAAGCCTCAGCGGAGCAGCAGCCGGCGAGCGATGGCGCGTGGCGAGGCATCGGCATCGGCATCCGATCCGGCGCCCGTCCCGGCCGGCACAGATGCCGTCGCGACACCGACCAAGTAAGACATCCTGCCGATCGGCGGGGAAACTTTGAACTGATGTGCGGGGCGGGTATGCCCCGAGATGAAGATACGAAATCCAGCCGTGGGCGTTTTTTTCGCTCACGCACAGCGACCCGGAGCATTCTGAGATGGCCGATATCAGCGCCAAGGACGTCATGGCACTTCGCAACCGTACCGGTCTGCCGATGATGTCGTGTAAGAAAGCACTTAAGGAGGTTGGTGGCGACATCGAGGCCGCCGAGGAGCATCTTCGCAAGACGCTCAAGGGGAAAATGGAGACGCGCACGGAGCGGGCAGCCGCCGAGGGTCGGGTCGCCGTTGCGGTCAATGACGGAGCCGCCTCGATTGTCGAGCTTCGGTGCGAAACCGACTTCACGGCAAAGAATGATAAGTTTATCGAGGCTGCGGACAAGATCGCCCATCTTGCGTTGGAACAGGATGCGGGCGATATCGAGGCGACCGATGAGATGAAGGCGATCATCGACGACATCCGTATCTCGACGGGCGAGAATGCCTCGATCGCGCGGATCCACAAGACGGCTCGTGACGCCGGCGAATCGTTCGGCACCTACGTCCACCACGATGGGAAAACGGGTGTGCTGATTCACGCGACGACGGGTGTCGGTGAGGATGTGTTGCGGCAAATCTGCATGCACATCACGGCCGCTGTGCCGAGGCCCATCGGGATCACGCCGGACGATATTCCGGAGGAGTTGGTCGAGAAGGAACGCAAGTTCCGCATGGAGCAGGCCATCGAGGCGGGCAAGAACGAGGAGATCGCGGCCAAGATGGTCGAGGGTGGGATCAAGAAGTTCTTCTCGGATGTGGCGCTGCTCGAACAGGACTTCGTGGTTGACCCGTCAAAGAAGATCAAGGATCTTTTGGGCGGAGCGGCCATCAAGGAGTTCTTCCGGTGGGAGGTCGGCGTGGAGGCCTGAATCCGAGGCCTTCATCCGTACCAAACATGACCCGATTCTTCAGCGAAGCCCGGCGGCTTCGCTTTTTTTGTGGATTTGATGCCTGTAAGTGCCGGTCAATACAGAAGATACGGAATAAACACAATATTTTACCCAAATCACTGGCACGTTGAAAAAGTTGGTGCATATTTCGGGTGTCTTGTCTCTCTCTTCCCATGGCTCGGCTGACAGCTCACGCTCTCAGTCGAGTTTTTTTATGGCCACATGCCACCCGAAGGGGGACGGCTATGACCCGATATATCGGGCGTAAATCATGCGGGCCTGGGCGGGATCTTCGGTGCCCTTGATGATTGCCCGGCCATCTCCAAAAACGGTGAGTTCGATGGTGCCGGGCTCGTTGTGAGATTGAATCCTGGTGCGGACGAACAGATCGGTGGCGATGACATCGCCCGATGACTGCATCCTTTGGGCGAGTGCTACAAGATCAATGCCTGATGTGTGTGCAGGCGAGACTTGGACGGCTCCCCGACCGCACAGGCGAATCGCTTTGCTGCCGCGGACACCATCGAGAAACGTGAACTGCCGCCGCACGCAGCACGGGCAGTCGGGCTCTTTGGCAGTGGTGATGTCGAATGATCGTGCTTGGCCTGTCCAGGCATCGAACTCTTCGAGTTGGATCGGAATTGATCCTTCTCCGTGAATGAGCACTCTCATGGCCAGTGCAGCCTGTCGAGCGCCGACGATCTGAACAATGGGGCCGAGCACGCCGACGGTGTCGCATGTTTCTCGCACCACAGGGACCTCCGGGTGCAGACATCTGAGGCATGGGCCGATGCCGGGGAAGGTTGGCATGATTGTGCCCCTTGTGGCGATCGCCCCGCCGCAAATCATCGGGGTGCGTTCGCGGACGGCGTAATCATTCAGCAGATATCGTGTTTCAAAGTTGTCTGTGCCGTCGACGATGATGTCGGCTCTGTCGAGGTGTGAAACGGCATTCTCCGGCGTGAGGTCGGCAACAATCGGTTGAATCCTGATCATGCTATTGACCTTGGAGAGGCGACGCTTGGCTGCGACTGCCTTTGGAGTGCCCCGGTCGGCATCGGTTTCTGTGTAGAGGCATTGTCTCTGGAGATTGGAAAGTTCGACGATGTCGCGATCGATCAGAACAAGCTGCCCAACACCGGCTCGCGTGAGGGCATCGGCCGAGGCGCACCCGATGGCACCGATGCCGACGATGGCGATTTTGGATTGGGCGAGTTTGGCTTGCCCGTCGCTGCCTATTTCCGACAGAAGCGTTTGCCGGTGGTATCGAGATGGGTTGGTTTCTGGCATGCCTGGTGAGTCTATGCGCGGCTAGACTGGTCGCATGGCACGGTGTGCGAGCGAACGAGAGTATCCATCGGAAGGATTGGGCTGGAGGCCACCGGATCTGTCGTCGATCCGGCTTGAAACGGATCGTCTGGTGATCCGTTCGTATGAGCTTGATGATGTGGATGCGGTCTTTCGGGCGATTAGTTCGTGCCGGGGCGAGTTGCTTCCCTGGATGGTGTGGGTGAGGACTCAACATCTCGAACCGGCGTCGACGGCCCAGTACATCGCTGCTCAGATCATGAATACACGTCGGCCGGAGACGTGGGACGGCATCGGGCTTGGTGTGTTTCTCAAGGAAACCGGCGAGTATATCGGTGGGTCGGGCGTGCATGATGTTCGGCGGGACACGGCCTCGTGCGAGACGGGGTATTGGATCCACACCGCCCACACGGGGCGCGGGTATGCAACCGAAGTGTGCCGACGGGCCATCGACTGGGCGCTTTGCCCGCAAAACCGGGGTGGACTCGGGCTCAGGCGGGTTCGGATCTTCTGTTCCTCGGCGAATCCGGCCTCGATTCGTGTGATCGAGAAACTGGGTATCCGTAAGGAGGTCGAGATGCCCGGTGACTACTGGGTCGAGGGGTATGGCTGCACGACACGGCTGGGCTGGGGCGTGCTTGCTGATGAATGGAACGGACGAACAGTCACGGGTTAATGATCTGTGAAAATGAGTCGGCGTCGATATTTCCTCCGGAGATGATGACGCCGATCCGACCACGGCTTGGCCCGGCTTGTTTCGCGTGTTCAATCGCCCCGGCAAGCCCGAGCACGCCGGTGGGTTCGACGACAATTTTGAGCCTCTCGAAACAAAGCCTCATCGCGTGACGCAGGGCATCATCCGGGACGGTGATGATCTCGTCGACGTGTTTGAGAACGATGGGGAAGGTGTGTCGGCCGAGGTGCGGAGTCCTGGCGCCATCGGCGATCGTGGGCGGGTTGTGAACCGTGTGCAGCGTTCGGGTCTCGAAACTTCGTTTGGCATCGTCTGCGGCTTCCGGCTCGACCCCCACCACGCGGCAATCCGGCAACATGGTCTTTGTCACGATGGCCGAGCCGGAGAGCAAACCGCCGCCGCCACAGGGAACGAACAGCGCGTCAAGATTTCGGGCATGTCGGCAGAGCTCGAGCGCGACGGTGCCCTGGCCGGCGATGACATCCCGGTGGTCGTACGGCGGGATGATGGTAAGCCCGTGCTCATTGGCCAATCGTTCACCGAGTTCTTCACGGATCTGGGTTTCTGGATCGTACAGCACGATCCTGCTGCCGGCGACGCCGCCCATATTCAGGTACTCCTGCGTTGCCCGGAGTTTGATTTTCGGGGCATTGCTCGGCATGACGATGGTGGCCTGAGTCCCGAGCAGGGCCGATGCGAGCGCGAGAGCCTGGGCGTGATTCCCCGACGAATAGGTGAGCACGCCGGGGGAATTGATTTTTGAGAGCGCGTTGAACGCGCCACGGAACTTGAAGGCGCCAGCCCTTTGAAAGTTTTCACATTTCAGTATGATCGTGCCGTTTGCTATGCGATCGAGGGACGATGACGTCAGGATCGGAGTCTCATGGGCGAAACGTTCCAGAGCGCGTGCTGCTGCGTGGATGTCATTGATGCTCGGTGTGTCGGCGAGGGAGAGGTCGGGTGTCCGGTCAGGGTGCATGTCAGACGATATGCGCATGAAAAAAGCTGCCGATCCAGAGGACCGGCAGCCGTAGAAATTGTCTTTCAACAGTTGAGAGGGCTGCACCAACGGCTGCCCGTCGGCTGACCGTTACCGGCACAGCCCCATCGTACAGTCACATATTTTCACTCGACCACCTCCCTTCGCGAAGTCCAGCCCCGACCGTCACGGCAGTACGAGCCGCCGCCGGGTTCCTTTCCCTTCGGCCGTCGCCGAAGGCTCATCGCCCGGCCCCGCATGGGGACCGTTCGTGGGTGCCCGGCCCGCCTTGGCGCACCCGGGTTCGCCGGGCCGATCGGGCGGAACTGCCAACACCCATGCGGAGTCTATCGAAAAACCGGCCGACCTGCGATAAAAAACTGGCGTGGATTGTCTGAGGTTGGGCGCCGATCGGGTGCCGAATCGGTGGACTCACCCCTGGAACTGGTCAAAGGCCCCTCGCTCGGCCTGCTCGTCGATGTAGGCCTGGAAATCGCCCATTTTGTACGAAATGAAGCAGAAAACATGGTGAAGGGTCAACCATTCGATGTCGGTCGGGTCCTCGTCGAGGTCTTGGCGCAATCGGTTCAGTTCGGCCAGGAAGGTTTCGGCTCGCATGGTTCCGCGCTCCTGTTCACCCTGCATGGGTGGGTCCGGCGATGGTAGTCAGATCGCAGTGAATGGGGCTAGAGAGGCGGGGTCCTAGTGGCCTAGTGTGTTGTCTCCGGGTTGATACCCGGCAGCCGAGGGGCGGTAGCTCAGTTGGTAGAGCGACGCGTTCGCAATGCGTAGGTCGGCAGTTCGAATCTGCTCCGCTCCATTCCCCCTTTTCAGGTGATTTGCCGAAACATCCGGACCAGCCGTGCGGGCTGGGGGTTTTCCGCAGGCCCCTGACCGAAACTCGGCTTGAAATCGTTCCGAGCAGTGGATTCCGCCCTTGAAACCGACGATAGCACCATGAACGAGCGTGTTTGGATCCGGGGGGATGGTGCATGGTGGTTGAGTCACATTCGCTGGCGGCCTTGGTCGCTGCAGGGGCGCTCGGCGCCGCGTTTGTGGCCGCTTGGTTCGAGGAAGCCAAGCGCACGCCGGCGGTTCTGATCAGTCTGTTCGCCTTGTCGTTTGTGATGCTCAGTATGAGCCGAACGGTGATCGGACATACGGCACCTTGGTTGGCGTATCCGAACTGGCTCGGTCTGGATGCCTCACCGAGCACGGGTGAAATGATCGGTCTGGCATTGACGAGTGTCGGTGTGCTGCTTCTCTCACGACGAGGCGCCACGGCAGCGAGCAGTACGCGATCGCTCCAGCGAGCGCTCGCAAGCACCTCTCGCGAGTTGCTTCATGCGCAGAGTGTTGCCGAGAGCATGCTCCGCAGCTCGCTGGGCGCCAAGATCATGCTGAAAAGTTGCTCGGAAGATCGTGATTCGGGCTTCAAAATCATGATGGTCAATGGCGAGATCGAACAGCTCTTCGGCGCACCATCTTCGATGCTCATCGGCAAAAAACTAGACAAAGTCTGCCCGGTTCATCTCCGCCAATGGTTGATTGATCTGGCTTATGATGCGATCGAAACAAAGCTTCCATGCCAGGATGAACGGCGTTTTGATGGCAAGCACACGGTCTGGTACGAGGTGCGTTCGGTGTCCCACCGTTCGGGTGTCACGATGACGATCGCAGACGTGACGGACCGCCGGCGTGTCGAGGATGCGCTGCGGCGGGAGGCGCACACAGACCCACTGACGGGTCTTGCCAACCGGGCCAAACTCAAAGAGGCATTGGCCGGTGTTGTCCATCGTGCATACTGCAAGTCTGGCCCCGGTTTGACACTGCTGTATCTCGACTTTGATCGTTTTAAATTCATCAATGACAGTCTCGGGCACGATGTCGGGGATGAACTGCTGTGCAGCATTGCCTCGCGACTCCAGGAAGCGGTGCGTTCGGTTCGTCCTCCACACGGAGAGCTGATCGCGGCTCGGCTCGGTGGTGATGAGTTCGTTCTATTGCTCGAGGGCATGACCGATACGAAGGTCGCTCGAGAGTTTGCCGAGAGGATCGTCCAGCGCTTTGCCGAGCCTCACCAGTTGGGCGAACACACGGTGATATCGACAGTGAGTGTCGGCGTGGTGACGGATCGGGGGAACTATGTCCGAGCCGAGAATTTGCTCCGTGATGCTGATCTTGCGATGTATGCCGCGAAGGAATCCGGTAAAAATCGCTTTGTGATCTTTGATGAGGGTCTGCGTGAACGAGCCTTGTCAACGGTTTCGCTCGAGCATGACTTGCGGACCGCGATTGAGACCGGTGAGTTCACTGCGGCCTTCCAGCCGATCATCGATCTGCACACCGGGCAGATTCATTCGTTCGAGGCGTTGATCCGATGGCAACACGAGGGACGGGGCTATGTTCCGCCAGAGGTGTTCATCCCGCTGGCCGAGGAGCTCGGCCTGATCGACACGATCGGTCAGACCATGCTTCGTGAGGCATGTCTGGCTGTGCGCCGATTCAAGGAGATTCTGCCCAGGGGCCGGAAGATCGCGGTATCGGTCAACCATTCGAAGCGGGAGCTTCTCTCCGGCCGCTTTGTGGAGACGATGGCGGATGTGTTGCAGGAGATGGCGGTTGAGGCCGAGTTGATACGTGTCGAAGTGACCGAATCCGTGTGTGTTGCCCATCAGGCATCGGTGGTGCCCGTGCTCAATGGGTTGCGTTCGCTGGGTGTGCAGATTGTGATCGATGATTTCGGGACGGGTGACTCGTCGTTTTTCTGTATCGAACAGTTCCCTGTCGACCAACTGAAGATCGACCAGCGATTTTTGCGGAGCGACCGGGATGAGCCGACAAGGCGAACGATTCTGAACACCATGCTCGAGATGGGCCAGAGCCTTGATGTGCCGGTGGTTTGCGAGGGCATCGAGACCGTGGAAGACCTCGATCTTTTGGTTGGTCTCGGCTGTCAGCTCGGTCAGGGCTGGGTGTTTGCCGAGGCGATGGATCTCGAAGAAGCCATGGAACTGTGCGCATCCGGGCTGGAACGATGGATCGAGAATCTTCCGGTGCTCGAGAGCATTCGGTCCAAGACGGACGGGCGCGAGGCGGCCTAGGGAGCTCTTTCGGGCTCGCTGGTCTTCGAGCGCACGAACTGCGACTTGCGAAGCACAAACACCACCAGCGAGGCGATGAGAAAACCGATCGCCATCATGAACATCGACCCACCGTCGCTCTTGCCCGTCTCGGGGTCGGTGAGCGAGATTCCGATTTTGGCCATGTGGGTCGTGATTGCACCCAGGAGCACGAAGACGGCCAGAATCGCCCCGTAGGGGATGGTCCTTGGGATGAGGAGCAGGGCCGCAGCGACGAGTTCCATCACCGCGACGGTGGTGGCGGCCGGGCGCCCACCGATCTCGCCGAAGATGGCCTGGGTCATTGGGACATACCGGAGTTTCGAGATCGCAAAGGCAACAAAGATGCCGGCGATGGCGACCTGAAGAATCCAACTGATGATCTGTGCTGGCTTGGCCATTGTTTCCTCTCCTGCTGGCCCGAACAGCGGTTCGGGTTGTGATATTCCAGCAGCGGAGAACGGAAGCTTATTCTCGATAAATCTATCTGTATTTGACAACCGACCGGATGGAATATTGACCGGACGGAAATGGTTTCCCCCCGTGCATCGGAAACTCGCTGAGAACGTCCGATGCGCCGGAGGAATGGCTAAACTTCGGCACACGTGAGGAACACGAGATACACCCCAATGTAGAGGAATTCCAATGAGACGCAGTTTGACGACGTTCTGTATTTGTCTTGGGCTGATGGGCCCGTCGGCGATGGCCCAGATGGGTCATGAGAATCACGGCGAGCACGGCGAGCATGCCGGTGAGCCGGTGAACACGATGTGCCCGATCGGTCAGGAGTCGGTTGAGGCCGACGCCGGCACGATCGAATACAAGGGCAAGACGATCGGCTTCTGCTGCCCGGGTTGCAGCGAGGAGTTCGCTGAGTGGGACGAGGCCAAGAAGGATGAGTTTGTGGCACTTGCCGTGGCTCATCGTGAGCCGGGGACCGAGCACAACAAGATGGGCAAGGATTCCGGTGCTGATGTTGCAGGCGGACAGGCCGCTGCGCCATATCTTCTGACAACGTGCCCGATCTCGGGTGAAACGTTCGGTGCGATGGGTGATCCGTTTGTCAAGGTGTATGAAGGCCGCGAGGTTCGGTTCTGCTGCGATGGGTGTGCGCCGGACTTTGAGAAGAATCTGGACATGTCGCTGGCGAAGATGGACGAGCAGATCATCAAGAACCAGTTGCCGATGTATCCGCTGACCATGTGCGTTGTTTCGGGTGAGGAGTTCGAAGGCAGTGAGGATATGGGCGAGCCAATCAACTTTGTCTATGGCAATCGCCTTGTCCGTTTCTGCTGCAAGATGTGCCGGAGCGATTTCAAGGATGACCCGGCGGCATACTTGGCCAAGCTCGATGAGGCAGTGATCGCCCAGCAGAGCGAGGACTACCCGCTCAAGACCTGCCCGATCAGCGGCAACGAGATCAAGGGTGAGGCCAAGGAGATCAGCAAGGTCTATGGCAACCGCTTGGTCAAGTTCTGCTGTGCCGGTTGTGTTGAGGACTTTGAGGAGGATCCGACGGCCACGATGATGAAGCTGGACGCCGCCTGGATGGCTGCCGGGCACCCCGAGTTTGCACGGGGCTTCAATGCCGAAGGCGGGATGGACATGGATATGGGCGGCTGATCGCTCGGTTTCTGCGGAGACAATCACGGGCCCGGTCGGTGCAGAACGCCGACCGGGCCTCGTTTTTTTTGATACGATGTCGTTCTGGTCGATTTTTCGAGACGGACCCGTGGAGGGCATTATGGCCGATCTGAGCGTGATGGTTGATGGATTGAAGCTGAAGAACCCGTTTGTGATCGGATCGGGGCCGCCGGGGACGAACGCCAATGTGATCAAGAAGGCGTTTGACGAGGGCTGGGGGGCGGTGATCGCCAAAACGGTGAGTCTTGATGCGTCAAAGGTGGTCAATGTGGCGCCGCGGTACGCGCGCATGCGGGCGGCTGAGACCCGCGAGGTCATCGGTTGGGAGAACATCGAGCTGATCAGCGATCGGCCCTTTGAGGTCTGGGAGAAGGAGTTTCGGCAGCTCAAGCAGGAGCGACCCGAGGGGGTGCTGATCGCGTCGATCATGGAGGAGTACCGCAAGGAGGCGTGGGTCGAGCTTGTGGAGCGATGCCAGGCGTGCGGCGTGGATGCGTTTGAATTGAATTTCTCGTGTCCGCACGGATTGCCCGAGCGGAAGATGGGCGCGGCCATGGGTCAGGCGCCGGATATCTTGCAGGAAGTTTGCGGCTGGGTGAATGAGGCGGCGTCGGTGCCGGTGTGGGCGAAGATGACGCCGAACATCACGCATATCTGCGAGCCGGCGCGGGCGGCGCTGGTGGCCGGGTGCGAAGGGATTGCGGCGATCAACACGATTTTGAGTGTGATGGGCGTGAACCTGGAAACACTTCGTCCTGAGCCGACGGTCGAGGGCTACACGGTGCCCGGCGGGTATTCATGCAAGGCGGTTCG
Source organism: Phycisphaerales bacterium (assembly GCA_011053195.1). Classification (GTDB taxonomy): domain Bacteria; phylum Planctomycetota; class Phycisphaerae; order Phycisphaerales; family UBA1924. The sequence continues at coordinate 1,334 of DRKT01000058.1, read as the reverse complement.
GCCGATCGCACTTCGGATGGTGATGGAGCTTGCGACGATGATGTACGGCGGCGGCCTCGGCTCGGAGATCGGGCAGGCCGGCGAGGGCGAATTTCCCGACCGGTCGCTTTCAGGCATCGGTGGAGTCGAGACCGGAAAGGATGCGGCCCAGTTTATTCTGCTCGGTGCCAGCACGGTGCAGGTCTGCACGGGCGTGATGATTCATGGGTACAAGATGGTTCGGGACATGTGCGCCGAGTTGTCCGAGTTCATGGACTCGCATGGGTTCAAGACGATCGAGGACTTCCGTGGGCAGAGTTTGCAGTATTTCACGACGCACGCGGCGCTCGTGCAGCGGCAGAAAGAGGTCAAGGCGGCCGAGAAGGCGGCCAAGGCCGGGCTTGTCACCGAGGATGCGGCATGGGAAGGCGACAAGTTTGTCGAGCAGAGCGACAAGCTCGTCGCCAATGATGATTAGAAATGCGTGGGCTCGCGTTTGAGGAGCTGTCCTCGGCCGAGGGTTCCGACAAATTGGCCATCCCGGGCCTGAACTTGGCCCCGGACGGTGACGACCGAAGATCGGCCTTGAATAGGCCAGCCTTCAAAGGCGTTGTAGTCCACAGCGGAATGGCTTGTGCTGACTGAAAGCTTCGCCGTATGGTTCGGGTCATAGATGACGAGGTCGGCATCGGACCCGACGCGGATGGTGCCTTTCTTCGGGTAGAGGCCGAAAATTTTGGCGGCCTGTGTGCTGCAGGCATCGACCATGGTGTTGAGGGTGATCTTTCCGGTGCAGACACCATAGGTGTGCACAAGGTCGATGCGTTCCTGGACGGATGGGATGCCATTGGGGATCTTGGTAAAGTCATCGGCGCCCATTTTCTTTTTCTGGTCGATGAAATCAAACGGTGCGTGGTCGGTGCCGATCGTGCTGATTGCGCGCGAGCGGAGGCCGGCCCAGAGCGTTTGCTGGTTGGCCTTGTCGCGTAGCGGCGGCGACATGACATACTTGGCGCCCTCGAAATCGGGAAGCTCTGCGTATGTCTTGTCGAGCACAAGATGGGGGGCGACGGCTTCGACCCAGACATCGACGCCGCGAAGCCTGGCATCCATCGCGGCTCGGACCGCGGGCTCGCACGAGGTATGAACGGTGTAGATGTGCGCTCCGGTGAGGCCGGCGAATGTGCAGAGGTGGGCCACCCCCTCGGCTTCGACCGAAACGGGTCGGCTCGGTTCGTGCCATTCAGGACCGGTTTTGCCCTCGGCGATGAGTCGCCTTTGCATGGCGTCGATCGCGGCGGCGTTCTCGCAGTGCGCGGTGACGATGACACCGAGTTCTTTGGCAAGCGAGAGGC
>DRKT01000057.1 GCA_011053195.1 Phycisphaerales bacterium | reverse complement strand
GTGGACGAGACCTTGGCCGACCTCGCGGACGATCTGCTCGAGGGCGACTTCGATGATGCGGAGGATGTGCTTCAGGGCAAGCTCGACGAGATCTCACCCATTCCAGACACGCCGCCCGAACCGGAACCGGTCGAAGCATCGACCGACGATCCCGACGACCTGCTCGAGGGCGACTTCGACGACGCGGAGGATGTGCTCAGCGGCGAGGTCGAGTTGCCCGAAGCGCCGGAGCCGGCGCCCGCCGATGACGTCCTCGAAGCAGAGCCCGAGCCGACGCCGGCCGAGCCCGAGGTGGAAGTTGTCACTCCTGATCCGGTACCTGAATCCACTCCAGAACCCGATCCAGAGCCCACAGCAGAGCCCGAGCCCTCGAAGCCGGAACGGAAAGCCAAGCCGAAAAAGATCAAAGCCGGATCGGGAAATGGGTCGGCTGTCGTCGTCAAGGTGCGCTCGGCGGTTGGTGCTGCCGCGTACGCCGCAGCGATCAAGATCAACAAGCCTCTCGATTCCCGTCCGGCATATTTCAAGGACATCGCGGGATGGCTGGCCGCGGTGACGTTGTTCAATGCCCTGGCGGTGTGGGGATTCCTGCTGCTCGTACGCGGGCCTGCCCCGGGCACCTCCACCGAGAAACCCGTGCAGTTGATCGGGAGCCAACCATCCTCGCAGCCGGGAAGTGACAAGGATGCCGCACGCCCGGCGCCCTAGCTGCCGACGCTTGATGGCTTGTTCGACGACGTCTTGGGTTTTTCCGGCCGGTCGGATTCATCATTATCGCTCTGCTCGGCCGCCTTTCGCGCCTCAAACGCCGACGCGATCGAGGCCCGCCACTGTTCATCGAGTTCATCAAAGGACAGGCCGAGCACGTCCCGCGTCGCCTCGTCGATGGTCTTTCCGCCCATCATCGCCGCGAGCCACGCGTTTCGCTTGTCCTGGCCGAAGCGTTCGTTGATGTACGAGACCATGTGGCGTCCCTGAACGTAGACGTTGCTGTAATCCTCGCTCTTGACGGTGTAGAAGTCGGTGATGTCGTCCCATTCGATAAGCCGGTCGATCTCGTACCAGCGCTGGACGACCATCTCGGTCCGTCCGGTGTTGGGTGCAAAGTTTGACGAAGCCAGCTCCGCCACACCTTCGAGTACCCACCAAGGCACCGCGTGCGCCCGGGCGACCGCGGCCTCGGCCGACCCCTCGTGCGGCGCCATGCTGAACGTCAGCGCATGAGCATACTCATGCGCGATCACATTCCTGAGATGACCGGCAGAAAAGTTGTGCCCGACAAGCTTGATCGATTCCATCGGCTCGTTCCACCCGCCCAGCGGCTCGACATAGCCGGGAAAGATCGAAAACTGCAGCTCCGGCATCGACGTGTACATCTTGATTACCTGCGGATGATCCAGCGAACGCCCAAAGCCCGCATCCACCTTGGCCTTGATCTCGGGCCAAAGGTCGATCGCCCGGATTGCGGACTCGCCCAGCCCGTCCGTGTACAGCACGCGCAGGCCATCCGAGTCCACCTCGCTCCACCGCCGACCGGCGAACTTCCACCGCCCATCCTCCTCGACAAAGCGCATGGGCAGCTCGATGGTGCGGTCCTCGTCCTCCCAGTTCTCGGTGTTCCATGTGATGCGCACGGGCACGACCGCCTCGCCTTGGCCGACCAGCTTCGGCTCGTCGAGCATCTCGTAGCGCAGCACCGTTGGGGGCATCCGCTCCAAGTCGACCGCCCATGCCCACTGCTCCTGCGCCAGCTCGGGTTCACCATCCCAGACCAGCCCGAGATAACCCTCCATATCCGCCGCCATCGCAGCCTCGGACATCTCGGTGAGCGTGGATTCGATGCCTTCATGGAGCGTGGGCTCGGCGAAGACGATCGCAGAAAGGACGATGGTGGAAAGGGTAAGCATGACTGAGTATATCAACTATCCATCGAACCCCTTGCGCAGAGGGGGGAGGTGACGGGGATGGCCCCTCGCTCACGCGAGGGGCTCGTGCGATACCACGACGTCTAGAACTCCGCCTGCTTGGGCGCCCTTGGGAAGGGGATGACATCGCGGATGTTCGCCATCCCGGTTGAGAACTGGACGAGCCGTTCGAATCCGAGCCCGAAGCCGGCGTGGGGGACGGTGCCGTAGCGGCGGAGGTCGCGGTACCACCAGTATTCATCCTTGGGCAGACCCATCTCGTCGATGCGTTGGTCGAGGACGTCGAGGCGTTCCTCGCGCTGGCTGCCGCCGATGATCTCGCCGATGCCGGGCACCAGCACATCCATCGCCGCGACGGTCTTCTCGTCATCGTTGAGCCGCATGTAGAACGCCTTGATACCCTTCGGATAATCCGTCAGGATCACGGGCTGCTTGAAGTGCTCCTCGGTCAGGAACCGCTCGTGCTCGGATTGCAGGTCTGTACCCCACTCGACCTTGTATTCAAATTTCTTCGATGATTTCTGCAGAATATCGACCGCCTCGGTGTAGGGCAGGCGGAGAAAGGGCGACTCGACGATGTGCGTCAGCGTGTCGATCAGGCCCGGCTTGATGCGTTTGTCAAAGAAGGCCATGTCATCCGCCCGGCGATCGAGCAGGTCCTTAAAAACATACTTGAGCATGTCCTCGGCGAGCCGGGCATCATCCGCAAGATCCGCGAACGCAATCTCAGGCTCGATCATCCAGAACTCGGCAAGATGCCGGCTCGTGTTGCTGTTCTCGGCTCGAAAAGTCGGGCCGAACGTGTAGACTCGGCTGAGCGCACAGCAATACGTCTCGACATTAAGTTGACCCGAAACGGTCAGATGCGCCTCTTTGCCGAAAAAGTCCTGCTCGAAATCGACCTCGCCCGCTTCCGTCCTCGGCGGATTCAGCGCATCGAGCGTGCTGACCCGGAACATCTGACCCGCGCCCTCGCAATCGTTGGCGGTGATGATCGGCGTGTGGACGTAATAGAATTCTCGCTCGTCAAAGAAGCGGTGGACCGCCATCGAAAGGGCGTGCCGAACGCGGGCGATGGCGCCGAAGGTGTTGGTTCTTGGCCTCAGGTGCGCGACTTCGCGGAGATATTCGAACGAGTGGCGTTTGGCGCTGACCGGATAGGTGTCCGGGTCTTCAACCATGCCCACCACGCGGATCTCGCTGGCGCGGAGCTCGACGGACTGACCCTTGCCCTGCGATTCGACGAGTTCGCCATCAACCTCGATCGAGCAGCCGGTGTTCAGGTGCAGAATCTCGGATTCATAGTTGGGCAGATCATTCAGCGCGACGATCTGGATGGGGTCCTGGCAGGTGCCGTCGTGCAGGTTGATGAATGACAGACCGGCCTTGGAGTCGCGGCGTGTGCGCACCCAGCCCTTGAGTGAAATCCGCGAGCCCGGCTTGGCCTTGAACGCCTCTTTGATCTGTACCCACTCCACGCCCGACTCCTTCATACAGGCACTCGATCACCACTGTCGTGGTCGATGGTAGCCGGGCTTGCCCGGAATGACCCACCTAGGGTTGGCCATGTCGTCAACGGGTCGTCGCTGGTGGTGGGTCGCGCTGCTGGTTCTGTATTGTGCGCTTCTGGCGTGGTCCACGGTCTACATCTCGGCACATCCGTCGCAGCCGATGACGATCGACCACATCCGCCGGACGCTTGTCATCCCCGCCATGACCGACTCGGGCCCAGTACCGGATCAAACCATTCACCTGCCGTATCTCGCCTGGAACGCCGCGACGCCCGACCCGGCCGGAGTCCCGATCGTGCTGCTGCACGGCTCGCCGGGCGGGGCGGACAACTTCGTCCTGCTCGGGCCGAGGCTCGCGGAGCATCGCGCGGCGTACGCGATCGACCTGCCGGGCATGGGGGCGCACACCGAGCCGGTGCCCTCGCGCAGCGCCCGGGCGCACGCCCGCGCGCTGCTGGCCTTTCTCGATGCGATGAACATCGAGCGAGCGCACATCCTCGGGTGGTCCGAGGGCGGAGCGGTGGCGATCCGGCTTGCTGAGCTGGCGCCCGAGCGGATGGCGTCGATGACGCTGCTGGCCTCGGTCGGGGCGCAGCGGACCGAGGGATCGGGCAGTTATTTCTTCGAGCACACCAAATACAAGCTCGGCGACGTGGCGCTGAAGTATGGCCCCATGCTGGTGCCTCACTTCGGCATCCTCGGATCGGCCGATCAGCGAACTTCGTTTCTCAAGAACTTTCTGGAAACAGACCAAAGGCCATTCGCCGACATCATGCGCACGACCGCGGTGCCCACGCTGATCCTGCACGGCCGGGACGACTTTCTCATTGCCGACTGGGCCGCGGAATACCACCACGAGATCATGCCCACAAGCACGCTGGTGATGACGCCCCACGACCACTTCATGCCCTTCTTACACCCGAAATCGACAGCCGAGGACGTCGAGCACTTCATTGCAAGATGTGATGAGCCGGGTTTGACCCCGGTGCGATCGACCATCGACCGGGCGCCGAGGGCCACGCCCTTCGGCCGACTCGGCGGCTGGTTCCTGTCATGGGTCCGGTTCGGGCCGTGGTGGCTTGTGGTGCTCGGGATTGTGCTGGTATCGCTCACGCTTGGATCGTTCGGACGCGCCTGGACTGCGGTGCTCGTCGGCGCGACCGAGCTGGACATCGCGGTCGCCTGGGTCGGGCTCACCATCGCCGAGCTCGTGCAGATGCGCCGACGTGGGCAGTTTCGCAGAGCCGGCGCATGGATTCGTGCGATATTCCGGCCCGGTTATCAGGTCGTCGTTGGATTCCTCGCGGTGCAGCTGCTTCTGCGCCCCATCGGCGAGGCATGGGGTGGCTTCGGCTGGCTGATCTCAACAGTCGCACTGGCGCTCTTTTTCCGGCTCGTCCCGGCCATCCTGACGAAAACGGGCCGGCGGGAACTTCGCACATCGCTCACCAAGCTCCGACACCACGAATGGTGGCCCGCATGGACGCTCTATGGCCCGCTCGTCCCGTGGTTTGCGTGGCTGGCGATCAGATCCAAACACCCGCTGGCGCTGACGTGCTGCAACCCCGGCATCGAGCCCGGCGGCGGCGTCGCCGGCGAAAGCAAGTCCGACATCCTCACCGGCCTGCTCAACGCGGGACATGACGCCGTGCTCTACGGCGAACCAATCCCGCTCGATGCGACCCCCCGCATACGGGCCGAGCACACCCTTCGACGGATTCAGACCGAACCGGCCATCGGCGGCTTTCCCGTGATCCTCAAGCCCGATCGCGGCGAACGAGGCATGGGCGTCAAGCTCTGCCGAGACGAGCGCGATGTGTTCGAGTTTTTCGAGCGCACGCCGGTGGAGGCGATCGTTCAGCGGTTTCACCCCGGCCCGAACGAAATCGGTATTTTCTGGGTCCGCCGGCCGAGACCCGGTTCGGATCTCAATGGTCGGATTTTCTCGGTGACGCGCAAGCACTTTCCCAAACTCGTCGGCGACGGCAAGCACTCGATCGAACATCTCATCCTGAACCACCACCGATACCGTTGCCAGGCGGCGATCTTTCTCGATCGTTTCGCCGACCGGCTTGGCGAGGTGCTCGGCAAGGATGAGCACATCACGCTTTCCGGTGCCGGCAACCACGCCCAGGGTGCCAAGTTCACCGACGGCCACGACCTGATCACGCCCGAACTGGAGCGCGAAGTGGACCGGATTGCCTCGGCGTATCGCGGCCCGAACGGCGGCGAGCTCGACTTCGGGAGATTTGATTTCCGATACGCTGATGAATCAGAACTCAAACAAGGCCGGGGGCTGGCCGCGGTCGAGGTCAATGGGGTCACCAGCGAATCAACCAACATCTACGACCCGAGCCGAAGCATCTTCTTTGCCTGGCGCACGCTGGCGGCCCAGTGGTCGATCGCCTATCGGATCGGAACGGACCGCATGGCCCGTGGCGCCAAACCCTTGTCACTCGCCGACCTGCTTTTCGGCACCCGCCGGCACCTGAACGACCGCAAAGACTACTCCATCGCCCGTTGACCTCCCTCAGGGCTGGAGCCGGGTCGCACGCCAGGGCCCGCCCGCAAAGGCCTCACCGGCTGCGTCGAGCTCTCGTGTCCAGACAGCCCGGTCATGGAATCGGCCCTTGCCGCCGATCCACAGTTCGACCCGCCTTGCCCACAGCCGGTAGCCGCCCCAGAACGGCGGACGCGGGATCTCGATATCCGTTCCATCCGCCTCACCCATAAGCACATCGAAGCCGACGTTGAAACGCTCGAGCACCTCGGCGTACTTGGCCAGCAACTCGTCGCGCGAGCCGACCGGGCTGGACTGGTCGCTCGCCCACGCCCCGAGTTTGCTGATCGTGGCACGCTGGGCGAAATAGGCATCGCTCTCGGTGTCCGGGCTGCGTGTGATCGGGCCCTCGATGCGGATCTGCCTCTCGAGTGCATCCCAGTGGAAGCAGGCGGCCGCCACGGGGTGGGCATCGAGCTGTTTCCCCTTGGTGCTGTTTCGATTCGTAAAGAACACGATCCGGCCGGCGTCGAGATCCATCATCCGACAGAGCACGACCCGGCAGCTCGGCGAGCCATCATCACCGACCGTCGCCAACGCCATCGCACTCGGATTGGGCTGAACGGGCCCGCCGTCGTTGGCGGTGTGGGCGAGGTCCCACCACGCCTTGAAGATCCCCCATGGGTCATCGGGCAGAGTCTCGGGGAGCGATCCCCCGCTGCTAAATGGGTCGGATTCGAAAGGCTGTGGTCGGGTCATGTTCAATCGTACGCACCGATCGGTCGGTGTCGGTCGGTGTCGGTTGGTGTGTATCGGTTGGTGGACGGATCACGGGTGGAAACGAAGTGGTCTACGTTGCCCGAGAACTCAGCACCGAGGAGCATGGATTGAGCGAGCAGGGCGGATCAGGACGGGGTCGGCGTGACCAGCGGGTGATGGTCAACGTGGACAAGCTGTTCGACCGCTTGCCGCCGCACTCGCTCGAAGCCGAGATGAGCCTGCTCGGGTCGATGATCCTCGATCCGCAGGTGATCGCCGACGTGCTGCCCCACGTTGGTTCGGACGACATGTTCTACTCGGCGGCTCACTCG
>DRKT01000056.1 GCA_011053195.1 Phycisphaerales bacterium | reverse complement strand
GCCGATCGCCGAGAGGATCTCGGACGCTTCGGGGAGCAGGCTGAGGATGCGCATGGGGTGAACCTTTTTTTGGTGGCACCCGGGAGCACCGGACCGGTATACGGGGTCCGGGGACCAGGAAGTCGAGAAGACGGGGCCTCGACAGAGGCAAGGCTGGGCCGCATGGGCTATAACGGTAGTCCACGCCCGGAGGGCTTGAGATGCGCCATGACAGGATCGACAGCGTGCCGGTGGTTTTGATTGCGGGCCTGATGCTCGCAGCGCCGGCGTTGACCACCCGAGCCCAGTCTGAGCCGACACCGGTTGATCCGGTCGAGGTTCGTCAGCTCGAGCCCGAGCAGCCCGAGGCGGACACCCCGGAACCGGGTGGCGATCTCGACAAGCCGTTTGAGTTCGGGCCATTCGCCGAGCCGGTGGACATCACGGCGTTTATCGAGTACGTGGCCGACACGCTCAAGATCAACATCACGCGCGACGCGTCGCTTTCGGGCCAGGTGGCGTTCAACACGGGCATCAAGGTGACGAAGCGCGAGCTGTTGCCATTGCTCGATGCCAGGCTCGAGGAACTGGGCTACACGGTGACGCTGGACTCGACGGGTTTTTATACGATCCGCAAGCTGGACCAGATTGCGGTGAACCCCTCGGGCGACGAGATGGCGACGACGCGGTTCATCCCGACTCCGGGGGTTCGACCGAGCTCGCTGCGCAGCATGGTCAGCACGCAGCTGGGCATCGCCCAGCAGGTCAACCCGGGCAATGTCCAGCGTGGGACGCGGATCTCGTATGAGGATGAGCTGGGTGTCATCATCGTGACGGATTCGCCGCGCCGGATCGCGGCGTTGGAATCGTTGATCGATCAGATTCTGGAGCATCGCGCCGAGCTGGTGACGAAGACGATTGATCTCAAGTATGTGAGCGCACCACAGGCGCTCCAGCGGGCACGCCAGTTGCTTTCGGGTAGTTCGGGATCGCAATCGCTGGTCAACCAGCTCAACCAGATCAACAACGGCATCAACAACGTCGCAGCCGCGAACACTCAGAACGGATCAATGGCGAGCCTGTCGAACAGGCTGAGCGTGGACTCGGCTGGCAACAGCCTGATCTTCCGCGGCCTGCCCGAGGAGTTCGACGAGATCCAGCAGATCATCGCGCAGGTCGACCGCCAGAGCGAGCTCGAGCCCAAGAGCTACTTCACCGGCTCGAGCACGCGGGCGATCGCGGACTTCGCCCAGCAGCGAGGGTTCGGGTCGTACAAGGTGACCGAGCAGGAGCTGCAGGGACCCCAGTTCATCCGCAACCAACAGCAGATCAACTTCCCCGGATTTGATTCAGATGACAGCGACACGGGTGGGTCGCAGATGCTTGTGGATGAATCGCGGGGCACGATCATCTACTACGCCACACCCGAGCAGCACGAGGCGTTCGCCAAGCTCGTCGATGAGATCAATGCGAAAGACGAGGAGATCGTCGTTCAGACGTACAAGCTCGAGTACGCCGACGCGGAGGAAGTTGCGGACCTGTTGCAGTCGTTGATCGAGCGGACCCGGCCACAGACGGAGGCATCCGCCTTTTTGCCCAATGCCCAGCAGAACCAGCAGACACCGAGGCCACTGACAAACCCGAACCGTCCGGCCCAGCCGGAGGGTGACGGGAGCGGGCCCCAGGGCTTCGGCGCCACACCCGAGGAGAGTTTCGTCCTTGCGGACCCGGGGAACAACCAGGTTGTTATCCGGGCGCCCCGGCAGCAGCAGCACGAGTTCGAGCAGCTCATCCGGCGCATTGACCTACGCCGGGCGCAGGTGTACATCGAGGCCACCATCGTCGCGGTCAGCGACACCGACAGCTTCCGGCTGGCGATCGAATCACAGTTTCTCGACATCAACGGCAACGGCGACGGCGGCGGGGTGCGGTCCAACTTCGGCCTTTCATCACTCGATGTGTTTACCAACTCCGTCGCTGTGGGCACGGGACTGGGCGGTGTGACGGCGGCCCTGATCAAAGACGACTACGTGCCCTTCATCATCAATGCCACGCAATCTGACAACAACTCTCGGGTGATCGCCACGCCGCAACTGCTCGTGGATGACAATTCTGAAGCCACGGTGCTGACATCGCAGGAGGTGCCGTTCCAGACCACCACCGCGAGCAATGTTTCCGAACGGACAACCTTTGAGTTCACAACAGCCGAGACACGCCTGACGGTGACGCCCAAGATATCTTCGGGCGGAACCGTTCAGCTTGACTATGAGATTGTGCTCGAGGCCTTTACCGGAACGGCCCTGAACGGGGCGCCGCCGCCGAAGCAGACCAACAACATCAACGGCGAAGCGGTGACGGTGCCCTCGGATTCGACGGTCGTGATCGGCGGCTTGCTCGTGCAGTCGGAGGGGAAGACGGTGGTCCGCGTGCCGCTGCTGGGCGACATCCCGCTTGTAGGCCACCTGTTCCGCGACACGAATACAAACGGGCGGGACACGACGCTGTATGTGTTTCTCAAGCCCCGGGTGCTGAAAAATCCGAACATCCGTGATTACATGCTGTTGACGGAGGGGCCACAGCAGGCGAGCGGGCTCGAGTTCGACATCCCGGACTTTCCGCCGATCATCATGGAATCGACGTATGTGATCCGCGAGGAAGACGAAGAGCCCCGGATCGGGCTTCCGAGCGAGATCGACCCGACGATCGACCAGACAGACCTCCGCCGGAACCGTCACGAATGAGCGGCAAGGCACTGGCCAATCCGGATCGCGACCGCGGGTCGTTGAGCGAATCGGACGAGCGTCGGCTGGCAAGGGCCGCGGCCGCGTTCGGTCGATTGAAACTCACGCCCGAGCAGCTCCGCGCCTTTCCCAACACGCCGGGCTCTGACGAGGAGCCCTGGGATGTGATGCTCACGCTTCTCGCAAAGGATGAGCATACCGCTCTTGAGGAGTTGTCCGACCGGACGGGGCTTCCATTTCTTCCCGATCCAAGGCTTGAGGAATCTGCGGCGAGGTTTTATGAGTTGGTGCCGCCGGACATCGCGCGGCTGCATCACATCGCCGGGCTCGAACAGGTCGGCGAACCGGGCTCGCACGCGATGATCGTCGCGACGGCGCAACCGATGCAGCCATCCGTGTTCCAGATGCTCGAAGAGAGGCTCGGGATGCCGGTGCGGCTGGCGCTCTCGCCGAGAGGGGCCGTCGCGGGTCTGATCAACCGGGGCTACGAGCAGCAGCAGGACCTGGTGACGGAGATCGTCGACGAGATGCCGCTGGACGAGTCGGCGATCGCCTCGGCGGCCGGCTCGATCGGGCAGGGCAACGACCTCCTGGCGCTGGCGCGTCAAACGCCGGTGATCCGGTTGGTGAACATGATCCTGTTCGAGGCGATCCGCAGGCGCGCTTCGGATGTGCACATCCACCCCGAAGAAAACCGGCTCGTGATCCGGTTCCGCGTCGATGGGATGCTCGTCGATGCATTCAGCCCGCCGACCTCGCTGGCCAGCGCGATCTCGAGCAGAATCAAGGTGATGACCGAACTGGATATCGCCAACCGCCACAGCCCTCAGGACGGCTACACGTCCGTCCGCGTCGGGTCCCGCAAGATCGACATCCGCCTCTCCGTTATCCCGACGGTCTACGGCGAACGGCTCGTCATGCGCCTGCTCGATCAGAGCCAGACGCAGCTCAACCTCGACCAGATCGGCATGAGCGATGCCATGCAGGCCAAGCTCATGGATGTGGTCGACCGTCCGAACGGGATGCTGCTTGTCACAGGCCCCACCGGCTCGGGCAAGACGACGACGCTGTACGCATCGCTTCAGAAAATCGATCGAAAGACGCGCAATGTCATGACCATCGAGGACCCGGTCGAATACCACCTCGAAGGCATCAGCCAGATGCAGGTCAACCCCAAACGCAACGTCACCTTCGCCACCGGGCTGCGGGCGCTGCTGAGGCAGGACCCGGACGTGATCCTCGTCGGCGAGATCCGTGATGCGGAAACGGCGCAGCTGGCAATCCAGGCCTCGCTCACGGGTCACTTCGTGCTGGCGACATTGCACACCAACGATGCGCCGGGCGCGATCCCGCGTCTGCTCGATATTGGGCTCGAGCCGTTTCTGATTACCAGTTCGCTGCTAGGCGTGCTCGCGCAGCGGCTGGTCCGCCGGACATGCCACACCTGCAACGGCACGGGCTTTGAAACAACCGACATCGGCGACAAACGGCGGTGCGATGCGTGCCTCGGGACGGGCTATCGCGGTCGGCTGGCGGTGTATGAACTCATGGAGATGACGGACACGCTCCGCCGGCTGACCGCGGAGAACGCCGACGGCGTGACGCTCTACGAGGCGGCGGTCGACGCCGGGTTCGAGCCGATGCGTGAAGATGCGATGCGCAAGGTCGCCGAGGGCCTGACCGATCAGGCCGAGGTGTATCGGGTTCTGCATTGAGGCATCCGATGGACAAGGGCATCAAGCCGATCACGCTCAGAGGCCGGTATGTTCGGCTTGAGCCGGCCAACAGCGATCATGCCGAGGCGATGTGCAAAGCCGCGTGTGATCGACCGTTCAAGCTTTTCTCCCGCCACATTGATTCGGATACCGTTGAGGGTTGCCGAGATCAGTTGCGGTTCCTGATCAACCATCCGACAATCGTGCCGTTTTCCCTGTTTCACACCGAAACCAACACACTCATCGGCGGCACGACGTACTGCGACATCCGCCCGCCTCATCGTGGGGTCGAGATCGGCTGGACGTGGATCACGCCCGAACTCCGCGGCACCGTCGTCAATCCAGAGATGAAGCTGCTCATGCTCCAGCACGCCTTCGAGACCGACCTCTTTGAAACCGGCGCGGCGATCCGCGTCGTGCTCAAGACGCACCACAAGAACAAGAGAAGCCAGGCCGCGATCGCCAAGCTCGGCGCCAAACTCGAAGGCACGATGCGCAATCACGTCATCATGCCGGATGGAAGCTACCGGCATACGGTGCTGTATTCGATTACGGATGGGGAGTGGGATGCTGTGAAACTCGGGCTTCTGCAGCGGCTCGCTGACCACTGAACGCCAAAGAAGGAGCCTTCCTCACGCAATCACCGTCTCCGGCGGGTCCATCGGCAACAATCGTGCTGTCTCAAAAAATCGCTCGTAGTTGTCCTTGAATTCCATCATCGAGTCGCCGCCGAACTTGTCGAGGGCGGCCCGTGCGACCTCGAAGGCGACGACGGCTTCCATGACGACACTCGCAGCGCTGACGGCGCAGATATCTGATCGCTCGTACTGGCTGTCTTCGGGCTGCTTGGTGTTCAGGTCGACGCTGGGCAGGCCCTTGAGCAGGGTTGAAATTGGTTTCATGGCGCCGGTGACAACGATGGGCATACCGTTGGACATTCCCCCCTCGGTGCCGCCGGCGTTGTTGGACGTGCGAACGAACCCGAGCGTGGAATCGTGTTTCTTCGTTGCGTCGTAGTGGATGGGGTCGTGGACCTTTGAGCCGGGGCGTAAGACCACATCCCGGCCGAGACCCATCTCGACGGCTTTGAATGCCTGGATGCCCATGACGGCATACGCAATCCTTGCATCGAGCTTGTCGCGCCAGTCCATGCACGAGCCGATGCCGGGCGGGACGCCGAAGATGTGCACCTCGCACAATCCGCCAACGGTGTCCTTGTCGATCTTGGCTTGGCGGATGATGGCCTTGTGTTGCTCGGTGATGACCGTATCCGGGCAGTAGGTCTCGCTGGCGTCTCGCAGTTCGCGGATCTGCTTCCAGTTCTCGGGAGAGACGGCGACCTCGGTGCGGGCATCGAGGATCTGGCGCACGAAGCCGAAGGATTCGATGCCGATCTCCCGGAGCAGGCAGGCGGCAACTGCCCCGCCGAGCGTACGGGCGGCGGTTTCCCGGGCGCTGGCTCGTTCGAGTGTTTCGCGGCAATCGGTGGTGAGCCACTTGATGCTGCCGGCGAGGTCGGCGTGGCCGGGCCTTGGTCGATAGACCGGCGGCGTGCGCGTCAGGTCATCGAGTCGGCTGTCTTTGTTCTTGATAAGCGCGGTGACGGGGGCGCCCGTGGTTTTGCCGAGCCGAACGCCGGTGACGAAGTTGGCAGTGTCGGTTTCGATGCGTTGCCGCCCGCCCCGGCCGTAGCCACCCTGTCGCCGGGCGAGTTCGGCGTTGATGCGGTCGATGTCGAGCGTGAGCCCGGCGGGAAGGCCCGTGATGGTGCAGACGAGTGTGGGGCCGTGGGATTCGCCGGCGGTCTGGTATTCGAGTCTGGGCATGGAGGAAGGATAGCTCGGGCGGATACAGTCGCGGACCATGAGCCCCAGCCGCCGGAATCGAATCCATGATGTGATCGTCTGCGACATCGACGGGTGCCTCTGCAGCGAGGACGGCTCGGCGCTGGATCTGGACGCCCTTGCCAGAATTCGCCGGTTCAACAAGCAGGCCCGGGACCTCCGCGATCGGCCCGCGCTGACGCTCTGCTCGGGCCGACCCATCGGGTTTGTTGAGGCGATGACTCGGCTGATCGGAAACTCGACGCTGCCCGCGGTGGCGGAGATGGGCGCGTATCTCTACTTTCCGGACACGACACGCAGCGAGCTCGACCCGGCGATTACGCCGGCGTGCCTGGCCGGTGTTGCGGGATTGACAGCCTACTTCGAGCAGGAACTCAGGCCCCGTGGCGTGACGATGCAGCCGGGCAAGTCGGCATCCGTGACGCTCTGGCATGAACGCACGGCCCTGCTGCGCGATGAAATCATGCCGCTCGTGGTCGAGCGGTGCGAGGCCGAGGGCTGGCCCTTTCGCGTCTCGATGTCATGGTTCTACATCAACTGCGATCTGGCGCACATCTCCAAGGCCAGCGGCATCGAGCGTTTCAAGGCCCACTCGGGCATATCGGGCGATCGTCTCGTCGGCATCGGCGACACGTCGAGCGATCTGGCGATCCGGGAACAGGTGGCGTATTTCTGCTGCCCGGCCAATGCGATCGACGAGGTGAAGGCGGTCGCGGATTTCGTGGCAAGCCGGCCCGAGGCCGAGGGCGTGATTGAGATCCTCGAACACCTCATGTCGGTGTAGACTGCCCGCATGGAACCCGACGACCACGTGTGCCTGTGCTACCGCGTCTCGCTGCGCAAGATCAGGACGTATCTCGAGCGAGAAGACCCGCCGGTGGCTTCGCTCATCAGTGAATGTCTTGACGCGGGCACGGGCTGTGGCTGGTGCGTGCCGGTGCTCGAGCATCTTCACAAGCTCCACAAGGCCGGCGAGCCCGTGGAACTGCGTGTCAGCGCCGAGAAATACGCACAGAACCGCATCGCATTCAAGAAAACAGGTCGGCGTCCTGAAGAGGCCTGATGGCTGCCGCTATTCGTCGAGTGTTCGGAGCGTCAGGCCGTACTCGTTGAGCTTCTGCGTCACCTCTTCGAGGCTGGTGGCGCCGAAGTTTTTGACACCCATGAGCTCGGCCTCGGTCCGGCTTGCGAGGTCGCCGAGGGTTTCGATGTTGAGGGTCTGCAGGGCCTTGCGCGCCCGGACAGAGAGCTGGAGATCGGTGACGCTCTTGGAGAGGGCACCCTCCCGGCCGGTGCCTTTGAGGCGGTCCATGAGCGCCTTGCGGGCGGCGCGGTGGGCGTCTTCGAGACCCTGGCCGAGCTTGAGCCCCTTGGCAGCGAGCATGGCCTTGATCTCGATGAGGCTCGATTCGCCGAAGTTTTTCGAGTTCATCAGCTCGGCTTCGGTGATGCGCAGCAGGTCGCCCAGCGTCCGAATGTTCATCTTCTTGAGGCACGTTCTCGTGCGCACCGTCAGCTCGAAGTCCGTCACGGGCGTATCGAGCAGGGCGTTGCGCTTGAGCACATCGCGCGTCTGCTCCTCCTCGACGAACATATCCCGGCTGGCCTGAACATCCTTCATGAACAGTCTGGCGCGCGGGTGGTTCGGGCTGGTGTCGAGCACCTGGCGCAGCGCCCGCTCGGCCCGGACATAGTCGTTGCGATCCTCGTAGAGCACCGCGAGGTTGATCAGCGCATTGATCGGCGCGGGCTGGCTCTCGCAGACCTGCTCGTACATCGAGATCGCTTCCTCTTCTTCGCCAACCAGATCAAGCATGAACGCGAGCCGGAAACTCAGCTCGTGATCGGACGGATCGGCGGCCACGGCCTTGCGCAATTCTTCGATGACGGTCAACCGATCGCCCTCGGCTTCGGCGATGTCCGCCTGCCGGGCGTGGGTCGCGGCCTGCTCGGCATCACGCTTGGCCTCGTCGGCGCCGATCACAATGTCCAAAGGATCACCGGACATACCTGCTCCTCAATGTGCAAAAGAAAACCTGACCACCCGCCCGGGGCCCACCGGCGGCTACGGGCTGGGGCAATCCTAGCCGGCACAACGGCTTCCGGCCGGCACCCCAGATCAAGGCGCCCCGGGGCTGACCCCGGCAACCACATCGGCCGGGATCTGAACGCCCCCCACCGGCGGACCATCGTCATCCCGCAGGACGGACATACTCCGCCACTTGCCCCGAAGGAATCGGGTCAAAAGCGCCAGCCCAAGGCTGATGATGTATCCGGACGCAGCCATCCAGGGCCCGAGCGACCCAAATTCGGGCCAGAAGCGGATCATCACGTTACCCCCGAGGATCAGAAAGACCCAGCTCAGGATGACGGAGGCCACACCGGGCCAGACGGTGTCGCCCGCACCGCGCAGGGCGCCGGTCAGGGCGATGCCGAGCGCGTCGAAAATCTGGAAGACGGCCGCGATCACCATGACCCAGCTCCCGAGGGCAACCATCTGCTCGATCACCTCCGGCGGGGTGCCCTTGTCGATGAACAAACGGATCGCCCGATCTCGAAAGACAATCATAATCAGCGCGCACAACGCCATGTAGCCCATCGTGACGGCCAACCCGAGCCAGGCCCGGCGAGCCGCAAGGTCGGGCCGACCCATCCCCATGCATTTGCCGACGATCGCGGTCAGGGCGATGGACATCCCCACCGCCGGCATGAATGCGATGTGCATGTAGCGCAGCGCGATCCAGCCGACGGAGTTGTGCAGTTCGCTCGACTCGCCCGCGGCCCGACCACCCGCGGGCAGCAGGTTGGTCAT
>DRKT01000055.1 GCA_011053195.1 Phycisphaerales bacterium | reverse complement strand
CTGAGCTTTCTTCGCGGGTATGCCGGCCGGCCTGTCGGAGCGAACGAATGAAGCCGATTCTGATCCAGGGTGCCCGTGTGGTGACACTCGACGGCTCAACGCGCAGCGACCTCGGCGTGCTCGAGCGTGCGGATGTTCGGATCAACCGGGGCAGGATTGAGGCCATCGGAACGGGCTTGGACGCCTCGGGGTGTTCGGTATACGAGGCGCGTGGTCGCGTGCTGATGCCGGCGTTCGTGGACTGTCATACCCACGCGTGCTGGGCAGGGAGTCGGCTCGGAGAATGGGAGCAGAAGCTTCGCGGAGCGACATATCTTGATTTGCTTCAGGCCGGCGGCGGAATCATGTCCACGGTTCGGGCGGTGCGGTCGGCGTCGCGGGACGAGCTGCGCGATCTCCTGGCGTTTCGGCTGGATCTGATGCTGAGAGAGGGCACGCTGACGGCAGAAGTGAAGTCGGGCTATGGGCTGACGACGGCGGATGAGATCAAGATGCTCGAAGCGATCTGTGAAGCGGGCGGCAGTTGGCCCGGAACGGTTGTGCCGACGGCGTGCATCGGACATGCAAAGGACCCGGATGAGGCGGACCCGGTCGGGCGCACGATCAACGAGACGCTGCCCGCGGTGAGCCAAAGCTTCCCGGGGATTCCGGTCGATGCGTACTGCGAGGAGGGATCGTGGACGCTCGACGAGACGCTGGCGCTGATGGATGCTGCGTTGTCGGCGGGTCATCCGGTGCGGGTTCATGCGGATCAGTTTCACGACCTCGGGATGATCCCGGAGGCGATCCGGCGCGGGTTTGTCAGTGTGGATCACCTCGAAGCGACGACGCCGGAACATCTTTCGGAGTTGGCTTCGAGCACTGTGTACGGGGTGATGCTGCCGATGTGCGGCCTGCACCTGGATGATCGGTACGCGAACGGCCGGGGATTTGTCGATGATGGCGGTCGGCTCGCGATCGCGACGAACTACAACCCGGGGAGCGCTCCGTGTTTGTCGATGCCGATGGTCATCGCGTTCGGTGTGCGCAAGCTTGGGTTGCTCCCGGGTGAGGCGATCGCGGCCTCGACCGTTTGGCCGGCCGAGCTGCTTGGGTTTGAGGATCGGGGCCGAATCCGGGTCGGGGCGCGAGCGGATCTCGTGCTGCTGCACGGCAGCGATGAGCTGGAACTGGCTTTTTCATTCGGGTTTTCGCCGGTGGCGTGCGTGTGGTGTTCCGGCCGACCCATTCGCTGAGCGGGCCGGATGCGGGCCCGAGGGGGAGCGGGTACGATCGCGGGACCTCTTGAACGAAGGAAGGCCCGTGGCTCGGATACCACTGATTTCAGAACGCGATGCAGAGCGGGCCCGGGCTTCGGCACAGAAGGTCGTCGAGGTCCACCGCCGGTTGGCCGAGTTTGTTCGCGTGGGCAAGACCCTGGCACAGGTGGATGACTTCGTCGCCAGGACGCTCGACGATCTTGGGTGTCGGTCATGCTTTCTGGGGTATCGGATGCCCAGGTCGCCGGCGTTTCCTTCCCATGCATGCCTGAGCCTGAACTCGTGTGTTGTACACGGAACGGCGGGGTACACCTCGACCCCGCTGGCGCCGGGAGACCTGCTGTCGATCGACATCGGTGTCCGCTTCGAGGGCTGGATCGGGGATGCAGCGTGGACGTACGCGATGCAGGAGCGGGGCGAGGAGGCCGAGCGGTTGATGGCGTGTGGCCGGGAGTCGATCCGGGTCGGGATCGAGGCACTTCAACCGGGCGAGAAGTTGATCGAATGGGCACGCGCTGTTCAGAAGTGCGTCGAGAATGGGTATGGCTTTTATCTGACCCGAGGGCTTGGTGGTCATGGGTATGGGACCGCTTTGCACACCCCACCGTACATCTCGAATGTTGTGCCGAACTATCCGGGCGAGTGGCCCGAGGCTGGCGTGCGCTGCGAGCCGGGGATGCTTGTTGCGGTCGAGCCGATGATCGCGGTCGGGACGGGGGCCTCGACGTCCAAGCCGAGGCAGTGGCCGGTGTTCACGGCGGATGGTTCGCTCTCGGTGCATTACGAGCATGATGTGCTGATCACAGACGATGGGCCACGTGTGTTGACGGAAGGGCTCGAGGATTTGCCGGACGTTCTGGGATGACTGAGGCGAATACGACCAACCGGATCGACAGCGTGTTCGGTGAGCATCGCCGCGCCAACACCCGGGCTTTGATGCCCTTTGTTGTCGGCGGGCACCCTTCGATTGGGTGTCTGCCGGAGTTGCTGTGTGCGATTGATGAAGCCGGGGGCTCGGTGATCGAGATCGGCTTTCCGTTTTCAGATCCTATTGCGGATGGTCCGGTGATCTCGGCTGCGATGCACGGCGCCCTGCAGCATGATGTGACGCCCTCGGACATCTTCCGGGAGATTGAGCGGGTCCGCGCGGATGTTCGGGCCGGGCTTGTGGCGATGATCTCGGTTTCGATGGTGCATCGGCTCGGTGGGCCTGCCGGATTTGCCGAACGCGCCGCATCTGCGGGGTTCGATGGGTGTATTGTGCCGGACGTGCCGCTCGAAGAATCGGAACCATTCATCGAGGCTTGTCGGTGTGCGGGGCTCGCGATGAGTTTGCTCATCGCACCGACGACACCGGAGGAGCGGGCGGAGAAGATCGCCCAGCGCTGCACCGGGTTTGTGTATTTGTTGGCGCGATCGGGGATTACTGGAGAGACCGCCGGGCCACCGGAAGTGGCGACACGTATCGAGCGGTTGCGTCGGGTGACGGATCTGCCGATCGCTGTCGGCTTTGGGATTTCCAATCCGGGTCATGTTCGAGCGGTTGTCGCACACGCCGATGCGGCAATTGTCGGGAGCGCGTTGATTCGTCGGATTGATGACGCTGTACAGACCGGGCAGGACCCTGCTCTCGAAGCGAAAGCGTTTGTAGGGACATTGGTACAGGGGCTTCATCTGCGATAAACGTTCGCAGTCTTGGTCAGAATTGTTTTCGGAACCAATCGTTCGGATATGACGAAGAGGAGACCGTCATGGGAACGGGGCACATTCGACGGGATGTCATCTCAGGGGCGATTGCCTGGAGTCAGAGCAATCAACCCGAGTTTGGCGATGGTCGCCGGATCGATGAGATCTTTGGTGAGGATTGTTTCGATCTGGCGGAGATGGACCGTCGGCTCCCGAGGCCGGTGATCGCCGAGCTGCGCCGAACGATCGAGGATGGTCACCGGCTGGAGCGGAATACGGCCGATGCAGTGGCCGAGGCAATGAAGGATTGGGCCGTGGAACGCGGGGCCACCCACTTCACCCACTGGTTCCATCCCTTGACCGGTACAACAGCGGAGAAGCATGATTCGCTCTTCACGCCGGACGGCGCCGGGCACCTGATTGCCAAGCTCTCGGGCAGCGGTCTGATTCAGGGCGAGCCGGATGCGTCGAGCTTTCCCTCGGGCGGTCTTCGTCCGACGTTCGAGGCGCGAGGCTACACGGCGTGGGATGCGACGAGCCCGGCGTTCATCACACGCGGCGTGAACTCGGCGACGCTCTGCATTCCGACGGCCTTTGTCTCCTGGACCGGGATTGCACTGGACAAGAAGACCCCGCTGCTGCGCTCGATGGATGCGATCTCGGAGCAGGCGATGCGCGTGCTCCGGTTCTTCGGCACCGACGAGGGCGTGTCGCGTGTCATCAGCAACATGGGCTGTGAACAGGAATACTTCCTGATCGACAGTCACTTTCTGGCGTCGAGACCGGATCTTCTGCTGTGTCAGCGAACGCTGTTCGGTGCCCAACCGGCCAAGGGTCAGGAATTGTCTGACCACTACTTCGGCGCGATCCCCGAGCGGGTTCTCGCGTTCATGGCCGAAGTGGAGCGGGAGTTGTACCGGGTCGGGGTGCCGGTGCAGACCCGACACAACGAGGTGGCGCCGGGGCAGTATGAGATTGCGCCGCTGTATGAACAGGCCAACATCGCCAGCGATCATCAGATGGTGCTGATGGAGACCCTCAAGCGGGTGGCGCCGCGGTATGGCTTGCATGCGCTTCTGCATGAGAAACCCTTTGCGGGCGTCAACGGCTCGGGCAAGCACACGAACTGGTCACTCTCGACATCGACAGGCGTCAACCTTCTGGACCCACGTGATGAGACGCACACGAACATGCAGTTTCTGATCTTTCTTGGTGCTGTGATCCGGGCTGTACATTTGCATGCGGATCTGCTCAGGGCATCGGTGGCGTCGGCTGGCAATGACCATCGTCTCGGGGCGCACGAGGCGCCGCCGGCGATCATCTCGATCTTTC
This sequence comes from Phycisphaerales bacterium, assembly GCA_011053195.1. Classification (GTDB taxonomy): domain Bacteria; phylum Planctomycetota; class Phycisphaerae; order Phycisphaerales; family UBA1924. Next base: position 5,454 of record DRKT01000055.1, on the reverse strand, counting down.
TGGGTGACATGCTGACGGACCTGCTGGATCAGTTTGAGCATGGTCAGCCGACGCGAACATTGCAGGGTGGAACGCTTGATCTCGGTGCTTCGACGCTGCCACACATCCCGCGGGATGCGGGCGACCGAAACCGGACATCTCCTTTGGCCTTTACCGGGAACAAGTTTGAGTTTCGGGCGGTGGGTTCGACGATGACGGCAGCCTGGCCGCTGACGGTGTTGAACACGATCGTAGCCGACTCTCTCGACAATCTGTGCACGGAACTGGAGCGGGTCACGGGTAGTGATCGATCACCCGAGTCGATCCAGGCCGCGGTGTTCGGTGTGATGCACCGCGTAGTGACCGAACACCGGGACATCGTGTTCAATGGTGATGGATACAGCGATGGTTGGGTTGAAGAGTCCGAGCAGCGTGGATTACCGAATATTCAACACAGCTCCGAGGCACTGCTCTGTATTCAGAATCCCAAGAATGTCGCCTTGCTGGAGCGGTTCGGGGTGCTGAATGAGACAGAGATCTCGGCTCGTGTGCATGCATACATGGAAAAGCTCGTGATGACGGTCAACATTGAGGCAACAACGATGGTGCGTATGGTCGAGCAGAAGATTTTGCCTGCAGCGCATCGGTATCAGGGGCATTTGGCGGAAACGGCAGCCGCAACGGAGTCTGCGGGGACCGAGTGCATCGGTCTGCGAGACAAGCTCGAATCACATGTGGAGCTCTGCGAGAAGCTGCAACAATCTGTTCAGCGATTGCAGGCCGAGACCGAGGCGATCCCCGAAGACGTGTTTGAGGCCGGTGGTTTTCTTGCGAGCCGCCTTCGACCGGCGATGGAGGATCTTCGCGAGATTGTGGATATTCTTGAGCTTCGGATGCCCTCGGAGTTGTGGCCCACGCCCTGCTATCGCGATATGCTTTTCCTGAAGTGAATGCGTTTCGGCCCCGTAGCTCAGCGGTTAGAGCTGGCGACTCATAATCGCTCGGTCGCAGGTTCGAATCCTGCCGGGGCTACTTTGGTTGTGTTCGGATGTCTCGAACGGTCGATGCCGGCCTCGACATATCCGAGAATGCGGTTATCGGATGGGATTCGGTCGGTCGGATCTTGCGATATAGACTACAATCTGGTATTGAATTATCGGGATTGAGGGATCAACGAAGGACTGTTTCCATGGAATCGAATCACTACGACATCGTGATCGTTGGCGGTGGCCCGGCGGGCTCGACGTGCGGGGCGGTGCTCCGGACATACAACAAAGAGCTCAGCGTGCTCATCATCGAGCGTGAAAACTTTCCACGAGACCACGTCGGTGAGAGCCAGTTGCCACCGATCCAGCGCGTGCTCGAAGAGATCGGTGTATGGGACAAGGTCGAGGCGGCCCAGTTCCCGATCAAGATCGGGGCGTCGTACACATGGGGCATGACCACCGAGCCCTGGGAGTTCGAGTTTTTGCCTTTGAGTGAGGTGAAGCAGGAGCAGCGGCCGGCGGCGTATGAAGGCTGGCGGAAAAAGACGGCCTTTCAGGTGGATCGCGCCATCTACGACAAGATCCTGCTCGACCATGCGGAAGAGCTCGGCTGCGAGGTATGGCAGGGCCGGCGTGTGGCCAAGGTCCACCACGACAATGACGAGATCACCAAGCTGGAGCTCGACGACGGAACGACGGTCAGTGCGACGCATTATGTGGATGCGAGCGGGAATGCCGCGGTGATCCGTCGGGGCATGGGTGTGAAGATCGACACATCATCAAAGCTCCAGAACGTCGCGTTTTGGGATTATTGGGACGGCGTCGATCTGAATGCAGACCTCTTCGGCCACGGTGTGACCCGCGTGCAGGTGCGGAGCCTGCCCAATGGGTGGATCTGGTACATTCCGCTCTCGAATACGCGGGCAAGCGTCGGGTTTGTCTGCCCGGCATCGTACTACAAAGAGCAGAAGAAATCGCCCAAGGAGTTGTATTTGCAGGCGCTCGAGGCCGAGCCTCGCGTCGCTTCGCTGCTGACCCATGCCAAGGGGCATGAGAAGATCGAATCGACGACGGATTGGTCGTTTCTGGCCGAGCGGGCGTGCGGAAAGAACTGGACACTCACCGGAGAGACCATGGGGTTCGCCGACCCGGTGCTGGCTGCGGGCCTGACGTTGACGCATTACGCAGCGAGGCACTGCGCGTATGCGCTGCTCGAACAGTTCCGGGGCGAGCACGACCGTGAGTGGCTTTGGGACCAGTACGAGAAGATCCAGGTCAAGCGGGTCAAGCAGCACATGCGGTTCGCGGAATATTGGTACTCGGCCAATGGATGCTTCGAGGATCTGCGCGAGTTCTGTCAGGAGATCGCGGGCGATGCGGGGCTGAATCTTTCGCCGGCCAAGGCGTTTCAATGGCTGAGCAATGGCGGGCTCGATGATTTCCCGGGCGAGGCGGTGCTCGGCGGTTTCAATGTGCCCGGCATCAAACAGGTCCAGTGGCGGCTGACGGGTGAGGATTCGAAAGTTGAGTACACGATCCGTGGCAAGAATGTCTTCAAGTTGAACCTGGCGGGTGCCACCAAGGAAGACTTGGCTCACCTTGAGAATGGACGCATCCATCGCCGAGCGTCGTATAAGAAAGGCAACTTCGTGTTGCCGTTGGTCGGACATTACGAGGTGCTGGTCGAGGCCCTCGAGCAGACTTCTGATCTGGAGAAGTTGGTTCAGAAGATTGCCGAGATTTATACCGAAAAACTCGGCGCTCCGGCCTCCGGCACGCTGGTCAATGAGACACTCGCCCTGCTCGAACCACTGGCCAACAACTATTTTGTGACGTGCAGTGTGAACAAGAAGCGTCCGACGCTCAACATCGAGTCGCCGAAGGAAGGCGAATACATCTATTCGACTTCGCAGCGTGAACCGAGCGCGACCGATCAGTAGGCCAACGCCCCCATCGGGTCCCACGCCGGCAGCACGATGGGTTCCTGGTCCAGGGCATCCTGCAGTTCCTTGGGCAAGGCGCTCCTTCTCGCAGCGATCTCGAACATGTACTCGGAGAACCATGAGTCGTTCATGACATAGAACCCCTTTTTGCCGTCCGCATCCCCCCAACTGTTCTCGACGCGCCATCGTCGCGGGACTTCGCCGTGGGGTGAATCGACGACATCAACGCCCGTAAAGAGCATGGCGTGAGTCATGAGTGTGTCGTGGTAGTCGAGGCGGTCGGCCTTGCTCATATCGAGCGATGTGCTGTAGACACGTTCATAATCGAACAACTCGGCATCCCAGATGCCGAGATCTCGCTTCATCATCTTGCCGACATCGCAGCCCATCCAGACGGGTTCGCCGGCCATGATGGTTTTCATGGCGATTCGCTTCATGGTGTCGGCATCAACGTTGAGGTATTTGACGATCTCGCCGCCGACGACGTTCCCGAGGCAGTCAACGGTGTAGGTCCGCCCGACGGGGCTTGTTTCCCGGGTGTCATTGACGAGGCAGACGTATTCATCCAGCGGAATGGTGACGTACTTGTCGGCGAACTGCCGGGGCGTCATCGCGCCGTCGCGGTGAAAGACTTTGTCCTTGTCGTTCCACTGCCAGTCGAATTCGGCCGGCGGTGTGCCGAGGTGAATCGAGAGCATGCGAAACACATCGGCCATGATCTCGATCTTCTCGGATTCGATCTGGTCGTTCTTGCCTTGCTCGGCGAGTCGGCGGATGGTTGAGGCCGCCCTTCTGAGCTTGGTGAGCAACAGGGCGTTCATCTGCCCGGTGTTGGAGGAACTGTTGGTCTCGGGCATGACAGCCTTGGGGACGAGGCCATGCTTGCGGACGATGTTGACAAACATGTTCCACTGCCCGCCATCATCGAGCGGGCGGTCGAGCAGCCACGCGACGGTGCAATCGTCCAACGGGCGGTCGGCGGTCGCGGCGATGGTCTCAAGAAAATAATTGGCCCGTTCGAGCTTGTCCCAGAACAGGAGGTAGTTCTGGCTGAACTCGAAGTCTTCGAGGTTCATGGCGCGCATCGCGCCGACCCTGAGCAGATTCAGACCGGCAAAGAGCCAGCATCGGCCCGAGCGTTTCTGGTTCGTCACCGACCAGGCATCGAGCCGGTGCGAGAAGGTGTGATCAGTGCTGGTGATGATGTCCCGCTGGATCGCCACATCGGTGATCGGATTCATGGTGACGGCGTTGAGCATCATCCGCGCGGTCGGGTGGGACTCGAAGCTGGTGCGGAACGAGGCCAACGTCTCGGCGCTGAGCCCGCCCTGCATCTTCGCGGCTGGTGTGGAAACGGCCTGACTGGTCATGGAGTCCTCCTCGGAGTTGCACCACCGATTCGTCCGACCAGCAGTGGAAGAGTTGAAAGCGGGTGACCGGAGTCGAACCGGCGACATTCAGCTTGGGAAGCTGACGTTCTACCACTGAACTACACCCGCGATCGGTTGTATCTTCTCGGGCGCAGTATATCCCGGCAACTCGACGATGTCGTCGGTTGGTATGGGGCAGGGATGTCTGGAATTGGTCAGGGAAAATGGTCAATAGTTCGGCGTCGGTGCCCGATACTCGCTCGTGTCGATCGAACGGAACCATTCAATGGTCTTGACCAAGCCTTCGCGGAGCTTGACCTTGGGTTCCCAGCCGAGGTGCTCTCGAGCCAGCGTGATATCCGGCTGGCGCTGCTTCGGATCATCCGCCGGCAACGGCCGGTGCACAATCTTGCCCGTGGAGCCTGTCAGTTCAAGCACGAGCTCCGCGAGTTGGAGGATCGTGAACTCATCCGGGTTCCCGATGTTAACCGGACCGACAAACTCATCCGGCCCGTTCATCATTCGGATGATGGCCTCGACCAGATCATCACGATAACAGAACGATCGTGTTTGCGAGCCGTCGCCGAAGATGGTGATGTCCTCACCATCAAGCGCCTGCCTGATGAAGTTTGACACGACCCGCCCATCGAACGGGTGCATCCTTGGGCCATAGGTATTGAAAATCCGTACCACGCGGATGTTGACATGGTTCATCCGGTGGTAATCGAAGAACAGCGTCTCTGCAGCCCGTTTGCCCTCGTCATAACACGCGCGCGTTCCAATCGGGTTCACATTGCCGCGATAGCTCTCCGGCTGGGGGTGCACATCAGGATCACCATACACCTCGCTCGTCGAGGCCTGCAACACCTTGGCCCGACACCGCTTGGCCATCCCGAGAACATTGATTGCTCCCATGACCGAAGTCTTCATTGTTTTGATAGGATTGTACTGGTAGTGCCCCGGAGCAGCCGGGCAGGCAAGGTTGTAGATCTCATCGACCTCAAGAAACATCGGCCGAGTGACGTCGTGTCGGATAAGCTCGAAGTTCGGCCTGTCGAGAAGGTGGACCACATTGGATTTCTGGCTGGTAAAGAAGTTGTCCAGACAGAGCACATCGTGGCCATCGCTCGTCAAGCGGTCGCACAGGTGCGACCCCAGAAACCCGGCGCCGCCCGT
>DRKT01000054.1 GCA_011053195.1 Phycisphaerales bacterium | reverse complement strand
GGGGGGGGGGGGGGCAAGTCCCTATCGCAAATTTCCAAGCACAAGTATTTTTCCTTACCAACACGATTGTGCGAAACACCCGGCCGCGAGGCCGATGGTGCCGGTCGGCACGTACCATGTGGTGGGCCGGGGTTCCGGTGAGATGCCGGGACAGGGCCCGACCGGAGATCCGTGATGAAACGAGTCCTTGTTTTTGCGATGCTCGGCGTCTGTACCATGCCGGTTTCGGCCCAGAATGCCCTGGGCGACGGGACCAATCTCGATGCCTCGCTCGAGCACGGGGCGAGCCGGCGGAACTCGGCGGCGAGGAATGATCTGGTCAGCTCGTATCGGCTCCGAAACGCGATCGTGACGGGCAATGCGCCGGGTGGGATCAGCTTCCGGGGCAACGTCGGGTATACCGCGCCGAATGAGTTTCGGGGCGAGTTGGCTTCGGATGATCTGTTCTCGTTTCGGCGGGATTCGCTGTATTCGGGGATTGCGGGGCTCGGGCTGCGCGGGACGGATGCGTTGCAGTATCAGTTCGCCCTGACCACCGGGAGCCGGCCGCCGAGCAGCATCGCGGGATCGCTCACGGTCAGTCGAAACGCGTATCGGCCCGAGATCGCGGTCGAGCCGAACCGGGTGGACACGGGGCGTGTGGACTCCGGTGCCGTCGCGATCTCGCGGGTGGACCCGGCGCTGCAGCCGGAGCAGACGGGTGCGGGGTTGTGGCGGATTCGTTCCTCGGCCGGGTATCTGACGGACAAGTCACTCGCGCAGAGCTTTGTCGGGCAGATTGATGCGGGCGATGGGAACATGGTCAACGTGACGGCTTCGCCGCTGCGTGGGCTGAGCATCATCGACCTTGACAACGAGCGTGGATCTGAGCTTTCAAGGCCGGCGAACAGTCCGGCGGTTGATACCTCGATCCCGACGACGAGCCCGGACCTGAGCGCCACGACGCGGCTTTCGCCGAGCACGGGCTACGACCAGATCCTGTCGCAGCTTCGCGTGAACTATGACAACCAGTTTGGCGCGGGCACCTCGCCGGAGGGCGCGGGCACCGCGGAGTTGATCGTGAAACAGAATGAACTGCTCAGCTCGTATCTTCAGGGCGTGCTCGACAGCGCCCGGCTCGAGGCTTCTCGGCAGGCCGATCAGGATGCAGCGGAAGGTGAGACCCCGAATGCCCGGGACCAACTTGTGCAGGATCTCGAGAATATGAATGTCGATCCGAAGGTGATCGAGACGCTTCGGCGCGGTGGTCTGGTGGATGAGCTCGTGGAGAGCCCGCATCCCGTGGATCGCGATTACTTCCTGATCCACATGGACCGCGGGAAGCAGGCGATGCAGCAGGGCCACTACTTCGATGCCGAGGCGAGGTTCTCGATGGCGCTCTCGCTCAAGCCGGGCGATCCGATGGCCGCCATATCGCGAGCCCACGCGCAGATCGGCGCGGGGCTGATCGTCTCGGCCGCGGTCAACCTGCGCGAGACACTGACGACGCACCCGGCGATGATCGGCTCGCATTACGCGCCGGGGCTGATTCCGTCGTCGTATCGGCTCCGTCAGATCGCGCCGAGACTCAGGCAGGTTGCCAAGGGGCCCGGCGCCAAGGCGCGACAGGCAGCGCTGGTGCTTGCGTACATCGGCTACCAACTCGACGACAAGGAAATGATCGACGATGGGCTGGAACGGCTCGAGATCGAGGGCGCGGATCGGCTTGCGGGCCTGCTTCGGCTGGTCTGGCTTGATGACAAACCCATCGCGCCGGAGGATCAATCAGGAGCCGACAGCGAGAACGGGGACGGATGAGCGCGGAGGACGGGCTTCAACCCGGAACGCTCTCGATCGCCCGGTTTATGACCGACGGCTCGCTGCCCAGACTCTGCGATGAGCTCGGGCAGCTTGCAGCCACCGAGGTCGCACTCTGCGACCAATTGGGCCGGCGCGTGCGCGCGACCGAGGGTGACCCTCCATTCATGATTGATGATGAACCTGAACTGCTCGGCGACCGCGCTTCGATCCCGATCGTGGTCGAGGGCTCGGCGATCGGTGGGTTTCGGGTTGATCGCACGGCGCCGACGCACCTGCTGTCCTCGCTGGGTTTTCTGGCCGATGCGGTTTCGGAGGTGTGCAGCCGATCATGGGAACTGAACCACCGCGTGCGCGAGCTCGAGGTTCTTTACCGCCTGACGGCGATGCTCGCGCAGGCGTCGGATGTCGGGCAGATTCTTGAGATCGCGCTGGATTCGGCCCTGGATGTGCTGGACCTTGACGCCGGCTCGATCGTGCTCTTTGACGATCAGACGGAGATTTCGAGCGATGAGCGGGGGATCGAGCTCAAGGCGAGCCGAAACCTGTCGGAGCAGTGGCTCGACGATCCGCAGCCGTTGTCCATCGGGCGGGAGTTCGACCGTCGGATCATGGCGGGCGAGATTGTGGCGGTCTCGAATCTGCTCGAGGATGGGCGGGTTGTCGGGAAGGACCGGCTCGCGGCCGAGGGGCTTGTCGGGTTTGTGACGGCCGCGATGATCTTTCAGAACCACCCGATCGGTGCGATCCGGCTGTACGACCACAAGCCACGGTTGCTTGAGAAATCTGAGCAGCAACTCGTTCGGTCGATCGCCCAGCAGGCGGCGATCGCGATCGAGCAGGCGAGGCTTCTCGAGCTTCAGCAGCATGACCGGATGATCGGCCGGCAGCTCCGGCTCGCCAGCCAGATCCAGCGCCGGATGCTCCCGCGCCGGATGGAGGGCTTCGACGCGCTGGACATCGCCGGGCGGTATGTTCCCTCGTTCGAGCTCGGGGGTGATTTTTATGACGCCTTCGACGTCGGGCGGCCGGGCAAGCCGATGCTCGGGATGGTGATCGGTGATGTGGTGGGCAAGGGTGTTCCGGCGGCGTTGCTCATGTCGAGCGTGCGCGCGTCGATCCGTGCGTATGCGCAGGATGTGTACGACATCGACGAGATTGTCAGCAGAACAAACAAGGCGCTGTGCCGAGACACGCTCGAAAGCGAGTTTGTGACGCTCTGGTACGGCGTGCTCGATCCGGAACGGCGTCATCTGACGTACTGCTCGGCCGGGCACGAGGCGCCGATGATCCTGCGCGTGCCGAGCGATCGTCCGCCGACCATGGCCGATCTCCACGAGCTCGACACCGGCGGGATGGTGCTCGGGATCGACCCGTCGCAGCGTTACCACCGCGGGCACTGCGAACTCGAGCGGGGCGATGTGCTGATGTGCTACACCGACGGGCTCACCGACACACTCGACTTCGACGAGAACCGCTTTACCAAACGCCGACTGGAGCAAGCATTGATCGACACGCTCGCCGAGAAGCCGGACGCGAGTGCGGAGGAGGTCATCGATGGGATTTTTTGGCGGCTGCGCCAGTTTGCGGGTCTTTCGACCAGGCCCGATGACCAGACCGTGCTCGTGGTGCGCGTCAGGCCGTAGTTTCGTTGGTGCTGAGCAGTTCGGCGCAGCGCGAGATCAGGTCCGCCGCCCCGATGGGCTTGATGAGCAGGTCGTTGGCGCCGGCCAGTTTCAACTCGTCCGCATCGAATCCGTGCTTGGGATCGTGCATGGCGAGGATGGGGCCGGTGTATTCGGCGCTGCGGATGGCCTGGATAATCTCGGCGCCCTGAACCTCTTCGAGGTGCAGATCACAGACGACCAGGTCGAAGGGTTCAAGCCGAAGCCGATCGAGCCCGGCTCCGAGATAGTGCACCGCGACCGAAACCGCGCCGGTGGACGAGAGCCAGTTCACCACGCGCTGGCCGTCGACCATGTCCTTGCACAGGCACAACACCCGGCCGGCGAGATTTGGGATCCTGACCGAGGAAGGCTCCGACTCCGGCTTTGATTTGGCAACTGGTTCGCAATACGCCTTGATATTGATCTTTGATTCGAACTTCACGCCGATCTCGTGCAGGCGACCCGCGATGTGTCGGCACTGGACGATGGTGCCCCGGACGAGCGTGGCGTCGCCGGTGAGCATGGTGAGGATGGCCTCGAGGTGGAGTCCCGGGTAGAGGAACCCGCCGTGGAGGAACGCCATCCCGCCGGCCGAGATGTTGCGGGCGCAGACGAGATACTTGCCGTTCGTACCATCAGGCATCCGAACCCTGATGGGGATATCCGCGAGCCTGAACGGGACCCGTTCGTGCTTGCGGGCCTGCTTTCCACTCGGGCTCTGTTCACCGGCGGCCTCGTCGATCGCGTCGAGCACCTGCTCGCGCTGTTCTCGCCGAAGCCGAACACTGTCTACCCCTCGATCATCATCCACCCATCAACTCCGTGTCGTGGCAGAACATATCGGCGCAAATGTGTGTGACCTTCCGCCGGTTTCGGTGTTGTAGGCTCGTCCGATATCCGTGAAAATGGCCTTCCCTGCGGATTCCGGAGATCAGCAATATTCCGACAGGTTTCGGACCTGTCAATCCCGATTGTGTTCGGGATGTATTCTTATTTCTTAGGATCCAGCAACGGCACACGGTAGACGGCAAAGGGCCCGTCCGCCACGGCGCCCTCCGGGCGGTTGAAACCGGTTTCATTGATCCGTGCGACTGTGAAATACAGCCGACCGTTCTGGATCGCCAAGCCGTCCGGCCAGACGAGGTCTTCGCCGGCGGTGACCTTGGTCAGTTCGCCGGTGGCGAGTCGCGCAGTGATCGCGTTGCGTTCGAGGGCTGTGAAATACAGCGTGCCCCGGCGGTCCATCATCATCCCGTCGGTCACAAACGTCTGGCCGAGGCTCTCGACCGTGTCGGCGACGGCCTGCTGGTCGGCGCTGCGCTGCTGAGCGGAGGCAAAGTTCCCGGAACGCAGCGCCGCCTTGATCGGGGCTGTCCTGGCGCGGTACAACCGGCGCGATGTCAGGGCCTGATAGTAAATGTATTCACCATCTGGCGACAACGCGATTCCATCGACATGGACCATCGGGGTTTTGCCCTTGGCATTGACCCAGGGTTTGCCGTCGATGACAAGGCGTACGTCGGGCTCGGCCTTGGTGGAGGGGTGGTCTTCGAGGAAGCGGGCAGCCGCGCCTGTTGACAGATCCACCGCCACGATCGCACCGAGCCCGGAATCCGTAATGTAGGCAAAGCCCGAGGCGGTGTCGATGCGCACATCGTTGAGGTACGAGCCCTCGGGGGCGATCTCGTTGTCAAAGAGAAAAACGGCTTCCACCTTTCCGGTGGTCGGGTCGATGCGGACCAGTTTGGCTGCGCCGTCGATCGGCCCCTGCATGAGCGGCGCGCCGGAGTCGAGCACCCAGAGGCGGCCGAGGTCGTCGCTGAGCAGCGCCTGCACACAGACCCAGCTCCGCTCGGGCCGGGCGCCGGGGCCCCAGTTGTTCCAGTCGGCGTCCGGGTAGGGCATGGGCGGTGTGAGCTTGCCGGTGAAGACCTGGATCACGCTCATGCCGTGGTTGCCATGCCAGCGCGGGCTCGACAGAAAGAGTTGCCCGGCGGGGGTGACGGCGATCCCGGTCGTCTGGAACCCATCGAACGCGGCGATCTTCTCGGCGACGTGCCGGGTGCCCGTCGACAACGGCTTGAGAATCGGGATGTACCCCGTTGAGCCCGGGTTCGGACGCTCGGCAAAGTATGAATCGGGCAGGTCCCGGCTGGCGCAACCGATCCCCGGGGCCAGCACGCCGGTCAGCAGGATAAGGATGGAAAGCATCTTTCGTGCGTGGGTCATGCCCCAAGCCTATCACCCGGCCCGTACCATCGGCGATGGTCCATGATTCCAGAGACAGCTACCAGGGCGGGCTGGACGACCCGATCGACCCGGAAGGGCCCTCGATCGAGGATCTGCGCCGGCTGGATGCTGTCGAAATCCGATGCCCCGCCTGTGGCCACGAGGTCTACGACGACACCGCGATCTGCCCATATTGCCACGAAGTCATCTTCGACCCCGACCGCGCCGGCGCCGGGCGGAACAAGGCCATGTGGAGCCTCGTCGGGGTGATCGTGCTGATCGTGTTCGTGCTGACGTTTGTGCTGTGAGCGAGCTCTATTTCTCAGCGTTGACAATCCTCTGCATCTCGTCGTAGCCCATCTCGCCCGAGGAGAAACGGTTCATCGCTTCGTTGCGGTCGAGGGTGTCGAAGGTGCCGTCGCCATTGAGGTCATACGAGTCCGAAAGACGGATGGGAATCACGGACAGAACGACGGGTGCTGGTTGTCCCGGGAATCGCGCCTCGACAAGGAGCATGACGGATTGCCCGACAAAGCCCTCCAGCCCGGTCCAATCGATCGTGAGAGACTTCGTGGAGCCGATATCAGCATCGGCCAAGCCTTGGACGAGTTCCGGCATATCGGTCGCCGCGTCTCCAAGCACCACACGGTCCAGTGTGCGGTAGTGTGTGCCACCATCGTCTGCGAGCAGCACACCGACGCCGAGCTCTGCATCACCAGTGTTTTCGACATTCAGTGCAAACTGTGAAACCTTGCGGACATCGGTTTCAAAGTCATCCAGAAAGTCCAACTGGTCCTGGAAATAATTCAACGTGTCATAGAGGAGCGTCTGATCTCGGGAAAGGTCATCAACGTCTGCCTGAACAAGCTGCTCCGGGGGGAACAGAATATATTTTTCGCCGGAACCGTTCGCGATCCAATTCAATAATATATCACCTGCGCGTCCATCTGGAATCCGTTGTTGACAGAACCAATAGTCGAGCCAGGACGCGCCGGCACAGATCAACTGGGTGGCACGCGAGTTCAGCGAGTCACACGCGTCAAGCTTCTGCGTAAAGCATCTGAAACAGGTCATGTCCGTCGGCCGATGCCGAGCTTCCCGGCACCAATCGAACCCTTCACTGCCCGTCGGATCGGGCCGCTCCGGCTGCGCCGAAACACCCCCGCACACAGCCACGACCCCCACCATAATCAAGACGTGAACAACATCTTTGGCTGAATTCGTCATGTCACACCCCTTTTCAGAGGAAGCAAGGCGTTTACTGAGACCGGTCAAAATTCAAGGGCGTTCAACGGCCGAATTGAATATTACCGAATATCGGCCTACCCGCAAGGCGCGAGAAGAAAAATTGAATACATTGTGGACACATTTGAGTAAACCGTGACACACTCAATATTGTGTGGTGCCCACGGGGTGCAAACGAGCTGCGAACAGATCGTGCGTGATGGACCGTGCCCGTCCGCCTTTGCCGGCGGAGGCTCATCGGTCTCCGACGGGCTTCCCCTCGATCTTTTCATCGGTGTCGGCGCTGTTCACAACCGGGCCATGGAGAGATTCGTACGCCTCTTTGAAGAGGGCCTTCAGTTGGTCATCATCCAGTGGCTTGAGCGCTTTGGCGACCTCATCAAGAAAGTCCCGGCCTTTGAGTTCGAGCAGCTCGGCTGCGTTCTCCACGACATCGGGATGCAGTTCGAGCACCTTTCGCGACAGCCGGCCGAACGCCGATAGCGGTTCCTGCAAACCGAGACGGACCAAAAACCGGCTCTGGTGACTGATCAGGTCGAGTTGGTCGGCGTCCGGCATCGAGGCGGCGATCTGGTCCATCGTGCGCTTCGTGTAGTCCTGCATGATGTTGAACGACACCATCGACATCTCTTCCGTGATCAACCCCTGATCCCGAAGCCAACTGACCAGACCCTCCGACACGTTCAGCGAGTTGGCGATCTCGCCCATGACGTTGCGCGTGTCCTCCTTGCGCACGTCGAAGTTGTCGATCGCGCCGGTCAGGGCGTCGATGGCCTTGCGCGGATAGACGAACACCTTGGTGTCCATCTCCTTGGCCCGGTCTTCGAGGATCGTTTCGATGATGGGGAACAGGTCTTCGGTGATGAGCGGGTTGTGGCGCAGGGCCGCGATCTCGGCCAGGCCATCAGGCCCGACCACCTTGCCGTCTTCATCGAGCGTCCAGATCGGGTCGAACTCCACGCTGCTCGGGTCGAAGGCGGGTTCTTCCTCATCGACACGCTGGCTCGGCGGGACGTACTCGGGCATCTCCGGCCTCGGGGCGGGCGGGGGGAGTGTCACCTGCGCGCCGACGGCACCGGCCAGCCCTACCGAAACAACCAGACCAAAGACGCTGCGACTCGACAAGCCCATCATCAATCTCCATTCGCCGCCGGGTTCGACGGGGCCCCATGATAGAACCCCCACTGCCCCGGCGAGTCCCGGCCTAGGCTCGGGCATGGTTCTTTCCGCCTCACAACGCCGGAAACTGGCAGCCCAGATCGCCGACCTCTCGCTGATCCGGGGCGAGTTCACCCTCCGATCCGGCCGAACAAGCCGGTATTACCTTGACAAATACCAGTTCTGCACACGTCCCGAGGTGCTCAGGCCCCTCGCGGGATTGTTCGCCGAGACGATCGAACGGATCGAGCGGGAGACGGGCACCAAGGCGGATCGGCTCGCCGGGGCCGAGCTCGGCGGGATCCCGCTGGTGACCGCGACCAGCCTGGCAACCAAGAAGCCGTGCGTCTTTGTACGCAATCAGAAGAAGGACTACGGCACCGCCAAGCAGATCGAGGGCGAGATCAACGCGGGCGATTCGGTCATCCTGCTCGAAGACATCGCCACGACGGCCGGGCAGACGCTCGAAGCGTGCCGGGCGATCGAGTCGGCGGGGGCGAAGATCCTGGCCGCGATCGTGGTGATCGACCGGCAGGAGGGCGCCGGCGAGAACATGGCCGGGTATCGCTTTGAAAGCTTGTTCACCGTCGCGGATCTCGGGGTCGATGCCGAGGAGCGCCCGTGAATCCCGAGGACATAACCGTCGCCGGCGTCCGCACGGCGCTGGCGAGCGGGTCGAGCACAGCCGAGGCGATCACCCGCGCGTGTCTCGACCGGATCGCAGCGCACGACGACACGATCCACGCGTTCCTCGCCGTGTTCGCCGATCGGGCGATCGAGCGCGCCGGGGCGGTGGATGCGCGGATCGCAGGCGGCGAATCGCCCGAATCCATCGGCGCCATGGCGGGCGTGCCGGTGGCGATCAAGGACAACATCTGTCTGGACCATGGCCGGACGACCGCGGCCTCGGTGATGCTCGAAGCGTACGAATCGCCCTTCAGCGCGACCGCGGCGGCGAGGCTCGAAGACGCCGGCGCGATCATCCTCGGCAAGACCAACCTCGATGAATTCGGGATGGGATCGTCGTGTGAATACTCCGCTTTCGGCGCGACGCGCAACCCGTGGGATATCTCGCGCACGCCAGGCGGAAGCTCGGGCGGGTCGGCAGCGGCGGTCGCGGCCGGGTTCGTCCCGGTCGCCATCGGGTCCGACACGGGCGGGTCGGTCCGCCAGCCTGCGGCGATGTGCGGGTGTGTCGGGCTCAAGCCCTCCTACGGCACTGTTTCCCGACACGGGCTGATCGCCTACGCATCGAGCCTGGATCAGATCGGACCGATGACGCGAACCGTTGAAGACGCGGCGGCGGTGCTCGAGGTCATCGCCGGCGCCGACGCCGACGATGCGACCTGTCTGGATCGGCCCGCACCGAAACTCACCCATGACCTGCACGAGCCCGTCGAGGGGCTCAAGATCGCGGTTCCGAGGCAGGCGCAGGCCGATGCGGTCGACCCGATGGTCCGGCTGATCTTCGGGATGTCGTGCAAGGTCTTTGCCGAGCTCGGCGCCGAGCTGATGGAGGTCGAGCTCGACCATGCGGAGCTGGCGATCCCGGCGTACTACACGATCGCGTGCGCCGAGGCCTCGACCAACCTGGCGCGGTACGACGGCATCCGCTTCGGCCGGCGCGCGGAGATCGGGCCGAACGATCCGCTCGAAGAATTGTATATCCGTTCGCGTTCTGAAGGATTTGGTCCCGAGGTTCGTCGGCGGATCATGCTGGGGACGCACGCGCTGCGCGCGGGGTTTGCGGACAAGCTCTACGAGCGCGCGATGCGGGCCCGCCGGGTCATCAAGGCGGACTACGACGCGATCTTTCGGGTCATGCAGGCCGATGCCGTGCTCACACCCACAGCACCGGGGCCCGCGTTCGAACTGGGCAGCCGAGCCGGGGCGCCGACAGACCTGTACCTGGAAGACACCTTCACCGTCGGGGCCAATCTGGCGGGGTTGCCCGCGATCAGCCTGTCCGCGGGTTTTGTGCCGAGCGAGGGCGGCTCGCTGCCCGTCGGCATCCAACTCACCGGGCACACGCACAGCGAAGCCAAACTCCTCAGGATCGCAGCAATGTTCGAGCGGGCCTCGAGCGTCGGCGGCCGGGTGGCGGTCTGAACCGGAGCCTGGGTTCGATTCAGGTGTCTTGTTCTTGTATTGTTTGGTGTGTAGGTCTGGGGTCGGCAGCGGGTTTGCGGGTGTGTCGCCCGCCGGCGTGCTCGACGAGCATGGGCCGCCGGCGGCGATGGGTGAGGTGCTCGGTTCTCTTGCGGATGTTGCGATCCCAGAACCACGCCCAGACGGTAACGCTCGGAAAGACCAGCAGCACAAAGATCCCGACCAGCGCAATGGTCGGCGTCAGCCCGACCGAGCCCGGACCAAAGGCAGCGTACGCCAGCGCCAAGGCTCCCACGGTGCTCAACACCGCCAACGCGGCAAAGAGCCCACGCCGAAGCATCACCACAACCCTGATCCGACGATCCACCCCATACCCCCATCAACGCCGACCACAGCGCCGGCGCTTCCGCATACACCGGCGTTGGCCACACATCTGATGACCGAGGGAGAATCCTAGTGCCCATACGGGGGGGAGTTGCACCGATCCGAGCGAAATCTCCCCGGTACCGGGCGGCGAGCACGGGTTGATTGCGGCGATGGGCCCGTTTGTGGTCTTGGTTTGCGTG
>DRKT01000053.1 GCA_011053195.1 Phycisphaerales bacterium | reverse complement strand
GTCGCCGGGGCACGTTCCGCCGAGCAGAAACTCATACGCGCCGATATCGACAATCGGGGCCGAGCCGAGCCCGGAATCGACGGTGCACGGATCGTCGATGAATCGAGTCCGTCCGTCGGGGTCGACTCCGACACCGGGCGGGACCGCACTGTTGTCCCCCGCATCGATCCCGGGCGAGCCGGACAGCAATCGGAAATCGCCCGCATTCGGATCGACAAACATCGGATCGGCGGCCATCACACCGGCCCCCGGCGGCAGAGGGAACCCGCAGTTCCAGAAAATGCTGCTCGACGTCGAATAATCCAACGCATACGACCCGATGCTCAGATTTCCGAAGCCGGAAACGATGCAATTGATCAGTGTATTGTTTGCGTTGGTCCGCTCGGTCCGAAAGAGGTACGGCCCGCCCGCGAACACGCAGTTCACAAACGAATTGTTGTCGGCGCTCGATTCGAGTGAGTAATACGAAAAGTTGATTCCCGTGTTGGTTGTATTCTCGAACGTGCAGCCGACGAAGATGTTGTTCCGGCCGGCGAACTGGGCTCCACCATCCTCGTCGGTGTCCAGAAACGTGACGGCGTTCTCGGCGTTGATGGTGTGGCAGTTGATGAACGTATTGTCACTGGCGCCGTCGCGCACCAGCAGCCCGGTGCCTTCGATCGCGGTGCAGTTGAGGAATGTGTTGTTTCTCGCCCCGCGATGGCGGACATAGAACGCGCCCGCCAGGTTCTTTCCCGTGCAATTGGAAAACGTGTTGTTCTGACCGTTGCCCTTGATGCCGATGCCGTGCCCGACGTGCTCCAGATCGCCGACGCGCTCGGCGTAGCAGTTGTCGAACGTGTTGTCATTGCCCTCCACGATGATGTAGTAGTCCGTTGAACTCGGGATGGTCGAGTTGTCATCGGCGTAAACCCGGCACGACTCGAGATGGTTGCGATCGCCGACCACCGTATACCCCTCGGCGGCGGCATTGACCACGATGCAGCCGCGGAGGGTGTTGTCATCGGCGCCCCCGAGTGTGATGCCGTTTCCGGAATAGCTCGCGTTGATGTCGCCCGTGTCGCTGACGATGATGTTCTCAAGCGTGAGGTGCCGGCCGTGCCAGCCGTCCACGCCCGCCTCGTAGTTTCTGATCTGGATATTCTTCACAATCACATACGACCGTGAGTAGAGCGTGATCCCCGTGCCGGAAGAGCGGTCGCCGCCGTCGAGCAGGGGCATGACCGCGGGGTCGAGCGCTTCGCCGTACTGGAACGCCGGCCCCGGCCGATCGCCCGGGACGAACTGATAGCCGATGAACGAAATCGGGGCCGAGGGCGTGCCGTCGATGGTGATGGCCAGCGTCTCGTTGCCGTAGTCGCCCCGCTCGATGTAGACGGTGTCGCCCGGTGCCACCTGCTGGGCCGCGTAGGCAAGGTGCCGCCACGCCTGGCCCGGGCTCGTGCCGGCATTGGCATCGGCCCCGGTCGTCGAGACATAGAACGTGTCCGCGTGGGCGGAACACCCCAGCAGCAGACAAAGACCGACCACGGTCCTCTTCCATGCCGACACACGTACAGCGTCCATCCCAAACCCTTCTCAGCCCCACCGGTGAGCGATCAACGCCCCGGAAGCGAGTATACCGCATGCCCTGCGGGGCGTGGGATGAACCCCCCGCGGGCCGTGTGGCCGAGATTCCGGCAGACCCCGCCCGATTGTGGGGAACAAAGGCCGCCGATGAACGACCAATCGTCGCGCGCGAAGGGCTCATCATCGCGCCTGAACGACCAAATGCCGCGCGCGAAGGGCTCATCGTCGCGCCTGAACGACCAATCGTCGCGCGCAAAAGGCTCATTGTCGCGCCTATAGGACCAATTGTCGCGCGCGAAGGACCAATTACCGCGCGCCGAGGGCCCGGATCGGCCGGAATGCCGCCCGGAACGCCGCCCAGAGCCACGCCCGGGCCCCCGGCCATCTCCTGAAAACCCCTTGACGGGGGCATCTCGCTTCCGATACGCTGGTTTGGCCCCGGTTCGGGCCCTCGGTGGGGTCCGGCTTGGTGGTGGAGGGTTTGGCCATGCGCTCGATATCCACACTGTCCCCTGTGCTCCTGCTCGCCCTGGCCGGTTCGGTCTCAGGGCAGGCCGACGGGTTCTTCCCGGCGTCGATTGACTTGTCCTCTCTGGACGGTACGAACGGCTTTGTGATCAATGGCATTGATTCTGACGACCGCAGCGGCTGGTCTGTGTCGTCGGCCGGCGATGTGAACGGCGACGGGATCGACGACCTCATCATCGGGGCTCCGATCGCCGATCCGAACGGCAACTTCAGGGCCGGCGAGAGCTACGTGGTGTTCGGACGGACGACGGGCTTCGGTGCGTCGGTGGAGTTGTCTTCGCTGGACGGGACGACGGGCTTTATCATCAACGGAATCGATGCCGGCGATTACAGCGGCAGCTCTGTGTCATCCGCCGGTGATGTCAACGGCGACGGGATCGACGACCTCATCATCGGCGCCCCACTTGCCAGTCCAAACGGCACCATTGCCGGCGAGAGCTATGTTCTCTTCGGGCGGACGACTGGTTTCGACGCGTCGCTCGACCTTTCCACTCTGGACGGGACGACGGGCTTCACCATGATAGGGAGCGACGAAAACGATTGCATCGGAGGGTCTGTGGCATCCGCGGGCGATGTCAACAGCGATGGCATTGATGACCTTCTGGTTGGGAGTTGGCCCACAGTATTCAACCAAAACTATTATAGCCGTACAAAGGCTGTTGTCGTGTTTGGACAGACGACAAGCTTCGGCGCGTCGCTCGACCTGTCTTCGCTCGATGGAACAAACGGCTTTATCATGGAAGGACTCCGACGGCAAGATGAATTTGGGAGTTCGGTATCGTCTGCCGGCGATGTGAATGACGACGGGATCGACGACTTCATTATCGGCGCTCCGGGATTCGGAGATGATTTTCCGGTCGCCCCTCACTTTGCGGGAGATAGCTACGTCGTGTTCGGGCGATCAACCGGCTTGGACGCCTCGCTCGATCTGTCTTCCCTGGATGGTACGACCGGCTTTGTCGTCAACGGGATTGATATTGGAGACCATTGCGGTGAGTCCGTGTCCACGGCCGGCGATATCAACGGCGACGGGATCGACGATCTCCTCATCGGGGTGCACTACGCCGGATCGAGTTACGGCGACCCGAACGGCAACGCCGGGGCCGGTGAGAGCTACGTCGTGTTCGGACGTACCAGCGGCTTCAGCGCTTCGCTGGATCCCGAAACCCTTGATGGGGTGACGGGCTTCGTGCTCAACGGCATCGATGCGAGCGATTTCAGTGGTGTGTCCGTGTCCACTGCCGGCGATGTCAACGGCGACGGGATCGACGACCTCATCATCGGCGCCTTCGGCGCCGACCCGAACGGCAACTCCGCGGCCGGCGAGAGCTACGTGGTGTTCGGGCGTCGCTGCCGGGCCGATGTGAACCACGACGGCATGCTCACCCCCACCGACTTCACAGCGTGGATCACCTCCTTCAACGCCAACGCCCCAGAGTGCGACCAGAACGATGATGGCGTCTGCACACCGGCGGATGTCGATGCCTGGATCGCCAACTTCAACGCCGGCTGCGGGTGATTGAGAAACCCCCACGGGTTGGTCTTGATCTGCGTTCGGTACGGCTGAATCCCGATTCCTCTTTCCACCACTTCGTTTCCCGACCACCCTCACTTGTTTGGGGTGGTTTTGCACTGGGTTTGTTCCGTGGTGTGCATGATGACGAACAAAAGTATCGCGCCATGGTGGGAAGTGGTAACCGATTTTGTATATTCGGGTCCATGATGAGGAGGACGATATCATGGCACGTGTCTGTTGGAGTCGTTTGGTATCATGGGGTTTGTTTTTTGCTGCGATCGCAATGCCTTTGTCGGCGGTCGCACAGGGCACAAATCGCCTCGGCTGGTCGCCCGAACAAGCGCAGGCTTGGCAGGCGATGTACGCGGACAACCACCAGTACTGGCAAGATCTGCTCGCCAAGGCGGATAACCCAAATGTCTACGCTGATGAGGGGCTCTACGACGGCCTGTGCTATCTCATCACAGGTGATGCGGCATACGCGCAGCGCGCATGGGCGCACAACAGCCACTGGCGAGGCCGAACATTCAACCCGCAGGGCGATCTTCCTGCCAACAGCAACGTCACCCGAGCCCGGTTCAGCCAGCTCAGTCTGCTTTACAGCTGGGTGGCCGACGGGCTAGACCCGGCCGACAAGGCGGATTTCCGAGATGTCCTCGATTTCTGGACCGATATGGTGACCGGGCAGGGCCCGATCAACTGGGGCATGACCTCCATGAACGACAGCGATGAGGTCATCGGGAACTACTTTGGCGTTGTGTTGTACGCATTGGCGATCGCGGATGAGGACCCGAGCCGATCCGAAGAGATCCTGAACTACTGCGGGGACGCGGGCTGCTGCAACCAGCCGTACGACACCATGTGTATCGGCGGTCTGGACGCCACCGGCATCGACCGCTCGACGTGGCGCAACACCATCGCCGAGTACGCCACCAACTCCCTTCCCGGCGGGCTCTGGATGGAATCCACTGCCTACAACAACTCCACCGTTCGCTACCTCGTTCAGGGCGTCACGGCTGTCAATGAATACTTCGGCCAAGACAAGTTTCCCGAGGTGACGGCCCACTTCAACGAGATCGCCGACGTTCTGATCGAACGCAGCGCCCCCGATTTTTCCGAGCCCTTTCAGTGGGGCGACATGGACGAACAGCATCTGCACAACTTCAGCCTCTTCCACGGACTGGGCATGTACGGGTATGTGTACCACGCCACCCACGATCCGTACGTCGCCGAGCGGTATCTCGCGTTTTATGAGCAGTACCGCCCGAGTACGGGCAATGGCAGCATGTTCATCAATCTCGACCCGAATGCGACGCAGCAATCCAGGCAGGGCTACACGTCGCACGACGCCTCGGGACGGGGTGTGGCCTACTGGCATGCGGGCTGGGCCTCCGATGATTCATTCTTTGCATCAACTATGTTCAATCCGATCAATGTCCACCACGAGCGGGCCTCGATGGCCAATTTCAATCTTTGGCGCCAAGGCGGATGGGCGATCGTCAACCCCAAGGGCTACCTTCCGACCAGGCTCGAGATGCCCTACCTCAATACGTTGATGATCTATGGCGGGATCGGCCGATGCCGCGAGGCTTGGGGCCGGTTCGGATTTCAGGCCGACCCCCGGTTCCTTTACCACATCGGCGGCACCGGGGGGCAGTTTGCCGATGCCGGATCGTGGATGCCGCCGCCTGAGTCAATCCACGAATGGACACGCACGCACATGCTCCTGCATCACGCCGACGGGTCGGATTCGATCATTGTCTTTGATCGGCTCGACACGTGCGGCCCGCTCATCGGTCCAAATGCGTGCATCACACCGGAGCATTACAGCAGTTACCGCACCGAGGTCCGCAACCTGATCGATGCGGCACAAGGCAAGCACCAATGGATCATCCACACGCCAACCGATGCGATCAATGTCAACGGCGACGAGTTCTCATGGACCGCGCCCAATGGCGAAACCGTGCGACTCACAACGTTCATGGACAATTATTCATTTGCCGTCTATGACGAACTGGCCGCATATCAGACCGGCGGCGGGCCGCTCTACCTCCGGGGGTGGCTTGTCGATGACGAGCTCAAATACCAACTCCGTCTCGTGCCCGATGCCACCGATGAATGGATGACCATGCTGAACGTAATCCATGTCGGCAGCGACGCCTCGGTCGCCCGTCTTACTTCATCCGGCTCGCTCGACACCGCCGATGGCGTACTGATCGAGACGGGCGGCGAAAGACAGGGCCTTGTGCTCAACGCAACCCGCGCCGTGACTCCGCCGCCCACGCCGAACGTCGGCTCGCATGCGGCACACGATCCACAGCGTCACGCCAAGAATGCCCGACTGCACTTCTTCAAGCGCGGTTTCCATCTGACTATCCCGGCCGGCCCGCAGACGTTGCTGCGACTGGCAGACCTCGATCCCGCTCTGCTGTGGACTGTTGATCTTGACGGCACCGGCGCGCAGCCCCTGGCGGTTTCGGATCAGGGGCTGGCCGAGATCATGCTTGAAAGTTCGACTACACCTATGACACTCTCCATCACCACGCCTGGTTATTGCCAAGCAGACATCACCGGCGATGGCGTGCTCGATGCATCCGATTTCTCCGCATGGGTCCAGGCCTACAACACCGGCGACCCCATCGCCGACCAGAACCATGACGCACAACTGACGCCCGCCGACTTCACCGCATGGATCGCCAACTTCAACGCCGGCTGTTCATAGGTTGAAAAGTCACATAAAAGTCGGATCTGACGTGCGTCGGCGAGATTCTGCTGCGGCTTTGTTGAGGTCGATACGACGCCGGGGTTTCTTGTTTCAACATGTTCTTGGCAACGGAATCGCTCATCTCACCGGGTGTTGTCGGTTGCAGCCCGTTGATGGTCGGTGTAGCCTGCCCACGGAATCGCGAATCGTGCTTGTGGGGCCGGAGCACGGGCCAGGCAGGGCAACCAGAGGGGGCCCGCCGAATGGCAACCTGAAAACCCAATTCCTGAAACAACATCCAGAGAAAGGTGCGGCGATGAGTGCGGGTCGTTTTACGCAGAGTGTTCGTTGTGGTCTGGTTGGTATTGCTGTGATCGGCGTCGCTGAAGTTTCAACATGCGGTGCGGCGGCCGATCCGAATGATCCGGCCGAATTTACGGTGACGCAGCAGGTCCTTCAAGATGCTGTCGAACCCATTGGCGTCAACCTCACCAAATTGAGTGGCGGAACCAACCTGGCAACCAACAATCTCATCTTTGACAGTGGAATGGAGCCCGCAGTTGCCAGATACCTCATCCGGGTCGAACGTGAGGGGCCGGGCTGGATCGAATGGGACGAGAGCCTCGGCGGCGTCCACATGTACGAACAGAATGCCACGGGCTTCGGCGACGGCGCCACCGTTCGCCTGTACCGCATTGTCGATGCGGCGGGCCAGCCACTCTCATATGCCGGCGGCACCGACCTTTCCGATGCAACCGGAGCCGACCATGTCGTGTTCCTCGGTGAAACAACGGTGCCCGCTGGGGGATGGGTCGCCGAGGGCGAGGCTCCCTCCGATACCAACCGCGTATCGCTGGCCGACACATCGCTCCAACTCGCGTATGGTGACTACGCGATCTTCACGGTGAAAAAAACGAAGATTCTCCAGAGCGAGGTCGACCCGCGCCTGCACCAGTTCTTCGAGCCCGAGGTCGGCATTCTCAGTGTCCCAGCCGGGGCTGCGGCTGATCTCGTGACTCACCCCGGCACCATCCCACCCGGATTCACCGATCCGGGCGAGACCTGTTTGAAGATCACGGCGACCGGTCCGGGAGCCTTCGCGGGGCAGACTCTCTTTCACGGCATCGATTCCGGTGAGGGCCTGTGGTACAGCCAGCTCGAACCCGGCGCCTCGTACCGTGCCGAGGTCTGGCTCCGGCAGGAGGGTTTGGCCAATCAGGGCGCCGTCTGGTTCGGAGCCGATGGGCCGTATGCATCATTGACACAGCAGACGCCGTGGACCGTCACCGGGCAGTGGCAGAAATTCACCTACGATTTCACCGGGCCGGCGTATCCGGACGCGAGCCAGGCCCATGCGGCCATCGGGCTGGCGTTCGACGGCCCGGGGACGCTGTGGATCGACAATTTTGTGGTGTATCGCGACGATGCAGCGCATGGATTCAAACCATTCACACCCAATCGCCTTGCATTCGATGAATTCATGGCCGCGATGCCCGCAACCGGCCCGAAGCCCGCGATCCGATTCTTCAACGAGACGTATTTCGGACACGCCCCGATGGATCGGCTGCTTTCAAACTATCCGAGCAGCCACATCGACTTCATTTACAACATCCAGCCGGCCGGCGCTGAGGGAACCCAATTGATTACAGTGCCGATGGCGCTTGAATGGTGTCTGGCGACGGACAGCTCGCCTGCCAATCGAAGCGTGCCATACATCACCCTTTCGGAAGAATACACCGAGAATGATTGGCTGGCGCTGGCTGAGTACCTCGGTGTGCCGTACGACCCGGCTGTGGATACCCCGGCGACCAAGCCCTGGGCCTACAAGCGATTCGTCCAGCGGGGGACCGGCACACCGTGGACCAACGAGTTCCGCGAGATTGTGATCGAGTTCGGCAACGAGTCATGGCATCAAGGCCTCTTGGCCGGCTGGGACGGCTTTGGCCGCTACACATGGGTTCACACCGGCGGCCGGGAGTACGGGCTCTTTGCGAGACACTACTTCGACACCGTGCTCACTGCCCAGCCCTGGTGGAACCAGTACAACCTTGGACAGAAACTGCATTTCTCTCTCAATGCAAATTATGAGGCGGACCTGAACTCGATCACGTCATATGGTGAGCTCGCCGCCCAGGCGGCCCCGAACGTGGCGCACTACATCGGCCACGCCAACTATGTCGGACCAACCTGGGAAACGGGTGATGTTCCCTTCCAGAACTTTGATGACCACGGGATGCAGGAAACGCTTGTCGGCGGTATCACCGGGATGTTTCCGTTGATCGACAGTGTCGAGGCCGCGGCCAACCAACTCCGGTCGCAGGGGCTGGCCGACTATGCGCCCGTGGCGTATGAAGGTGGGCCGAGCGGGTACTACCTCCCCGGCGATGGCACGGCCCAGCAGGTCGCCATCTCGCAGCTCTACGGCAAGTCGCTCGGTATGGGGGTCAGTGCTCTGGACACCTGGCTCTACAGCTCACTCCATGGCTACAGCCACCAGTTCCTCTACTCCTTCCTCGGTGGCGATAACTGGACCTCGCACACCATGCCCCGCGCCGGAGGATTCCGACAGCATTCCGGCTGGCTGGCGCTGCGGCTGCGGAACATCGCCACCGGCTCGCAGATGCTCGATGTCACCACGCAAAGCGTTCCAACATATGCCCGCAGCGGCCAGCAAATTCCACTCACAGCGGCCTATGCCATCAGCGATACGAATACTATGGCGGTCTTCGTGATCTCTCGCAAGCTCGACGGCGTGCACGATGGAGCGGATTTCGGTGATGGGACGACACCCATCACCATCCATCTGCCATTCAATTCTGCCGCTGCGGTGACCCGTTACGCCCTCACCTCACCGGATGGTTCTCCCGCGGATCCTCGCGTCAATAACATCGACGCAACCAACATCGTCATCAGTTCGGTCGCTCTGGATCCGGCTGTCATCGACACGGGCGATCTCGTCATCGGCCCGAACACCGGCGGCGTACCAGGTGGCATGCCCCCGGGCACGGCCTACCTCTACATCTTCGACCTGTCGGCCTCATGTCCGGGCGATGTCAACAACGATGGCCTCCTCAATGCTGCCGATTTCACCGCATGGATCGCCGCCTTCAACGCCAAAACGCCCGAGTGCGACCAGAACAACGACGGCAACTGTAACCCGGCCGATTTCACAACCTGGATCGCCAACTTCAACACGGGGTGCGGGTAAACGGTCAGCTCTGAACGAGAACTTGGTACGGGTAGTGATCGAGGATGATTTCGGTGCCGCACTCGCTGCAACGGATATCTTCGTCTTGGCGGATCAGCATCGGATACTTGCATATCGGGCACAGCCCGCGCCGGACTCGCTGAAGCCGGCGGTATGAGCGGAATGCGAGCCACGACAATATCGCGGTGGCCATACCGCTCAATACCATGATCAACCAGAGAATCGAAGGTCTGAGAGACTCTGCGCCATACAGCGTTGGATCGTCGAACTGCTTCCTGTGGTAAAGATCGCTAATTGAGTGACTGCCCACCAATGATCGCAGCGGGATCGAAGGGCCACGATACATGCTCGGAAAGCCTTGGAGCACCGAGCGAAACTCCGGGAGAACCGATTGGGTCAGTACGATGGTATCATTCGGGCGAATCTGAAAGGGATGAGATTCGCGATCTCCGTCAAACTGAATGGACATAGATATCTCTTCGTGGACCCAAAGACCTGATTCCACACGTATGGCGCGTAGACCGATACCAGCACGTTGTAATTTGCCATCGCGTTCAATAAACACATTCACTCCGCCGCCATATTTTCCATAACGAAGGCATGGCGTGAGGTTATTCCACTGGACAAATGCCCATACGCCCGGCACTGCGAGCAACAAGGCGGCGACGACCAAAAAGAATCGCCGCCGCCTTTCATTTCTGGGAGTCCATTTGAGGATTTGTATCATGTATTCATCCCAAGAAATCAAATTACCAACAGACAGAGATGAATATCAATAATACCAGCGGTCAATGCAATTTGGCGTGTCCTCGCCATTATCGCCTATCACATTGTCCATATTATTGGGCTCACCTGTATCTGGATCCTGACTGTCGTAATCACGCGGCGAATTATGCGGTGGACCATTGTTCGGAGCCCGTCCGTTCGGACTGGTCGAGTCATTCAGCGTGCAGGTGATACCCCGAATAACGATTCTGCCATACGGATCAAGCCAAGTTTCAAGTGTGCCGCACACAACCGTTCCGTCCGCAGCCGGAGGGCTGGTACACTTCCAGTCGGTCGGCCATCCATTTCGATCACGGTTCTCATTCGGTGCAGTTGGATAATTTTTAGACGTCACCGGACCACAGGGAGTGTATGGCCATTCAGGAAAATTTGGTTTTGGC
>DRKT01000052.1 GCA_011053195.1 Phycisphaerales bacterium | reverse complement strand
TTACGCGTGGATGCTGGTGCTTCAGGCCGCGATGGTCGGGGTGTTCTGCGCCAGCGACCTGCTGCTGTTCTACATCTGCTTCGAGTTCACGCTGATTCCGATGTACATCCTGATCGCGATGTTCGGCTCGACCAATCGCCGGCGAGCCTCGACGAAGTTCTTTCTGTACACCTTCACGGGCTCGGTGATTGCCCTTGCCGGGTTTGTGTATGTCGCGTGGTATCACGCGCAGTCATCGGGCGTGTGGTCGCTTGATATCGCGACGCTCTCGGCAGCCGCCCGAACGATGTCTGCAAGCCAGCAGGCGTGGGTCTTGCTGGCGTTGATGGCGGGCTTTGCGGTCAAGGTGCCTCTGTTCCCGGTTCATACATGGCTGCCCCTGGCGCACACCGAGGCCCCGACCGCGGGCTCGGTGATCCTGGCCGGCGTGATGCTCAAGCTCGGGACGTACGGCGCGTATCGGTTCGTGCTGCCCTTCGCGCCCGAGGCGGTGCTCGCGTATGCGCCGCTGCTGGCGACGCTGGCAATCATCGGCATCCTTTACGCGGGCCTGATCTGCTGGGTACAGACGGATGTGAAGAAGCTCGTGGCGTATTCGTCGGTCAGCCACCTCGGGTTCTGCATGCTCGGGCTGTTCGCGGTCAATGCGGTGGGCGTGGGTGGCAGCGTGCTCTATATGCTCAGCCACGGCCTGTCGACCGGCGCCCTGTTCCTCATGATCGGGATGATGTATGAACGCTATCACACCCGCTCGATGCGCGAAGTCGGCGGGCTGGCGTCGAAAATGCCGGTGTGGTCGAGCTTCATGGTGTTTTTCGTACTTGCGTCGGTCGGGCTGCCCGGGCTCAATGGCTTTGTCAGCGAAATCATGTGCCTGATCGGCACGTTCCAGTCAGGGCCCTGGACCGGTCAGGCGGGCATCACGCCGGGTGCGACGTTCGGGGCGCTCGGGCCGTACTACGCGGCCTTTGCCGGTCTCGGGATGATTGTCGCCGCGATCTATCTGCTCTACATGACGGGCCGGATGGTGTGGGGCCCATACCGCGAGCCGGACGGGCATCATGCACACGAGACGCTGCCGACGGATCTGAATCGGCGTGAGATCGGAATCCTGCTTCCGCTGGCTGCGGGGTGCCTGATCTTCGGTTTGTATCCCAAGCCGCTGCTCAAAGCGATCGAGGAGCCGGTGGATTCGATGGTGGCGCACTACGAGGCGCTTAACCCGAGTCCCGGCAGCCTCGGGCGTGTGATGACGTGGACCTCGCAGCCCGCGGCGACGGACGGGCACAGCGGTGCGGGCGGGGCGCCCGAAGTGGAGGGGCACTGACCCATGGCCGACAAGCTCGCCTATCTCTGGCCCGAGATCACGCTCTTTTTGGCGACGTGCGTGGTGATGGTGATCGGTCTGTCGCCGAGCGCGGCGGTGCGTCGGATGTGTCCGCTTTTGAGCGGTCTGGCGCTGGCGGCTGCGGGGATTGTGGCGATTGGGACGACGCCGTTGGCCGCCGATGGGGCCGCCGGGCTGATGCCGGGTCTGCTGATGTACGCCAAGGCGACCACCGCGGTGGTCGGCATCCTCATCGTCATGCTCCTCGCGGGCACGGTTGACCGCGGCGAAGAGGCGCAGCTCGCCTCGGGGCAGCGGCGATTCGATCCGTTGCGTCTTACCGGCGGCGAGTTCTACGCCTTCTTCCTGTTCTCGATGACGGGGCTCATGCTCACCGCCAGCGCCGACAGCCTGATCTGGCTCTTCCTGGCGCTCGAACTGACCAGCCTGCCGACCTATGTCATGGTGACCATCTCAACCGCCAAATCCCGAGCCAAAGAGGCGGGCGTCAAATATTTCTTCCTCGGCGCCCTCGGGGCGGCGATCTTCCTCTATGGTTTCAGCCTGATCTACGGCGGCACGGGCTCGGTCCACCTCGCCGAGATCCGAGACACCATCATCGCCCAATCCAGCTCCGCCAATGGGGTCAACCCGATCGCCATCATCGGGTTCATGCTCGCGCTCATCGGGCTCGGCTTCAAGATCGCAGCGGTCCCGATGCACCTCTACGTCGCCGATGTCTACCAGGGGGCGGCTTCGCCCGTCTCGGCGATGCTCGCGTTCGTGCCCAAGGCGGCCGGTTTCTTTGCGATCATCCTGCTCTGCACCACGCTCGGCTGGACCCACGGCCCGAATGGCGCTGCCCTGCCGGAGGCCATCCGTCTCCTGCTCTGGACCATGGCGGTGCTCTCGATGACGCTCGGCAACGTGCTGGCGATCCTGCAGAACTCGGTCAAAAGACTGCTGGCCTATTCCTCGATCGCGCACTCGGGCTACATGCTCGTCGGCATCATCGCCGGCCCGGGTGATTCGTTCACCTCCGACGGCATCGCAGCGGTGCTGTTCTATCTGTTGTGCTACGGCATCATGAGCACGGGCGCCTTTGCCGTCATCGCCTCGCTCGAACGGACCCACTCCGCGCGCACCCAGTCGGGCGAAGCAGCGTTCGACGAAGCGGACAACCTCGAAGCGATGAAAGGGCTGGCGCGCACAAGGCCAGTGCTCGGCTGGTCCCTGATCGTCTGCGCCCTCAGCCTGCTCGGCTTCCCGCTGACGGTCGGGTTCTTCGGCAAACTGCCACTGTTCACCGCGGGGATCGGCGCCGGCGAGGTGCCTCTGGTCATCATCCTCGGCATCAACTCCGCGATCGCGGCGTTCTATTACCTCCGCCTCGTGGCCTACCCGCTGTTCGACTCGGCCGGTGATGAGGCCAAGGCCATGCGTCTGACACCGATGGCGACCCGCCCGGCGGTCGGAGTTCTGGCGGCTCTGGGTGTGCTCGGGCTGACCATCTTCGCCAGCCCGGTGATGCATCAGGCGCAGCTGGCGACCGAGCCCGGTGCCTCGCCCGCGGTCTCGGATCACGCCGAACCCGAGCCCGACGCCGTGGCCATCGTCGGCCCGATTTCCGAGAACGACTAAATCCCGCTGCCGATCAGGCTTGATCTTCAGGATCAGTCCTCGTCGCGGTCATCTTCATCATCATCATCATCATCGCGCCGGCTGCGTTTGGGCTTGCGGCGGTCGGTCAGTCCTCGCCATTGGATGAACAGCCCCGTCAGCGCAACCCCGAACCAGATCACAAGCCATTCGATGGGCGTGCGCTCGAGCAGCGCCCGGCCCGGGACAGTCAGGGCCTGACTCAGGAAATACGTCGCGGGGAGCCACATGCCGGCGCCGGCAAACGCTGTGACGAGAGCGGTCGATTTCTTCGGCGCCAGCACACCGAGCGCCAGACCCGCGACGATGCCCGCCAGCCCCGAAGCGGTCAGCAGCGCCCGGTCGCTCGTGCTGAGCGGGTCCCAGACCTCGGCCTTGATCCCCCGGTAGAGATCGCTCGCGAATTTGCCGGGTTCTCGGATCGCGTCGTTGGCGTCGCCGAGGGTCAGGGTGTCGGGCGAAAGTTGGTCGGCTTCGCTCGGCGACTCGGCCGGTCGCGATTCGACCAATGGCGATGACGGGTTCTGGGCCGGCGGCGGCACGGGCCTGGTCTGGACGAAGATCGAGGCGCCCAGCACCGCGAGCCCGCCGACGACAGCAGCCGCCAGCACGCCGATCGCCACGCGGAAGATCAGAATCGCAGCCAGAGCGCCGAGCGTGCCCCCGACGGCCGCGCCGGCAACATCGCCTGTCAGGCCGAAGATATGGTCGATCCCGACCGCGGGCAGGGCCGTGTGGCCGAGGAACCCGCCGGCCAGAGCACCGAGGACCGCGAAGATCGGTTTGAGCACCCGTCGGCCCGAGACCCAGAGCAGGACGCCGGCGATGAGCAGTACGATCAGGCCGGACTGCGACCAGAGCGGGTGCTCCTGGATCGCCGCGACGATCTGGTTGACTTGTTCGAGTGCGTTCTGATTCATCCGAGCTCCGGCCAAGTCTATCTCATCAGGGCGTGTATTCTTTGGGAAACCGGGTCTTGGGCTGTCACAAACCTTGATCCGGGGCCGGAGATCGCCGATAACTCCCGGAGAACCGAGGAATCCGAGATCGCGATGGCCAAGAAAAAAACGACAAAGAAGAGCGCCAGGAAAGCCGGCCGGGGTCGATCGGGCCCATCGAGATCGGCAACGCGGGACACCGGCACCGAGGCCGGGTCGAGCCGGGCCGAGCGGGCGAAGCTGGAACGGCTTCGCGCGTCGATCAATGAGATCGATGCCGAGCTGGTCCGGCTGCTCAACAAGCGGGCGAAGAACGTGGTGCGTGTCGGCCAACTCAAGCGGGGTTCGGGGATTCCGATCTATGCGCCGCACCGCGAGAGCGAGGTCTTGTCGCGCGTGATCAGCCAGAGCAGAGGGCCTTTGCCGGAGCGCACGATCGAGGCGGTCTATCGCGAGCTGATGTCGGGGAGCTTTGCGCTCGAACACGCGCTGCGCATCGGCTTTCTCGGGCCGCGCGGATCGTTCAGCCATCTGGCGGCCTCGAAGCACTTCGGTCAGAGCGTCGATTTCGAGGACCTGCACTCGATCGATGGTGTCTTCACCGAGGTCCGGCGGGGGCACGTGGACTATGGGCTGGTCCCGATCGAGAATTCAATCGGCGGCGGGATTGTCGAAACGCTCGATGCGTTTACCGAGCACGGGACGGGTGTCTCGGTCTACGCCGAGGCTCAGATCACAATCCACCACGCGCTGCTGGCCAACTGCGAGCCTGGGCAGATCAGAAGAATCCACTCGAAACCCGAGATTTTCGCGCAGTGCCGGACGTGGCTGGCCACGCAGTATCCGAACGCGGAGCTGGTGCCCGCCGCTTCGAGCAGTGCCGCCGCGATCACGGCGATGGAGGAGTTCAAACAGGCCGAGGCGATCGGCGCCCAGCCCGTGGCCGCTGCCATCGGGAATCCATTGGCCGCCTCGATCTATGGCCTGAAGATTCTGTTCGAGAACATCGAGGATCGACCGGGCAATGTCACGCGATTTCTTGTTTTGAGCAAACAGCGGGCGAGAAAGTCGGGCGATGACAAGACCTCGATCATGTTCAATACCGCGGACAAGCCGGGGGCATTGGTCGCCGTTCTGGGGGTCTTCGACCGAGCGGGCGTGAACCTGACGCATATCGACAAACGCCCGAGTCAGAGGCAGAACTGGCAGTACACCTTCTTTCTCGATGCCCAGGGCCACCGCGATGATCCGGTGTTGGCCTCGGCAATCAAGGAGGCGACAAGCCACTGCCGGGATCTGACGGTGCTCGGAAGCTACCCCCGTTCATCCAGGATTTTGTGACCAGAGGGCACTATCCGGTTGTCGCAACCCCGGATTGTCGCCAATCGGGCCCGAATCTGCGTGCGCGGACGGATCTGTTCGTGCAAAGTCGCGGCATAGAGATGATAATGGCGGCACCGGGTTCGGCAGCGTTCCCGGGAGGTCGGGCCTTGGACGGATCATGATCCGCAGCAGAACAGGGCAGTATGTTCGGTCAATGGGCACACGAACAGAAACCGGCTGAAGAAGTGGATTTCGAGGGGCCGGGTTGAGGATCGGGCGTAGGTCCGGTAGCGTACCCGGCACCCAGGGCCCCGTGGCGGACCGGACGGATACGGACGCCATCGGGCAGACAAGTCGATCCCGAGCGGGAGTGTCTCGGCCGCGATGGTCGGATGCTGCTGCCGAGTCCGGGCGAGGTCCGGGTCGGGGTCGTGGCGAGCATCGTTCGGGCGTGTCAAGGACGCAGGCCTCGGGCGGTGCGAACACCCAGCGGGACAGGAACAAAGCCATGAGTCGTTCGTTCAATGCGCGTCGTCCGTTCGTCAGGAAGACCAGATCAATCGTTCGTCGGACGGGTGAGGATTTGATCAACAAGGCCGGTCGGGCCTCGATGGAACGGCCGACCATCGAGCAGCTCGAACCAAGAAAGCTCCTGTTCTCGCTCACAATTGATGGATCGCAGGCTGACGCATTCGGCCAGCCAATGGCCGAGGCCTACTTCGCCTACTTTGTGCCCTACCTCCTCTCACCGGATGAGCCGGACGATCCGAATCCGGGCGACACACTCGACGAGGACTTCAACGACGAAGACGTCGGGCAGATTTTCCCCGGCACGCAGCAGGTGCTTCAGGGCTCCAACATCCTCGCGCGGAACAACAACGCCCAGTTTGTTGAAATCGTCGCGCCGACGGATGCCACGGGCCAGCCTCAGACCGACCAGACGGTCATGCACTCGGTGATGGGCGTCGCGGGCCAGTCCTACTCGCTGGCGACACTGGCGGATCCGAACCAGCCGGGCGGTCTGCGCAACGTGTACGTCAGTCTGACCTTCAACGTGCTGAACCAGATCGGCAATGTGAACGCGGGCAACAACTTCGGTCTGCTCAATGGCGGGCTCGAGATCCAGACCCTCTTCCAGGGCACCGTCCAGCGGACGTTCACCCAGGCGGATCTGACGGCCCAGAACGCCAGCGGGCTCGGGACCTTCCGCGTCGATGCGATCGGCGGCGATGTCGGCGTGTTCGACGAGGTGCGATTCGTCCAGACGCAGACGGCGTTCGTGGACCCCGGTGTGGTGACGTCGGACTTTCTGCTTGATGATCTGGTCTA
>DRKT01000051.1 GCA_011053195.1 Phycisphaerales bacterium | reverse complement strand
GGAGCCGGCGCTGTGCAGTTCCTGGTCGCAGTGAAAGAAGCGATTGAAGATCCTCACCGGCTCCTGCTCGGGCTGTGACTCAGCCAGTGGGTTGGGTGCCCAATGCAGTGAGCATTGACGACGCGATCTCGGTGCCGCTGATGCCGTTGCAGGCAACGAGCCGTTCGGATGCGTGATTCCGCGTGCCCTCCTGTTCGAGGATGGCGTCGATCAGCGTGTTGCTGCACATGAAGGGCACATCGAACTGCCGGGCCCAATGCTCGATTTTGAGCCCGTACTGATCGAAATGGTTGCGGTCCGCATGCGGTCCCCAGAGAAGCACATCCGCAGCCGGCGCCAGTGCGAGCATCGGAATATGGGTCGCAAAGACATCGAGGGGGCGATCAGAAGAACTCAACAGTCGGCGGGCTCGATTCGCGTGTCGCGCGGCGTTCGGCTGAGCCATCACGAGCGGAACTTCCGCGATGGACAACGCGCCGGCGCACATCGCAAGCAGAATCGCATCGATGTCTTCATCCCGAGCGGCCAGTGGTACACACAACCGATCTGTCTGCGTGAGTCCGAGACGATCTCGTATTGCGTGTCGTGACACGCTCGGAGTCAACCCTTCCAGATCCGGTGGCACCAACTCAATGGAGATGGGCAGATTCGTGAGATCGGCCAGATGCGAGGCGTAGGGAGATCGGCAGCGAACCGCCGTGGCCTCGAAAACGCGCAGCGTCCGCCGGAGCGAACGCATCGTGAGCCTTGCCGAGCCGGCAACGGGTGAGACATGGGCTGCCGGGTTGACACCCAGACACGAAAGTGCCCGGAGCCCGTCACCCGTTGTTATCGCGATGATCGGCAGATCCGATGAGGCACACGCCATCGCTTCGACATTTGTGCCGGTGTCGCCGAGCGATGATGCACACCGATAATCGAGCAACTCAACATGCACAGCGATCAGATGCTCCGGTCTTCGGCGGCGTGGGCCGTGGTCAGATGCTTGTAAAAAAGCTGTGAGAGTGCCAAGCCCGCATTCTTGGCCATCTTGAGTTCCATCGTGGATTGTGCCCCGGCGTCATTGGCGACCGAGCCGATCCTCGAGGAAAGCCGAACGGTCATGCTTCGGCCCTCCGGTGAACTCGGCCAAAGAACCTGATTGTCCGCAGCATCGACCACACGCACACGGAATGAAATGGACGGTTCGTTGTTCGTGCTCACATCGGCGCGCACAAACGAGTCAACCGTCACCCACACCACAACCTCGGCATCAACCGCACGGCCGATCTCTGCCACGCTCAGTTGGCCTCCCGAACGATCGCTCTGCGCGACGTGCAGTGCCGATTGGCCTCCAACCAGATCATCAACGAGGCCTTTTTCGAGGAACTGTTTTTCGGCGGCTTCAACCATGGTCACCCGGAGTGCCCGCCGGGGAATCTGGCTCCGTGGATCATCAATGAAGATAACTGTTGCCCGATCTTTCGGAAGGACAAACTCCGCGTCATACTTGGGAGGACCTGCGACAAAGAAAAAGATGGGGCCAACGATGTTGCAACCGGACATCGCGGCACAGCTCATGAGCACAACCATGAGCAACATCAATGGCGCACGATGACGGACTTCAGAATGCGATGTCATTGGGGATCTCAGCATCATAAAATGGCCACGTTGCCCGGCTCACGAATCGACTCTTGAGCACCGAGATGACCTCAACCCTTGAAAAATCTTCCGGGCCGTACCCGCCGCTGTCGGGAAACGTGACGTGAACGAAGTGTTCATGCGCCGCATCATCGGGGAAGGGGCCATCCGCCTCGATCACGATGACCGTGGCCGCCGCGACGCCGTCCCATAGATGTCTGTTCCCGGGGTCATTGAGCCGGAATTCCTGAAGGTCGACGACGATCAGCCGCTGGACGCCGAGCTCGTCGGCCAGTTCGCCATAGGATCGCGAAGTCCACTCCGGATGATCGTACTGATACGCAAGCATGACCTTGCCCGGAACCCAGCCGGCAGCACCCACATTCTCGGCGAGCCGATCACTGATGGCGACCGTAAGCTGGGGAACAATCTCGGGGTAGTTGGCCTGAATCATCCGGTCCGCCGAGACCAGGACAGCGAAGTTCTTGTCTTTGAGCCCCGTGTAGGCAGCCTTTTCAATGTGAGTCCCTGATTTTCGGTACTCTTCGTAGGCCATGAATCCCCAGCCGACGATTGAACAGCCGGGATTGGCCACAACCACAAGCACACCGAGCAATGCAGCGCCGACCAGACGGGGTGTGATTCGATTCGTCATCACTGCGGGTCTTGCTCCGGTGAGATTCATGTTCTGATGCTGTGCCAGGTGAGGATCTTGTAGACCCAGGCCGCCAGCGCCAATGCCGCAAAAATGACCAGCACCCGAGTGGTCATCGCTCGGCCGGCCATGGCGCCGATCCGAGAGCCCGTCAGCCCGACATACAACGCGACCCAGAACCCGACCGAGGTGCCGATTGCCAGCAGCATACCCATCGGTTGCGCTTTGAGCGAGCCGAGCAGGTTGCCATCGGCCGCGTAGGCGAACGAGGTGGTCATGCCGCAGGTCATACAGGGCTGGTCGAATTTGGCTGCCCACATGCAGGAGGGCAGTCCGAGCTCTTCGTGCGTGCCATGGCCCTCGTTGGATGGGGTGAGCCAGGCCGCGGTGATGAGTACCGCCAGGGCCGCCAGAGCCAGCGCGAACGCGAGCATCCGGTCACGTCCACGAAGTTTCATGTCAGTCAAATTTGAAGACACCCTTGCGGAACCCATACAGATAGGCGACGACGGTGGTGAACAGGAAGAAGAGGATGCGGACGAGCCACTCGACGGCCCCGGGCGCCAGACGGTCCACATTCGGGAAGGTCACCGCCCACGGATAGAGGAAAACGACCTCGACATCGAAGACCAGAAAGACCATGGCGATGAGATAGAAGCGGATATTGAAGCGTTTGCGGGCGGTTCCGACGGGGTTCATGCCGCTCTCGTAGGCGATGGATTTCACCTCACCATCACGAGACGGGCCGATCATCTTGGTCATCACGATATTGGCCACGCCGAAGGTGATGGCCATCAGGATGATGACCCCGATGGGGAGGTAGCTGGCCAGATCCGTGGCTGCGAGTGTCGTCATGGTGTCCGATGATAGCCGACCAAGCCGGCCCGTTCCGCCTGCCAGCTTGACAGGTCGGGGTTGGTCGGAAATCGCTGGTTGTCATGCGAAGTGCCCGTGGCCCCCATTCCCGACCCGGCAACCCACTGGCATGCCCTTTGCCTGTATGGCCCCCGGCAGGGCCTCTTTTCGGGCCCGAGCCGAGGAACACGGCCCGGAGGGGCCAGCGACTGGAACGACTGGAGAGCAACACACCATGGCAACGAAAGAACTGACCTTCGACACGGACGCCCGGCAGGCACTTCTCACCGGCGTGGAGAAACTCGCCAAAGCTGTCAAATGCACGCTCGGGCCCAGAGGCCGGACCGCGGTGCTCGATAAATCGTGGGGCGGCCCGAGCGTCACCAAGGACGGCGTGACGGTCGCCGAGGAGATCGAACTCACCGACAAGGCCGAGAACATGGGCGCCATGCTCGTCAAGCAGGCTGCCAGCAAAACCGCAGAGGATGCGGGTGATGGTACCACAACCGCGACCGTGCTCGCCGAGGCTCTGTTCAAGCAGGGCTTCCGGTACATCACCGCCGGCGTGGACGCCAATGCCCTGATCCGGGGCATGCACAAGGGTGTCGAGGCGGTCGCCAAGGCCATTGATGACTCGGCGACACCGATCGGGACGACCGCCGATGTGCGCAATGTCGCCACCATCAGTGCCAACAACGACACCGAGATCGGCAAGCTCATGGCCGAGGCGTTTGACAAGGTCGGTAAGGATGGCGTCATCACCATCGAAGAGGGCAAGAGCCTCGAGTCCGAGGTCAAGGTCGTCGAGGGCATGCAGTTTGACCGTGGGTACCTCTCGCCCAACTTCGTCACCAACCCCGACGAAATGACCGTCGAGTTCGACAAAGCCCTGGTGCTGGTCCACGAGGACAAGATCGATTCGTTGACCAAGCTTGTGCCCCTGCTCGAGAAGGTCATGGAGGCCAAGAAGCCGCTGCTCATCATCGCGGAGGATGTGACGGGCGAGGCCCTGTCGACACTGGTCATCAACAAACTGCGCGGCACGCTGCAGGTCTGTGCGGTCAAAGCACCGGGCTATGGCGACCGGCGCAAGGCCATGCTCGGTGACATCGCCGCCCTGACCGGCGCGACCGCGCTCATGAAGGATGTCGGGGCCGACCTCGAGAAGGTCGAGATCTCCGATCTCGGCATGGCCAAGAAGATCACCGTCGACAGCGACAACACCACGATCCTACAGGGCGCCGGCTCCAAGAAGGACATTGATGCCCGCATCGAGCAGATCCGTCGCGACATCGACAACGCGACCAGCGACTATGACCGTGAGAAACTCGAGGAGCGATTGGCGAAACTCACCAAGGGTGTCGCGACGATCATGGTCGGGGCCGCTTCCGAGGCCGAGCTCAAGGAAAAGAAGGACCGCGTCGAGGATGCCAAGCACGCCACGCGGGCCGCACTCGATGAGGGCATCGTCGCCGGTGGCGGCGTTTCCTTCGTCCGTGCTCGAGCCGCGATCGAGAAGATCCGCGAGTGGAAGGCCGTCTTCGGCAAGGCCAGCGAGGTCGCTTCCGACGACATCGGCCGGACCAAGTATGACTTCGCCGCCGGGTTGAATGTGGTGTACAACGCGCTCGAGGTGCCGCTGCGCACCATTGCCGACAACGCCGGCGCCAAGGGAACGGTCGTTGTCTCCAAGGTCGAAGACCTCGACGACAACTTCGGCTACAACGCACTCGAGGGCACCTACGAAGACCTTGTCAAGGCCGGCGTCATCACCCCCGCCAAGGTCGATCGTCTGGCCCTGCAAAACGCCGCCAGCGTGGCGACCGTGCTGCTCGCGGCGGACTGCATCATCACCGACAACCCCGAGCCGGAATCGGCCGGAGCCGGCGCCCCGGGCATGGATGGCATGGGCGGCATGGGCGGCATGGGCGGCATGCCTGGCATGGGCGGGATGGGTGGCATGGGCGGGATGGGGTTCTGATTATGTATCCGGCTGTTTCGTGGCGAATTTATTTCGGTCCAAACCAAACCGGTACTGAGGCTAGTTCCCATGTAGATGTTGGCATTGTTGGAGAACCAAGTGACATTGGCGACGATGTTTGGACTTGGATCGGAACAATTCTTGAGGTGCATGGGGAACATTCGGATCCAGAATGGATAGGAATACAGTTCAAATGGAAATCACATTTCTCACCATCATTCCCGTATGAGGGTCGGCCGGGCACGCATTGGATGGGGCAAGCATTTGCCGAAGCTGTACAAATTAATAAGAATTGGCTCGGGCGATACGAGGAACACAAAGAATCAAGCTGAGCGTGGCAATGTAGTTGTACTTGTTAGCCAGGCTACGCAAGGAATCTTTCCACGTCTAGTGCACATAGGAATACTCCGATGACAAACACACTCCTCCAACGCATCACCGTGGACCCCGCCATCTTTGGTGGTAAGCCGATCATCCGTGGTCATCGTCTTGCTGTTGAGCATGTGTTGTCGATGCTCGCTGCGGGGGACTCCCATGAGACGATCCTTGCCGGCTATGACTGGCTCGAACCCGACGATATTCTCGCGTGTCTGATGTACGCACAACGGCTTGTCGCCCACGAGAGGTACGAACCGCCACTCGGGACAGAGGACGCCGCGTGAAGGTGTTGTTGGATACATGTGTCTGGGGAGGCGCGAGGGGCTCTCTTACCGAGGCTGGACATGATGTTGAATGGACAGGAGACTGGCAGCGTGATCCAGGCGATGAGCAAATCTTGGCGCATGCACTTGCCAACTCCAGAGTGGTTATCACGCAAGACAAAGACTTTGCGGAGCTTGCGATTGTGCACGGCAAGCCGCACTCTGGCATCATTCGGATTTGCGGGATCCGAGCCGAAGAGCAGGGGCCCGTTGCTGTTTCGGTTCTGAAGAAGTTCGAGGATGAGTTGGCAAAGGGAGCCATTGTGACAGTGACGACCGATCGGATCAGAATCAGAGTATCCAGCGAGAGACGAGATTGAACTCAGGCGGATCAGACCCCGATGACGACCTTTCCCACTTCCAACCCGAGCAGCGAACAGGCACCGGACGCCCGGCGTGGTCTGCGCACTTTCATGGTGCGGGGCCACATGAAGTCCGGGACGAATTGGGTCTGTGCACTTCTGAATCTCCATCCGGAGATCTGCTGCGTCGGCGAGTTTCACTTCGAACGGCTGCGGCAGGCGTTCGATGATTTCGCAGATCGGCCATGGATGGTGGAGGGGTTCGAGGCTGCCCGGCAGCTCGGGCGTGAAGCGGTGGATCGGTTTGCGGTGCGATGTCTGGAAATGGCCGCCGAGTCCAAGCCGGGGGCGAAGCTCGTCGGCGATCGCACACCTGCACCGCTTGGCGACGAGATTCCCGATTCGCCGATCATCCACATCACCCGCGATGGGCGCGATGTGCTGGTTAGTTGGGCATACCACACGCTTCGGCTTGGTCGGCCGGCAGCGCATCCCGAGATCGAGCGTTGGCGTCTTGAACGGCTCGACAAGCTCGAAACGATGCCGGACACGCCCGAGCAGTTGCTCGATGACGAAACGATCGTACGCATGCGGGCCAGACGCTGGAGCAAGGTCGTGCTCGGTGACCTGGAATGGATCAGGAATTCCAGCAAAGGGGAATCTTCAAACCCTGTTTTGGCGATCAACTATGAAACCCTCCACAACAATGTCGATGCCGCAAGGCGGGAGATGTACCGCTTCCTCGGTGTCGATCCGGGCAAGGCTGCTCCGGTTTCGACCGAGTCGCTCACGACCGCCGGCTTCGGGGATCGCGCCGAGGACCCGACCAACTTCTACAGGGCAGGCAAAGTGGGGCAGTGGAAACGGTATTTTTCGGATCAGACGAAGAAATGGTTTCAGGAAGAAGCCGGTCAGGCGTTGATCGCCGCCGGGTATGAGCATGATTTGAATTGGTAATCTCGGCTTTGCCGAGCCAGAGGAGAAAGCAACCATGGCAGTCAAACCACTCGAAGATCGCGTTCTTGTCAAGCCGGAGGACCCGGAGACCAAGACCGCAAGCGGGCTCTACCTGCCCGAGTCCAGCAAGGAGCGTCCGATCCAGGGGAAGGTGATCTCAACCGGCCCCGGAAAGCTGCTCGACAACGGCACGCGTGCGAAGATGAGCGTTGAGAAGGGCGACACGGTCGTTTACAGCAAGTACGCCGGGAACGAGATCGAAATCAAAGGCGTCAAGCACCTGATTCTGCGCGAGAGCGAACTGCTCGGTGTGATCGGAGGCTGAATCTTCGCGGTATTCGGGGATCGGCATCCGGCACTCGGCCCGATACCCGCCGCCGCACGCGTTCGCGTCCAAAGAGGATGTCGAATGCCGGGTGCCTGCGAAATGATGAAACGGAGATTCCAATGAGCAAGAAGCAATTGATGTTTGATGACTCGGCAATGGTCGAGTTGAAAAAAGGTGTTGACCGCTTGGCCAATGCGGTCAAGGTGACCATGGGACCCAGCGGCCGGCACGTCGTGATCGACAAATCATTCGGCGGTCCATCCGTGACCAAAGATGGCGTAAGCGTCGCCAAGGAGATCGAACTGGCCGAGCCCTTCCAGTCGATGGGCGCCAAGATGGTCTACCAGGTTGCCAAGAAAACAGCGGACAAAGCAGGCGACGGCACAACCGCCGCGACCGTGCTTGCCCAGGCGATTTTCACACAGGGCATGCGCCACGTCGCCGCGGGCGTCAATGGTGTGCAGCTCCAGCGTGGTATCAACGAGGCAGCCAGAGTCGCCGCCGATGCGATCGACGAGATCGCCATTCCCTGCAAAGGAAAGGCGGACTACAAGAAAATCGCGACCGTCAGCGCCAATCACGATGCCGAGATCGGCGAGATGATCGCCGAGGCGATTCACAAAGTCGGCGCCGAGGGCGTGGTCGAGGTCGAAGATGGCAAGAGCGCCGAGACAACGCTTGACTTTGTTGAGGGGATGCAGTTCGACAAGGGCTACCTCTCGCCGTATTTCCTGACCGATCCCAAGACCGCCGAGGCTGTGCTCGAAGACTGCCTGGTGCTGATCTACGAGAAGAAGATCGCCAACATGGCGGACCTGCTCCCGCTGCTGAATAAGGTCGTTGGCGGTTCCAAGCCGCTGCTGATCATCGCCGAGGATGTCGAGGCCGAGGCCTTGGCGACCCTCGTCATCAACCGTCTGCGCGGCACACTCAAGGTTTGCGCGGTGAAAGCGCCGGGCTTCGGCGATCGTCGCAAGCAGATGCTCGGTGACATCGCGGTTCTCACGGGTGGCACATTCTTCAGC
Organism: Phycisphaerales bacterium; assembly: GCA_011053195.1. GTDB lineage: Bacteria > Planctomycetota > Phycisphaerae > Phycisphaerales > UBA1924. The sequence continues at coordinate 15,940 of DRKT01000051.1, read as the reverse complement.
GAAGACCTCGGGCGTACGTTCGAGTCCATCGAGCTGAACGAACTGGGCAAGGTCAAGAAGGCGATCATCAGCAAGGACGAGACGACGCTGATCCAGGGCGCCGGGAAGAAGGCCGACATCCAGGCCCGCGTGGCGCAGATCGAGGCCCAGCGTGAAAAATCCACCAGCGACTACGACCGCGAGAAACTCGCTGAGCGTTTGGCCAAGCTCACCGGCGGCGTGGCGATCATCAATGTCGGCGGAGCGACAGAGCTCGAGATGAAAGAGCGCAAGGACATGGTCGATGATGCCTTGCACGCGACTCGGGCGGCTGCCAAGGAGGGGTACGTTCCCGGCGGCGGCGTCGCGCTCCTTCGGGCTCAGGACGCAATCAGGGCTGCCGAAAAGAAGGCCAAGGGCGATGAGAAACTCGGGTTCCAGATCGTTGCCAAGGCGGTCGAGGCCCCGCTCTATCAGATCGCCGAGAACGCCGGTTTCGATGGCGATCTTGCTGTTGAGACGGTGAAGGAGGAGTGCGGCAGCACCGGGCTCAATGCCGCCACCGGAGACTATGAGGATCTCGTCAAGGCGGGCATCATTGACCCGGCTTTGGTCGCCAAGCAGGCGATCATCAACGCGGCTTCGGTTGCGGGGTTGATGCTCACGACGGATGTTCTTGTCACGGAGCTCAAGGACGAAACCGAGGCCGAGGTCGGCGCGGTTTCGTAAATATATGAATGCGGTCGGGGTCGAGTGAAGAACTCGGCTCCGGTCTTGAACAGAGGCATGGGCACCGGTCGCTAGGGACCGGTGCCGATTCGGCCGGGTGCGTCTATTCCCGGGCGAGTGCCGGATGCCTAGTCCCAAGTGTCGAGCATATGCCAACCACACGCGACTACTACGAAGTGCTTTCCGTTGAACGCAACGCCGATGGCGATGAGATCAAACGCGCGTATCGGCGTCTGGCGATGAAGTACCATCCGGACCGGAATCCGGGTGATCCGGAAGCCGAAGCCGCGTTTAAGGAATGCGCCGAGGCGTACGAGGTCTTGTCCGACGAAAACAAACGCAAGATCTATGACCAGTATGGCCATGAAGGCTTGCGCGGGCATGGCGCTGCGGCCCACGACTTCACCCGCATGAACCCCGAAGACATCTTCTCGATGTTCAACGACATCTTCGGCGGTGGACGCAGCAGGGGCGGCCGCCGCGTGGCTCGCGGGTATGACCTCGAAACCGAGGTTCAGATCACACTCAACGATGTCCTCGAAGGAACGGAGCGGGACGTTGAGTTCACGCGGATGGACGTGTGTGACACGTGTTCCGGCTCCGGCGCCAAGCCGGGGTCCACGCCCGAAACGTGCTCGACATGCGGTGGTCAGGGCAAGGTTCAGCAGGCGGGGCTCGGTGGAATGTTCCGGATGGTGACGACCTGTCCGCACTGTCGGGGGCGGGGGACAGTCGTCAAGGAGAAGTGTGAGACATGTCGGGGAAAGGGGCGGATCTCCAAGCCTCGCTCGCTGTCTGTGCGAATCCCGGCCGGGATTCATGATGGCCAGGTCGTGCGCGTGCAGGGCGAGGGCGAGCCGCCACCGGCAGAGATTTCGCCAACGGGAGAAGGCGTGCGGGGCGATCTGCACGTGGTCGTTCGGATCAAGGAGCACGAATTCTTCGAGCGAGAAGGCGACAACCTACTTGTGGCTGTCCCGATTGGGTTTACACAGGCATCGTTGGGCGCCGAGATTGAGGTGCCGACACTCGAGGGCCGGCACACGCTGAAGGTACCCGCGGGTACGCAGCATGGCGCAATATTCAGGATCAAAGATAAGGGGCTGCCGAATCTGCGATCGAGCCGACGGGGTGATCTGATCGCCATTACGAACATCGAGATCCCGAAGAAACTCTCAAAGACCCAGGAAAAACTCTTGCGAGAGTTCGCGGAGACCGAGGACAAGAACGTGCTTCCGGAATCGCACGGCTTCCTCGACAAGCTCAAGGACATGTTCGGTGGCTAAGGACGGAGCGTGCAGATGAGAAAAAAGAACCACACCGACGATCAATCCGAATCGCTTCTCGGTGATGAGCAGCATGAGCGAGTCGCTGATGCAAGCCAGGATGAGATCATCGCGGATCTTGAGGAGAAGCTCGCCGATGCCGAGGGGCGGGCGATTCGGGCGCTGGCAGACTTTCAGAATTTCCAGCGTCGGGCCGCCAACAACGAAATTGAAGCGAGTCGTCAGGGCGTCAGCCGGGTGGTCAGTGCGCTGCTGCCTGTGATGGACAACTTCGATCTTGCTCTCGGGCAGGACATCTCGAACATGTCAGCCGAGCAGCTTCTCGGCGGCGTGGAGATCGTCCGGGCCGAGCTTCTTCGTGCACTCGAGAATCAGGGTGTTTCCACCATCATACCGAATCAGGGTGATGAGTTTGATCCGGAGATCCATGAGGCGGTGGCCCGCCACAGCGATGGGCAGACCGAGCCGGGTCACATCATCGAATCGCTCCAAACCGGATACAAGCTCGGTGGCCGCGTGCTCCGGCCGGCCAAGGTCGTGATTGCCGAGGCCGGTGATGATGATGGAGAGGCCGGGTGAGCCGAATCATCGCCCATGGTGTCGATCTTGTCGAAATAGCCCGCATCGCACGAAGCATCGACGAGCACGGTGAACAGTTCATCCGACGCTGTTTCACAGATTCTGAACGCGATTACGCACAGTCGGCCAGACCACCGAGAGATGTACAGCGCTTCGCTGCACGATTTGCCGCCAAGGAAGCCGTCATGAAGGCGCTGGGCACCGGCTGGTCGAATGGAATCGCCTGGACGGATATCGAGGTTGTGCTGAAATCGTCTGGAGCACCTGAGATTGTTCTCACAGGCAAAGCCGGTCAGATTGCCCGAACAATGGGTATTCAGAAAATGCTCATCTCACTTTCGCACACGGATACGAATGCAACGGCTTCGGTGATCGCGGTCGGCGATTAGCACGTGCCGATGCTCACCCACGTTTCTGAGCAGCGAGAAACGGCACAAACTCGTTTTCGTACCACTGATACCATTGCTGCTGGTCGTAACCCATCGAGGCGGTGGATCGACCCCACGCATCGCTGGTCATCGAAACCAGTGAGCGGTGGACTTCCGTCCGGTACGCCCACACGGTGGCATCCATCACACGGAGCACAACGCCGTTGGTGACGACACCGATCGTCGGCTGGAACCCAACGGCGTTGTTGGCGACCACGGGCGTCAGGTTGGCGACAAAGGCCTGCTGCGTACCCACGACAATCTGGGCAATGGCGCCCTCGCGAACGTTGCCCCGGCCCCGAGGCTGAGCCTGTGCCTGAATCAGATACGGGATCGCTTTGAGCAGGCCGAATCGGCTGGCGAGCTGCGCCGAGGCCACCGCCGGGTCGTCATGCCCATCGCTCAGCCCCGCCTCGATTACACGCTGCACGCGCTGCGAGGGCTCTTCTTCGCCGACGCGTTCGATCAGTCGCCCCGCGGCCCATGTCCGCATCTCGGGATCATCGTCAAAGACGGCGACCCACGCGATCACCACATCGGCATCATCGCTGGCTGCGTTGACAAAGAACTCGAGCACCTGCCGACGCATCTCGATCGGCTTGTCTTTAAACAGATCGAGCATCAACTGATAGACGCGAGGGTCTCCCAGGAAACGCTCCATCTCGCGCCAGCCCTGTTCATGCATTTGCGGGTTCTTGGTTCTTTTGAAGAACTTGGCATAGACCCGCCGCATGTCCTGCTCGACTTCACGCTGCGGACGCAGCACGGGCTTGGGCTCTTGATCGGCCGGCTGGGCCAAGAGACCACCGGGCATTGAACCAGCCGCCACCGCGAATACGAATGCCGACACCAAGCGTTGCATGCCAATCCTCCTCGACCAAGCTCCAACAGGCCAAAGCCAAGCCCTTCTATGGATATAGACGCTCGCCGAGAGGTTTGGTTCCCAAGAAAGAATCAGTGGTTGCGAATCACCACGGAATCGCCCGGGAAACGCCCGGAAGCGGCCATTGCAGCTCCTTTGGTGGCAAACGGGCCGACACGCACCGCGTACAGGGTTCGGCCTCCGGCGACGGTCAGCTCGACCCTCGGGGTTTCGAGGCCGGCGCTCCGGGCGGCCTGAATCGTGGCCCGTGCCCGCGACTGGGCACGCGAACGGGACGTGAACGACCCCAGTTGGAGCGTGAAATCCCCCGGATGAGGAACCGTCACGCTCAATCCGCCACGCAATTGGGACAAGGCCGACAGGCGACGAGCGCCCCGAGAATCGCCGATTTCGTCGTATTCACGGGCACCGTACCACGCAGCCCAGCCCTTCATGGGGCCCGAGAGGTCGGCTGTGGCCCGATCGAGCAGGGCGGCTGCTTCGGCATGCTTGCCCTCCTTGGCCAGAATCAGCCCCAGCGTCGCATTGGCACGACCCCGGATCTGCCGATCGGCGGATCGACTGATCGGCTCGAGCCATTGCCTGGCCTCGGCATCCCGATCAAGGGCTTCCAGAGCCATTCCAGCAATGAGCCGTTCTCGGCCTGAAGCACTGGTCGGCACGCCCTTGGCAGCCTCGAAAGCCTCGGCGTATTGGCCTGAGCGGTACAGCGAGATGTACGCCGGCGATGTCAAGGCTGAGTGAGAATGCGAAGCCCGGCAGCCACCGAATCCGGCCATCACACCAGCCAAGGCGAATCCAATCCCAACAGTCCGCAGTCTCATGTTCGTCCTTCTCATGGGTTTACAATCGGAAACAGGTGCCAAGAATCTTCAGATTGACCCGATCCGCTCAAGCCCGATCAAACACCCAGGAGCCTCCATGAGTGTCCACTGGCCGATCATACGAACCCTTGCCCGAAACGCAAGGAGAACCCTGATCACCGATGATCGGGGCTCGTACACGGGGCGGGAGATCCTCGTGGCCTCCATGCACGTCGCGGGTGAGATCGAACGATGCTCGTCCTCGGCCACCGTGGGCCTGCTTCTGCCCACCAGCGCCACCTTTCCGATTGCTGCCTTGGCCTCGTGGATGCTCGGCCGGACCGTGGTGCCGCTGAATTACCTCTTGAAACCCGAAGAGCTCGCCTACGTCATCGACCATTGCCAGACCGATTGCATCGTCACCGTCAATCCGATTCTCGAGCATGTTGATGCTCTCCCCGAAGCCGTCCACCTGCTCAAAATGGATGAGATCAATTTCAGGTCCATGCCGGAGCTGCGCTGGCCGGCCATGGCTGGGGATGAGGATCTGGCGATGCTCATCTATACCAGCGGCACCACGGGCCGGCCGAAGGGTGTCATGCTCACCCATGGCAACCTATCCGCCAACATCCGGCAGGGCGTCAATGGCATGGATGTCACAAAGAATGACGTCTTTCTCGGAGTCTTGCCGCAGTTTCACGCCTTCGGTGTCACACAACTCACCCTCACGCCATTGACCGTCGGAGCCCGGGTGCTCTATACCGCGCGCTTTCGCGCCAGCACCATCCTGAAGCTCGCAAGGGAACACGGCGCTACCGCATTTGTCGGTATCCCGTCCATGTACAACGCGCTTATCGCGGCCAAGCAGGGCACGCCGGAGGATTTGGCCAGCATGCGGCTCATGGTTTCCGGCGCTGAGCCGCTGCCGGATGCCACCCTGACGAGGTTCCGTGAGAAGTTTAATGTCACGATCTGCGAAGGCTATGGCATGACCGAGGTGTCGCCCGCGACCAACCTCGCGCTGCCCGGTCAATACAAGGTTCATTCGGTCGGCAAGCCGTTGGTAGGCGTCATTCAGCGCGTGGTCGATCCGGCAACCGAGCAGGAGCTGCCCGTCTGTGCTGAGGGTGAGCTGCGCATGAAGGGACCCAACCTGATGGCCGGCTACTTCCGCCAGCCCGAAGCCACCAGCGAAGCCATCGACAACCAGGGCTTTCTCAAGACCGGAGACATGGCGAAAATCGACGAGGAGGGATTCCTCTACATCACCGGGCGGATCAAGGAAATGATCATCGTTGGCGGCGAAAACGTCTTCCCAAGAGAAGTCGAAGAAGTCCTCAACAAACACGAGGCCGTCAACGCCAGCGGCGTGATCGGCGTTCAGGACCCGCTCCGGGGCGAGGTTATTGTCGCCTTTGTGGAGTTGCTCGAAGACCAATCCGTCACCGGCGACGAGCTTCGGACATGGTGCCGACAGTTCCTCGCCGGCTACAAAGCGCCGCGCGAGGTTCACATCATCAAGGCCCTGCCCCGCAATCCGATCGGCAAGATCATTCGACGGGACCTGAAAGCCCTGCTGCCCAAGCCCGAGCGGGTCAGCTAGAGTTTGCCAACCACCAACCGGAGCATACCCGTGGAACTGTACATCGACACCGCAAACATCGACGAAATCCGCGAAGCCAACGATCTCGGCATTCTCGACGGCGTCACCACCAACCCATCCCTCATCGCCAGGGAGGGCGTCGATTATGCCCACCGCCTGAACGAGATCTGCGAGGTGGTCAAGGGGCCCGTCTCGGCGGAGGTCATCGCGACCGACTTTGACGGGATGGTCGCCGAGGGCAAGGACCGGGCGGCAATCGCCGAAAACATCGTCATTAAGCTTCCCTGCACGATCGCCGGGTTGAAGGCCTGCAAAGCCCTGACCGACCAGGGACACCGGACCAATATGACTCTCTGTTTCCAGCCCATGCAGGCCATGCTCGTCGCCAAGGCCGGGGCGTTTCTCGTCAGCCCGTTCATCGGCCGGCTGGATGACATCAGCGAAGACGGCATGGATCTGATTGCCAAGATCCGTGCGATCTACGACAACTATGGATTCCCGACCAAGATCCTCGCCGCCTCGATCCGCCATCCGAAACACATGGTCGACTGCGCCTTGGCCGGCGTCGATGTCGCCACCGTTCCGATGAACGTCATTCGACAACTGCTCAAGCACCCGCTGACTGACATCGGCCTCGAGAAGTTTCTTGCCGATTATGCCAAGGCCTTCGACTCCTAGGCCCGTCCAATCTGGGCGATCAGTTCGATTTCCACGGGTGCGTTGATGGGCAGGGCAATGCAGCCCACAGCCGCCCGCGCATGCTTGCCCGGCTCGCCAAAGACCGACACCAGCAATTCGCTGGCCCCGTTGGCGATCTTCGGTTGGTCGACAAAGCCCGGCACCGACGCCACGAAGCAGCCGAGCCGGACGATCTGATCGATCCCTTCCTCCGGCTTGATCGCGGTGTAGACCGCAGCAATGGCATTCAGCACGCACTGCCGGGCGCACTTGATCGCGGTCTCAACATCAACCTCATTCGGTACGGTCCCCTCGGCGATCAATCGGCCATCGATCACGGGAATCTGCCCGCTGACAAAGACCAGTTCGCCGACCCGGCGGGCCGGGACGTACGATGCGATCGGCTTGGCCGGCTTCGGCAGAACAAACCCGGCCTTGGCGACAAGCTGTTCAGTATGTATTAGGGTGGCGATCATGTTTCCCTCGTTCTGGGGGTGTTGAGATGGGCGAACTTGCGATCGTCTCAGACGTATACTAAACTCTCGGAGTGATCTGCGACCGCCCCATAAAAGTCGGCGGATAGGATTACGAAGAAGATGATGCCCAGACGGTTTGGGCTGGTGTGATGTTGGGCCGAGCGGAGGAATGCTTGATGCCCTCATGTTGGCGGAGTTCCGCCGATTTGTGACCGATCTCTGTCAGGTCCCAACGTTTCACCGACAACTCGAAAATCCCGCGTGGGGTCTGTGCCGGGTGTGCATGGATTCCGGAACGCGGGTGCCGGGGGCCGGTTGGCCTTCGTGCTGATCGAGAATCGGCGTGGCTGCAATGGTCGCGCCGGGTGGAATCGGATGGTCTGCATTTCAGAATCGACCATCCAGAGTGTTAGGAGACTTGTTATGGAGATTCGCAAGAATCGCGCGTTTACGCTGATCGAGTTGCTGGTGGTGATCGCCATCATCGCACTGCTGATCGGCATTCTGCTTCCGGCGTTGGGCAAAGCCCGCGCCTCGGCCCGTCAGCTCAAGGATGCCACTCAGGTCCGCGGCATCCACTCCGGCATGGTCCTCTGGGCCGGCAACAACGACGATGAGTACATGCTTCCGAGCAAGATTGACCGGTCGGATGCCACCGTTGCCGAGCTCAAGCAGGCCAAGAACACCACCGGCAATCTGTTCTCGCCGCTGATCCAGGAAGGCTTCGTCACGACCGAGCTCATGGTGAGCCCGGCCGAGTCGAACAACTCCACCATCGTGGTGTATGAGGATTATGAGACCGAAAAGCCGAATGGTGCGGTTGACGTGAACCGTGCTCTCTGGGATCCGAAGTTCCAGGGCACCCCGCTCGAAGTCGTTGTCGGCAACGGCGTTCCGGGGATTTCCAACATGTCCTATGCCCACACACCGCCCTTCGGTGGTCGCCGTGGGCAGTGGAGCAACACCTATCGCGCTTCGGAAGCCATCATTGGCAACCGCGGCCCGATCTTCGAGCAGCAGAGCGGTGGCACCGCCGATGCCACGTGGAGACTCCGCGGCACGGACACTTCGGACCTCGAAGGCCTCGGTTCCAACACGCTGCTGATCCACGGCGGCCGGACCACATGGGAAGGCAACATCGCCTACAACGACAACCACGTCAACTTCGAGAATCGTCCCGATCCCGATGGCATCACGCTGACCATCAGCGACACGAGTGGAACGAACCCCTTCACCGTCAACGACAACATCTTCGCTTCGGAAAATGATTCCACGGGCATATACACGACCCCGAGCACGGGCAGTTCGTACACGCTTCGGAGCAACTCCAATCAGCGCAACCAGCCGCTCGACTTCCGCAACGCTCTGCTGAAGATGATCAGCGAGGCCCAGCAAGATGGCTCAGAGATCACCGTCTGGCAGGACTGATTCCAGCCATGGATCGTGATCCTGTGATCTGATTCTTTCCGAGGCCCCCGGCGAAGGCTGGGGGCCTCGCTTTGTTTCAAGCCGGGCCAATGCCGAACGGGCAGACCTCGGCCATACAGAAGGGCCCAACGATGATCAAACGCACCCGGACCGGATTCTCACTCGTCGAGCTGCTCGTGGTGATCGCCATTATTGCGCTGCTCATCGGCATCCTTGTTCCGACCCTCAGTAAGGCCAAGGAGGCCTCGAAGAAGGCCAAGGATGCGGCGCAGATCCGCAGTACGCTGCAGGCCATGAACGTCTGGGCTGGTGCGAACGATGGCTACTTCCCGTTGCCGAGCCTCCTCGACAGCTCCGACTCGACGGTCAAGGCGACCAACGCCCGCGAGAAGGACAACACCGGCAACATTCTCAGCATTCTGATCTGGAACGATCATCTTCAGCCGGAGGATCTCGTCAGCCCGCTCGAGACCAATGTCGAGGTCGAAGTCGATACCCGCTATGAGAAAGAGCGACCCCAGCAGGCCGAGAAACCGGAGTTCGCCCAATGGGACCCCGGTTTCGCGGGCGTCACCGATGAGGACGGCATGGGCGCCACCGGCACCGGCCGGGGACGCCGATCCGAAAAAGGCAACAACTCATACGCCTACCTGCCTCCCTTCGGTGCGCGACGTGAGATGTGGAGCTCGAATGCCACTTCGGATGTCGCTCTGATGAGCAATCGAGGCACCATCTACACGCTCGGCAGCGACAACGAGTGGGTCATCAAGACGGTTGGGCTGGCCAATGGCAACGATTCCAACACCCTCGAGTTTACCGATCCCAGGACTTCATGGAGCGGGAACATCGGCTTTGGCGATCTGTCCGTTGCGTTCTCGAACAGGCCGGACCCATCGAGACTCGGTCTGGTTGAGACGACCACCGGCAGCAATGTCACCGACAACATCTTCGTCAACGAGGGCGACAACGGCCGACCCGCCAACCGAACCAAGGTCGATCGAGGTGTCAACTCCTACCTCCGCCCGTGGTACAACGTGGTTGTCCAGAACAACGAGATCAGCGCTATTCCATGGGATCTCGAAGACCGCGCCAGCGGTCGCGGCGGCGGCGACTAAGCCCGGCCCTCACTCCACGCGGAGCGTCCGTACATACAGATCCAAATCCCGCTGCTTTTGGTTCAGTTCAACCTTCAGGCTCTCACGTTCGCGGCGCAACGCGTCTATACGGTCTTCGTGTGCTTCGAGCTGCTTGAGGTATCGGCTGTACAGCGCGTCCTGTCGGCTGACAGCCCGCATCAGATCGCGGATCCGCATCGAGTCCTTGGTGATGCGCTCCGTTTCGGCTTCGTTGTCGGCGATCTTATGTTTCACTTCTTCAACGGCAGCCCGCCGGGTTCGGTAGCCTCGGAACGCGTCGACAATCTCCTGTGAGGCAGCGCCCTGACGCTGATAGCTGATGAGTGTTTCGAGATTCATCGAAGTCAGGGCAAGCGATGTCGATTGTGTGCGCTGCTGGGTGACTTCCAGTTTCTTCGTCGCATTGGAACCCATTGCGATTTCAAAGCGGTAGAGATTTGCTGTTGTTTCGTAGGGTTTGGTCTTCGAGATCAGTTCCCATCCATCAAGCCGAGGCACCTCCACAACAACCGTTCGGTCGCGTTTGGTATCGTGATTGTCAAGTGTGAACTCGGCGTGCTGTTCCATGCTCATGGTTTGCTGGATTACGCCATCGATAATGCGCACACGACGCACGTTCGATTCCTGAATGGTGTTTCTGATGATGTCGAGATCGAGATCGACGGCATAGGCAAGCATGCGGTGTTCGCCATCGCCGATGTATCCGATCTGTGAATCACCCGCGAAGACGGAGCTGTCGTACACACTCAGCGGCCCGGGCATGAGTTTGAGCCCGGTTGAGTTGGTCAGTTCGATGCCGCGGTACGGGTGCGTCCCCGAGGTGTCCGGCGAGAAGATGCTGACCCGTCGCCCTTCGATCGGTCCGGTGATGATGGGGATCATCGCGGATTGCTGACGCTGAATGGAGACGGGGTTGTCGAGCTTGTAGAAGAAGACTTCGCCTTCGTCCCCACTGGATGCCATGGCCTGTGTGCTGCTTGCCATGATCTCGCTCATGCTTGTGCCGGCCTCGAATACGATGTTTCCGAGGGCAGCCTCACTTCGGGCAGCCTTGTCTGCGCGGTATCGGAGCCGTTCCTCTTGTTCCATAGGGGCAGCGTCTGCCGTTGCCATCATCAGGCCCATGGTTCCCCGTTCGTAGGCTTTCGGTGCTGCTGCCAATTCCACCGGAACGGGTAGTTCCGGCCTTGTCAGATACAACGGCTTGGCCAGATCCATTCGGAACCCAACCGGCTGACCCGCGACGAGTGAGAGTGAGACATCTTCCCAGTCCTGGTCGGTCGTGTTCTCGACGATGGCCCAGCCCTCGATGTGCAAGTCGTCGCCTTCCTTTTCTGGGAGGACGAGGCGGTATGTTGTTTTCCAGATCGGGGTTTCCTGAACGTAGGCCGCCATGATCCGCCGTTCGCCCGAGCCGTGCAAGTCGATCCCGACGATGCGTGATTGCTCGGTCCGCTGATTGCTGAGCGCGATGAGCAGATCCGTGAGATCGTGCTGAAGCTCCGGGTCGAGCAGTCTGGCCGATCTGATGTCCGGCTCTCGAACGGTGACGAATCCATCCGCGGTCATCACGCTGAGCCAGCGTTCCTGCTGGGTGACGGTGTTGTCTTCAGAGCGGGTGGTGTGGATCTCGACCCCCAGAATTCGGCCGGTGATGGGGCCATTGGTTGTTTCGATTGATATCTCCGCACCCTGAAACTTGCCGAGGAGTTGGCCGAGTGTCAGATTCGAACGGTTCAGCCCGAGGGATTCCAGTTTCCGGCTGATGGGCTCATCGGCGGAGTACGAAACCGCACCGACCCGTCCGCCATCGAAATCCAGTACGACAAGGGATTTGAGGATGTCGTTGATCTGCTCGGCCTTGAACCGCAGGTCGACCGAGGTGTTACCCGTCACGGTCCCACGGCGCTCAAACGAGCCCACGCCGGAGCGATAGAGCGTGATCGCCGAGATCGGCAGGCTTTCATTTGGTTCGGCATTGGCTGTGGCGATCGAGCACGCCAGACCGCTGGTGAGCATCATCGAGATGAGCATCGCACGCATTGGTGATCTCCTTGGGGTGTGGTCTCAACTATCCGCGGGCATAGACAGCGCATCGGCTTGATCGGTTCATCTGCCGCACGATTTCCCGGTGCGGTACCATGCCGGGTACGCCATGACCCACCTGCCGATTCTCCAACCCGACACCTTTGCGGACCTTGCAGCCAGGCGGGATGAGCTCGCCCGCGGGTTGGCACGCGCGGTCGCCGGCGAAGTTCGATTCGGTCTGCATGATCGGATGTTGTACGCGACGGACGCCTCGATCTACCAGGTCGAGCCGCTGGGTGTGGTGATTCCCGACTCGATCGAGGATGTCATCGCGGCGGTTCGCTATTGCGCCGGCCACGGACTTCCGATACTGCCTCGGGGCGGCGGAACGAGTCTGGCGGGGCAGTGCACGAATGAGGCGGTGGTGCTCGACCTCTCGGTGAACTGTGGAGCCGTGCGCAAGGTATCAGTGGAGCAGAAGACGTGTGAGGTTGATGCGGGGATGACCGTTGACCAGCTCAACCGCTATCTCAAACCGACGGGGCTGTTCTTCGCCCCCGACCCGGCAACGGTTCGGCAGGCCAATATCGGTGGGTGCATCGGCAACAATGCCGCCGGCACACGGTCCATCCGGTATGGGCGCACGAGCGAGAATATAGACGCCATTGATGCGCTTCTGGCCAGCGGAGAGCGGGTTGCCATTCACAAGGCCGCGGCGAAGAAAGATCCCGTCGCTCGTCGGCTGACCGAGGGCGTGATCGACATCGTTCGCCGGCACAGGCGTCTGATCGAGGAGAAATTCCCGAAAACGCTTCGGCGGAATGCGGGGTACGGGCTCGATTCGATCCTGAAATCCATGAAACGCGGCGATCCGATCGAGGAAGTCAACCTGACCGATGTGCTCTGCGGCTCGGAAGGGACGCTGGCGATCACACTCGGCGCTACGCTCCGGCTCCACCACATTCCGGCCTGTTCCGGTCTTGTTGTGCTGGGGTTTGATTCGCTGGACTCAGCGGTCGAGGCGGTGCCGAGACTGCTGGAAACGAAGCCGAGCGCCGTTGAGCTGCTCGATGACCTGATTCTCGAAACCGCATCGCACAACCCTGCATTGCGTCCGACGCTTGACCTGTTGCCGGCGCCGAGATCGGGGCCGCTGCGAGCGGTTCTGTTTGTCGAATTTCTTGAGCATGAGCAGCGCACACTCGAGCAGAAGCATGCAGAAGTGCGCGAGCGGACTCGTGAGGCGCCGGGTGTGTTGATGATGGACCCGGGTTCGATCGATGCGATGCGTCGACTACGGGTGGCGGGCGAGCCTCTGCTGCACGCCATTGCCGGCGATCGCAAGCCGATCGGCTTTGTTGAGGACAATGTCGTTCCGGTCGAGCGTTTGGGCGAGTTTGTGCGGCGGTTTCGGGCGATCGTCGAGGAGCATGGCACGCGGGCCGCGTTTTATGCGCACGCTTCGGTCGGTGTGCTGCACGTTCGGCCGCTGCTGAATCTTCGCCGAGAGGATGATCGTGAAGCGATGCTTGATATCGCGGTGCGCGTGGCGGATCTCGCGGGCGAGTTGGGTGGTGTGATGTCCGGCGAGCACGGCGACGGCCGGGCACGCGGCCCACTGCTCGAACGGCACTTTGGTCCGGAATTGATGGGTGCGTTCCGCGAGGTCAAGGCATTGTTCGATCCCGATGGCCTGCTCAACCCCGGCAACATCGTTTCGCCCGGGCCGATCGAGTCGATCGTTGAACGCACACGAATTCGCCCAAAGGGGCACGACATTCCAAGCCCCCACGTCGAGACGTATTTCCTTTATGACGAGCAGGAGGGCTTTGGCGCAGCTGTTGAACGCTGCAACGGAGCGGGGGTGTGCCGAAAGCGCGAGGGTGGCACGATGTGTCCGTCGTACATGGCCACACTTGAGGAGCGGGATTCGACCCGCGGACGGGGCAACGCGCTGCGGCTCGCGCTTTCCGGGCAGTTTGGATCCGATCCGCTGGACTGGAACGATGCCGAAACGATCCGCACGCTGGATCTGTGTTTGAGTTGTAAGGCGTGCAAGAGCGAATGCCCAAGCGGTGTGGATATGGCCCGACTCAAGGCGGAGTTCACCGCCCAACGATATGCGCTCGGTCATGCTCCACTTCGAGCCAGACTGCTCGGCCGGTACAGGGTGCTGGCCCGTTTGGCGTCGATGACACCCAGCCTGAGCCGGAGGTTTTCCGATTCAGGAATCGGCCGGTGGATGATTGGTTCAGCGATGGGATTCTCGCCTCAGCGATCGTTCCCTGAGTTTCGCCGACCCTTGCACCGTGTGATGCCGCCACCGATGGACCGATCGACTGCGGTGCCGACGGTGGTGTTCTTCGGCGACTGTTTCTCGATGTTCAGCGAGACGGGGATTGGTCTTGATGCGAGGCGGGTGCTTGAGGCATTCGGGTATCGCGTGGTTCTTGCGGATGTGGGGTGTTGCCAGAGGCCGGCGATATCCACGGGTTTGCTTCCAAGTGCGATCCGAGGTGTGGATCGCATGGTTTCTCATCTGGAACGCATCATCGAGCGGGAGCAGCCGGAGGCGGTGCTGGTTGCTGAGCCTTCGTGTCTGTCGGCGATCCGCGATGAATGGCTCAGCCTGCGGTGCGAAACCGATCGGGGCCGGCGTGAGCGGATCGCAACCAAGAGCTTTCTGGTGGAACAGTTTTTGCATGAGCGGTGGGACCGGCATCCGCATCGTCCACAATTCTCGGCTCCCACAGGGCGGGTGCTCTTGCACGGGCATTGTCACCAGAAGGCGCTGTGGGGGATGGAGTCGTCCGCCGGGGTGCTTCGGCGGGCATTCGGAGATCGGCTTGTCGAGCTTGAAACCGGGTGCTGTGGTATGGCCGGCGGCTTTGGTTTTTCACGGGACAGGTTCGATTTATCCATGAAAATCGGGGAATTGACGCTTCTCCCCGCGGTTCGGGAGCGGGGCGAGGCCGATCTGGTCGTGGCGCCGGGGACCTCGTGCCGGCATCAGATTCGTGACGGTGCCCAGCATGAGGCGATCCATCCTGTGCAGGCACTCGCACAGTATGTTCAGCTCCGAACGGAGACAGACACGTCAGGACTGGCGCCGTCGTTTGCCCGTGGATGATGAGCGAATCAGATTGGCGATGGGACCGAGTGCAGGATGTCCTGTGCGATGTGCTCGAGGGCATGTGCATCACTGATCAGGGCGGGATCGCGTGGGCTGAGCCGGTGTGCGGCTGCGGCGATGAAGTGCTCGGTGACGTCTTCGGGTATGACATAATCACGATCATGGAGTCTGGCGGTGGCACGTGAGGCCTGCGCGACCGCAAGAGCACCTCGGGTCGAGAGCCCGAGCGAGAGTTCGGTGATGGATCGGCTCCGCTGAGCAAGGGCCTGGATGTAGGCCGCGATCGGGGGTTCGAGCCGGGTTTCATCGGTCGTGGATTGCAGCGTCATGACTTCTTCGAGCGTGAGGCTTGGTTTGAGCGAGGGCAGGGATGTGGTCGACGGGCGTTCCTGGATCACGCGGATCTCATCGGTCGGCTCCGGGTAGCCCAAACTGATGCGGAGGAGGAATCGATCGAGCTGGCTCTCGGGCAACGGATAGGTGCCATGGAATGAAGAAGGGTTCTGGGTCGCCACGACGAAGAATGGCGGTCGGATGGGGTGGGTGATTCCGTCGACGGTGACCGCGGCCTCGTTCATCGCTTCGAGCATCGCGCTCTGCGTGCGCGGTGGGGTGCGGTTGATTTCATCGGCCAGCAGGACATTGGCGAAGATCGGTCCCGGACGAAACTTGAACTCGCGGGTGGCCTCCTCGTAGATGCTGACGCCGAGGACATCGGCGGGGAGGAGATCGGGCGTCATCTGGATGCGGCGGAACTCGCCGCCGACGCTT
>DRKT01000050.1 GCA_011053195.1 Phycisphaerales bacterium | reverse complement strand
TGGGCGGTGCAGGTGCATGAGCACCTCGGGGAGTTTCGGACCCTCAATCATCCTGCTTGGATCGGCCATTACGGGGTTCCTGATTCGGGGGTGTGCGGCAAGGGTACCCGATCAGCCGTCGCCGTTGTCCTCGGCCTCGACTGGTGCCGCCTGTTCGCCCGAGGTCTCAACCGGGGAGTTTTCCGTTTCGGGCAGCGGTGCGTCGGCATCCGGGATCACGTCTTCCGGTGTGGCAGCATTGTCGGCACCAAGCAGGGCATCGAGTTCCTGAACAACACGGTCGATCCGTTCGCCGGCTTCGTCCCGCAATGAGAGACCCTGATACGCATCGCGGGCCGCTCTGAATGCCTCGGTTGCCGCATCGTTCGCGGCCTCGCCATCCTGCCTGAATGCAGCGGCAGCGGTGACATAGAGGTCGTTCGAGGGCAGTGGGTCGGCTGCGGTGGCGATGTGATCGATCGCGGTCGCGCTGAAGGTGAGGGCGGCTGCGTGCGACATCAGGACATTGCCGAGTTCGTGGTTGATTTCAGCCGCTGCGAGTTTGGCGCCGGAACTATCACCCGATCGCGCCTTGTTCGCCGATGCGAGGGCCGCGTTGTAGGCACTTCTGGCGGCCTCCATTGCCGGGGTCGCATCGTCGGTGCGGATCTGCTCGATCTGGGAAACGAGATCCCTGATGGAGTCGGCAACAGTCAGGGCCTTCTGGCGCAGCATCGACGCCTCGGTCGAGTCGGATTGTGACTTTGTGTTGAGTTCCTCGATTGTGGTGAGGAGCAGATCGCGCTGCTCGGTCAGCCGATTCGTTTCGAGTTCATGGTCGCGGATCTCGGGTCGGATGACATCGGCCTCGGCCCGGCGGCGTTCGGCCTCGACGTCGTGCGCATCCGCCTCGCGACGGAGCGTCGCCGCCTGCTCGAATAGCGGCAGGGCCTCATCCGCGGGGAGTTTGTCCGCCCGGGTGCGCAGTTCATCGACCTCCTCGCGGATCAGCGCCGCGGCCTGCGCTTCCTGCTCGGCCAACTGCATCAACTCCGCCACGCGCTGGCGCACCTGTTCGGTTGCTTCGGTCTCGGCCTGGATCGCAGCCTCTCGCTCTTTGATCTTTGCTTTGATGCTTGCCAGTTCCCGGCTGTAATCGGACGACTCAACCGCTTGCGCCATGCTGTTGAGTTTGTTCCACTGCGAAAGTGTCGTACTGAGC
Source organism: Phycisphaerales bacterium (assembly GCA_011053195.1). Classification (GTDB taxonomy): domain Bacteria; phylum Planctomycetota; class Phycisphaerae; order Phycisphaerales; family UBA1924. Next base: position 5,255 of record DRKT01000050.1, on the reverse strand, counting down.
AGCGCCGACTGATCGTACAGACGCTGGTCCACAACCCCCAGCTTGGCCGACTGATCCTGCGCCAGACCACGCTGGGCGCTGGCGATCAGCAGGTTGGCAGCCGCCTGTTGCGACTTGGACCCCTTGCCGGCGATCGGCTTGAGTGTTGCGATGACGGCCTTGTATTCGCTGACCCGAAATTCATCGCCCGGGATCGCGGTTCCCGCAGCCCCGAGTGTCTCAAGCCTCGATGATGCCTGGGCCAGTGTTGGCCCAACCTCGTCCTCCTCGAGACAGCCCGTCAGGGCGACAAGCCCCGATGCAAGCAAGACACACGAAAGACGGGCACGGGTCTGGCGGAACTTTGGCTGGCGGGAAGGCATGGGGATCACTCCGGGTCGGCTTCGGGGTTGTCTGTCCTGATCGTTGGCGCCAGATCCCTGCGACATGCACCACCCGATTCTGGTGGTCCGGTTCGATTCGGGATCATCGGCCATCGTCGGCCGCCTCGGCGTCGGGCGTCAGGGCGGTCGGGGGATCATAGTCGATCCCATAGTCCGGACGCGGGGTCCACATCGAGGTGATCCATTCCACCGCCCGGCGGTAGTTCCGGTCGTTCACACCGCGAAACACAGGACGCCACCCACGGGCCTCGGGGTGGGGCGTCGATGTCTCCCGACGGGGCAGGCCCATTTTCAGCAGCAGGCTCTCCGCGGGGGCCTGGAAGTTGATCAGAGGCAGACCGGAGTCCGTCCGATAACGCTCGAGGATCAGCAGATCCGTGTAGTACAGGTTCGGCTGCATCGACTTCCCGATCGGGAGCCGAAGCCGGCCGGCATTCGGACCGCCGTGGCATCGGGCGGTCGCGCACGAGTTGCGAAGCCACGTGCGGTAGACCGATTCCCGGAACAGCTTGATCGATTTGGGGTCCTCGAGCACAGACACCTGGTCGTAGTAGTCGCGGGCCCGGATATCGAACAGGAACCGGAGTTGGTCGATCGGCTCGGCGCTCAGCAGGGCCGCCCGGCCCGCAGCTGTCTCGGGCACTTTCGGGTGGTCCGCAAACTTCACCAGCACCGCCTCGATCGTTGATCGGTCGATGGTCAGCCTCGGCGGGTCGTTGAGGTCGATTTCCCAGACCCGCATGATGTTGATGTCTTCATCACTCAGCAGCGGGAACTGCTCATCCGTTTCGGGCCGATGCGTACGTGGCTCGTCCGGGTTGTCATCGGTCCGGGCGCCGTCATCTCCGCGCGTTTCGAGCAGTTTGAGGTTCTGCTGGGCGATGGTGTGGAGCTTCTTGGCCAGCTCGTTGTACGGTTCGTACCGGAGCACGCCCTCGAGCTCGGGCAAAGCCAGATCGGATCGCCCCTTTTCGATGAGCCACCGCGCAAGCTGAAGGAGTTGCTCGGAATCGTCATCCTCGATGGTGGCGCGGACAGCCTTATAGCGTTCTTCGATCGGGGGCTGGATGTACGACTCGCGGATGCGCCTCGCGTCGATGGTGGTACGGATGCCATTGATGAGCAGTGTGATCGAGTCTTTGGATTCTTCGACGAGGATGCCGGTGATGACCTGCCCGTCGTGCAGCACAACCGTGGCGCTGCGCCCGGAGGTGTCGGATGGCTGGATCTGCCCGGGGATCGCGGGACGAAGACCGACAGCCGCCGACAGCCCGACCCACGAAACCCCCGCGAGCACCGAGACGACGATCCGGCAACGAATTGGCTTTCGTGTGGCGCCCAACGTGGCTGATTGTGAGGCCGGCGGGGCGGTTTGTCCAGTCCGTCGGCTCAGGCTGCGATTTTCAGTTCGGCATCGAGGGTTCGGCGGTCAAAGGCGGTGGGGTCATCATCGATCGTGGCGAACTGGTCCATGGCCAGGACCGAGTTCGTATTCAGATCGGTGAGCTGAAACTCGCCCGAATCGGTCAGGGCGATACACACGGGTCCTTTGATCGTGGTGGTGACGGTTGCCCGTCGGCCGCAGGCCCGGATCTCGGCGCCCTGGCACAGCATGGACTGAACGACCAGCCGAGGCTCGGCCCGTTCGGTGATGACCGTGTTGGCCAGCGTCAGTGCCCGCTTGAGGGGTTTGATCTTGGCTTGGGCTTCCATCGCTTTGTATTGAAGCTCGGTGACGATCTCGGCCTGCTTGGCGGAAAGCACCGATGAGGACGATTTGACCTGTTCGAGCTGTTCGGTTGCCTTGGCTGCACGCTCATTGAGCGTTGGGATCAGCTCGAGTGCCTCCTTGATAAGCGATTCGACGCTGTCGATTCGGCCGAGCGCGATGACCGTGTGGGCGCCGGCCTCGGTTCCGATCTGCCCGACCTCGCACGCACCGGCGCAGATCAACTCGCCTCCGACAATCGTCGCCGATGGCGCGATCGTTTTTTCGCCCACGGTGATGCTGCTGTTGGTGAGTTCCTTCTCGATCAGCAGGTTCCGCCCGGCATTGCCCGAAACATTGTCCAAGTAGTGGGCGTTGAGGTCACGCCCGGCCTCGGCCAGTCCCTTGTCGCGGGCGGCCATGCCCCGTTTGAGCACGATGTCCTTGCCCGCTTTCAGCGTGGCTGCTTCGACCAGGCCCACAACCGTGATCGATTCGCCGCTCTCGACGACGAAGCAGTCGCGGACACCTTCCCTGATCTCGATATTCCCGGGGAAGTGAATATTCCCGGTCGAGAAATCGACCGTGCCCTTGATCTCGAGTGTCGGGTTGATCCGGATTTTGCCCTGTTGGATGAGGAGTTGGCCGCCGATCCTGGCGACAACGGTGTGATCGTCACGGTGCTCGATCGACTCGGGGTCGAACTCCTCGATCGGTGGCTTGCCCGGCTTGGAGGCGATTGTTTTTCCGCTGACATCCACACCGTCGACGCCGTCGGTGGGGGGGGTGATCGTGCCGAGCTGCTGACCGGGCTTGACGATCATGAGCATGGTGCGCTCGTGGTGGTCCTGAGGCTCGGTCTGATCGTTCTCGGGCTCTTCGGGCTCGCCCTCCTCGGATTCGCGTGCCTGGATCTGCTCGTAGATCTGCTGGAGATCCGGTTCGAGATTGAACTCGCCATGGCGGCCCATCTCGGGCGGGGTGCCCTCGGCGATGACAGCCTCGAAGGGCTCGGTCGAGTCCGGGTCGTACGCCTTGACCGCCCGGGCGATGAGCCGGTTGAGTTCGCTGCTCTGCTGGATCGACTGGCTCAGCGCGATCGCCAGGATCACCTCGTCGGTGACGAACTCTCGCGCGGTGCCCGGTTCGACCTCGACGATCGCCTGCAACCGATCCGCGGAGATCCGGACATGCACCGCGTTTTCATCGCTGGTCGGCATGGGGTTGGGTGCTCGAAGGGGCCCTTCAGGCGGCCTTCTTGTTCAGCGTCTCGTTGATCCGCTGGCTGAGGGCGTCGGGCGTGAAGGGCTTGACGACGTAGTTGTTCACGCCGGCCTTGATCGCCTCGATGACCCGGGTCTTCTCGCTCTCGGTCGTCACCATGATGATGGGCGTCGTCTTGTCTGTCTGGCGGATGTGCTTGACGAAGGTGATCCCGTCCATGTTGGGCATGTTCCAGTCGACCAGCATCAACTCCGGCTGGAAGGCGCCGACCTTGCTGAGGGCATCCTGACCGTCGCACGCCTCTTCGATCTCGGTGTGCCCGATCTGCGCGAGGACCGACTTCTGGATCGAACGCATGGTCTTGGAATCATCAACAAGCAGAATTCTCATAACTCGAAGCTCCGTCTGAATGCCGCTCAGGCGGCCTGACTCTTGGGGTTGGCATTCTCGGCCGAGGCCGATTCCTTGATCGCGATCTCGATGGCCAGATCGCCATGGTCGGTCGAACACGGTATGCTGATGCAGGGCGTGTCGCTGCGGACGTTGATCGAGTGGTCCGCGCCGATGACCACGCTCGGACAACTGATCGAGACATCCTTGTCCACGAACATGCCCTTGGCGCAGCCTGAAACCATGTTGACCAATTCTCCGATCGCGTCGGCAAAGTCCGGGCTGTCGGCGGGCAGATCCATGCCGCAGAACGAGGCGACGAGTTTCTGGGCTGTCACCTTCGGGAAGCTCAGCACCACCGACCCGACGACATCGCCCGACATCCCGATAATGCCCGAGACGTCATAGCTCGCGGTCCGATCGGTTTTGATCGTGGGAGCGTTGATCGTCACGGGAACCTGAAGCATCGTCGTGAAGACATTCTGGATGCTTTGGATGAAAGGGGTGATGTATTGTGCGTCCATCGGTTTGCCTCGTCTGGTGCTCAGGCCCTCGGGCGTCCTTGCCCCGGGGTGCATCCGGTGGAGTTGATCGAGCATCGGCGGACCCGACTTGAAAGCGAATGTCCGAGACGCACAGAATCGCATCTGTGCCTTCTGTACGGGTCGTGCACCTTGGCCACCAGGAGAAGGGGACCGAGCGATCCCGATCATGGCCGGGGCTCGTGGCCGGGTTCATGGTTGGGTCCGCGCAAGAAAGAGGCCGGCGATCGCCGGCCAAAGTGCCCAGGAGAGGACTCGAACCTCCACCCTGTTTCCAGGACTACCACCTCAAGGTAGCGCGTCTGCCAATTTCGCCACCTGGGCATGGGCCCGACATGCAGGCTCGGGTGACCAGTATACGCCCTGAACTTCGGCAATCGACCCCGCCCCGGCGAGGAACCAACGCTAGTGTTGCCCGAGGGCCCGCGTTCGCAGCGTTCATCCGGGCCGATGGAGGGTGTCATGGGCAGCACAGGGGTCGATTTTCGATCGGTTCTGGATCAGGTTCGGACTCGCGCCGAGCAGGCCGGGGTGTTTGATTCCGTGACCCGCGAGGGCGATTCGCTGATCTGTCAGGCCAAGGGGTCGGCCGAGCCGGCGACCTACCGGCTGGCCATGCGGGACGACGGCCTGCGTGTTTCGCTCGAGATGGAGGACCGCTGGCTGAGTGAATCCATCGAGGCGGCCCTGATGAACTCGGGCGATGCCCTGGAAGAACTGCTCGATGATGAGCTCGCCGAGTTGGGCTACGAGGGCGCCGAGCCGACCTACCGCCATTTCCGATCCGAGGCCATGCGGTTCACATTCGAATCTCCAATCCCGGTCGAGGGTCTTGAGGGAGAGGCTGTCGCTGAGAGGGCTGCCCAGTTTTTACTCGGCTACGAGGCGTGCTTCCGGCAACTCGGGGATATGAATCAGAGCGACGACTAGACAATCAATCAAGCGGAGTGGTGGGTGATGCGGATTCTGATGCTCGGGTGGGAGTTCCCGCCATACATCGCCGGCGGC
>DRKT01000049.1 GCA_011053195.1 Phycisphaerales bacterium | reverse complement strand
GCCGTCATCGACGAGACCGGAAAATACCTCGGAAAATACCGCAAGCACCACATCCCGCACTGTCATCCGGGGTTCTGGGAGAAGTTCTACTTCAAACCGGGCAACCTCGGCTATCCCGTCTTCCAAACCAAGTTCGGTCGGATCGGTGTCTATATCTGCTACGACCGACACTTCCCCGAAGGCGCCCGTGAGCTCGGGCTCCGCGGAGCTGAGATCGTCTTCAACCCCAGCGCCACCGTCGCTGGGTTGAGCGAATACCTCTGGAAACTCGAGCAGCCCGCCCACGCTGTCGCCAATCAATACTTTGTTGGCGCCATCAACCGTGTCGGCGAAGAGGCGCCATGGAACATCGGAAAATTCTACGGCCAGAGCTATTTCTGCAATCCCCGGGGCCAGATCATCGCCGAGGCCTCGCGCGATGATGACGAGGTTCTCGTCGCCGATCTCGATCTCGACATGATCAAGGAAGTCCGCGATGTCTGGCAGTTCTATCGCGATCGCCGACCCGAGAGCTATTCGGGCATCTGTTCAATCTAAGGAACACGAAAGCTGAGCAATGACTGACGCACTGCGCAACGCCGACCTTGATCCCGTTCCACCGGAGCGGCGCAACTGGTCGGCATGGAACATCGCCGCGCTCTGGATCGGAATGGCCGTCTGCATACCAACCTACATGCTCGCCGCCGGCATGATCAGTCAGGGCATGAGCTGGTGGCAGGCCGTTCTCACCGTCATGCTCGGCAATCTGATTGTTCTCATCCCGATGATCCTCAACGGCCACGGCGGTACGAAGTATGGCATCCCGTTTCCTGTCCTCGCCAGAGCCAGCTTCGGCACAACCGGTGCACAGATCCCAGCCATCGCACGCGCTCTTGTCGCCTGTGGCTGGTTTGGTATCCAATGCTGGATCGGCGGGGCCGCCCTCTACTCGATCCTTGTCACCCTCAAACTCGTACACGAAGATGTCTCCACCGACCAGATCGCATTCCTCGGCATCACCGGCTGGCAATTCGCCTGCTTTCTGGCCTTCTGGATGCTCCATCTCGTTATTGTCATTCGGGGGATCAACTCGATCAAGTGGATCGAGTCGTACGCTGCGCCGTTTCTCATCGCCTGCGGCCTGGCGCTGCTCGTCTGGGCGTTCATCAAAGTGGACGACTACCACGTCCTCTTTGACTCCAAGTCAAAATTCGAGAAGCCGGGCGAATTCTGGAAAGTGTTTTTTCCTCAACTCACCGCAATGGTCGGGTTCTGGGCTACACTCAGCCTGAACATCCCGGACTTCACTCGATATTGCAAGAATCAACGCGCCCAGGTTCTCGGCCAGGTCCTCGGCCTCCCGCCCACCATGACCCTCTTTTGCTTCATCAGCATCATCGTCACCGGGGCATCGGTCATCGTCTTCGGAGAGGCCATCTGGGACCCGGTACAACTCGTCTCGAGGCTGGGTTCACCACTCGTGATCGTGGTCTCGCTCTTTGCCCTGCTCGTGGCCACCCTCTCAACCAACCTCGCGGCCAACGTCGTCAGCCCGGCCAATGGCTTCAGCAACATCGCCCCGAGCAAAATCAGCTTCCGCACCGGCGCACTGATCACCTGCTTCATTGGCGTGGCCATCATGCCCTGGCGACTGATCAACGATTTCAGCGACTACATCTTTACATGGCTCATCGGCTACAGCGCCCTGCTCGGCCCGATCGCCGGCATCATGATCTGCGATTACTTCATCCTTAGAAAAACACGCCTCGATATCGAAGCCCTCTACGATAACAAAGGCCAATACGCCGGGGTCAACTGGATCGCCATGATCGTCTTGGCGCTGGCCATTGCGCCAAACCTACCGGGATTCATCAACGCGGCGACCAATACCGCCGGTACAGAAAACGCCATATTTCCAGCGTTCTTTGATGAAATCTATGTCTATGCATGGTTTGTGGGCCTTCTGCTCTCGGTCGTGCTGTACGCTGCGTTTATGTTCGGTCGTGCCACGCCGGCACCACAGGAAGCATTCGATACGGAGATCACAAAATGACGCAAACCATGCCCAGCCTGCCGGCCTGTGACCATACGCCCAGACCCTATACCGGCCCCTCTCGCAGCGAAGTTCTTGACATGCGCCGCGAATTTCTCACGCCAGCCCTTGTCACCTACTACAAAGAACCCGTCATGATCGTCGAAGGCCACATGCAATACCTCTTCGATGAAACCGGCAAACGCTACCTTGACGGCTTTGCAGGTATTGTCACCGTCTCCGTCGGGCACTGCCATCCAAAGGTCCTCGATGCGGTCCGCGAGCAGAACGATCGACTCCAGCACACCACAACAATCTACACCCATCCAAATATCGCCGAGTTCGGGAAGAAACTCGCCTCAACCTTTCCAAAGAACAGCGGCCTCGGTGTCACCTACTTTGTCAACGCCGGATCAGAGGCCAACGACCTTGCCATTCTGATGGCAAGACTTCACACCGACAACTACGATGTCATCTCGCTGCGCAACTGCTACCACGGCACAAGCCCGTCGGCCGTTGGGCTCACCTCGCTCAGCACGTGGAAATATCCCGTACCTCAGGGATTCGGAATACATCACGCCGCCATGCCCGACCGCTACCGAGGACCCTACGGCTATGACGATCCAAACGCCGGCGAAAAATACGCCGCCGATGTCACCGATCTCATCAAAACAAGCACCAGCGGCAGACTCGCCGCGTTCATCGCCGAACCAATCCAGGGCGTCGGCGGCACCGTCGAACTCCCACCAGGCTACCTCAAGCACGTCTACGCCACCGTACGCGAGCACGGTGGACTCTGCATCTCAGACGAAGTCCAAACCGGTTTCGGCCGCACCGGCACAGCCTTCTGGGGATTTGAAAACCAGGGCGTCACACCTGATATCGTCACCATGGCCAAGGGCATCGGCAACGGCGCTCCGCTCGCCGCTGTCACCACGACCGCCGACATCGCCCAGTCGCTCGCCCAACGCCTGCACTTCAACACCTACGGCGGTAACCCCGTCTCATGTGCCCAGGGCCTCGCCACGCTGAACGTCATACTCGAAGACAACATCCAACAGCACGCCCACGACGTCGGCTCATACCTCAAAGAAGGCTTGGTCGGGTTGCAGAAATCACATCCCACCATCGGGGATGTCCGGGGCCAAGGTCTGATGCTCGGCGTCGAGATCGTCGAAGATAAAAAATCAAAGACACCATCTCCGGTAAAGACCGCCATCGTACACGAACGAAGCGAAGACCTCGGCCTGCTCATCGGCAAGGGCGGCCTTGCCGGGAATGTCCTGCGAATCAAGCCGCCAATGTGCATCACCCGTAAAGATGCCGACTTCATGCTCGAGGTTCTCGATATCGCATTCACGGATGCCGAACAATCATAAGGAATTCCACTCCAATGGAGGCTCACTGTGCCACTGCTCATCACCAAAGGTCGAATCATCACCGAT
>DRKT01000048.1 GCA_011053195.1 Phycisphaerales bacterium | reverse complement strand
GACGTTTCCGATAGCGGCATCGAGCCGGCGGGCGATTACCTCATCTGGCCCCCGGTCATTAGCTTGCTCCGGGAGTACCTCGAACTAGAAGGATCGCTCGAATAAGCATCGTCCATGAATCCGTATTCAGTGGAATAGTCTCGTGGTCCGGGGAAGTTGGCCACGCCCAGCCTCGCAAGGAGAGAACGCGCGATGTCCGACCATGTTCACAATGTTGTCATCATCGGGTCCGGGCCTGCGGGGTGGACAGCCGCTATCTATGCCGCCCGCGCCAACCTCGATCCGGTCGTCTACACAGGCGTGGCCAAGCAGACACCCGCCATCCAACTCCCCGGCGGTCAGCTCATGCTGACGACCGACGTCGAGAACTACCCGGGCTTTCCCGATGGTGTCACCGGCCCCGAGATGATGCAGCGGTTCCAGAAGCAGGCCGAGCGATTCGGCACACGGGTCGAGCCCCGCGACATCGTGCGGGTCACGTTTCACGATACCAAGCCGCACGAGCTCGTCACGGACAAGGACGAGACCATCCTGGCCCATGCGATCATCATCGCCACCGGCGCCACGGCGAACTGGCTCGGGCTCGAGAACGAGCAGCGGCTTGCCCGTTCCGGCGGCGGGGTCAGCGCGTGTGCCGTCTGCGATGGAGCCCTGCCCATGTTCAGGGACAAACCACTCGCGGTCGTCGGCGGCGGCGACAGCGCGATGGAAGAAGCCACCTACCTCACCAAGTTCGCCTCGACCGTCTACATCATCCACCGCCGGGACGAACTCCGTGCCAGCAAAATCATGCAGGAACGATTCCTCGAAAAACCGAACGCCAAGGTCCTCTGGAACAAAGGGGTCGTCGATGTCCTGAGCGCCAAGGATGAGCATGGCCACGAGGTCATCACGGGCGTCCAGCTCAAGGACACCCAAACCGGCGAGGTATCAACACTCGAAGTCGGGGGGCTCTTTGTCGCCATCGGGCACACACCCGCGACGGGGTTCCTCGCCGACAGCGGCATCGACCTCGACGAGAAGGGCTACGTGATACTCCGCAACCGATCGACCGAAACCAACATCTCCGGCGTCTTCGCGGCCGGGGATGTCGCCGACGCGTTCTATCGTCAGGCTATCACGGCCGCGGGCACGGGATGTCAGGCGGCGATCGATGCCGAGCACTGGCTCGCGCACCACAACCACATCTGATTCCCACATCTGATCGCCAAGACCGACCAACCCAAACAAAAAACCGGGCTCCGCGAGGGAGCCCGGTCGGGGAAGATGTGTGGTGAGATAGCGGGATCAGCCGTCGCCGTTCTCGAACGTGTGCAGCGACTCCGTGAAGGCATCGACGGCCTGCTGGTTGTCGCCGAGCAGTTCGATGGCCTTTCGCTCGGTCTCGGCGGCACCCTCGGCGTCACCCGTGCGGTACTGCGCCCAGGCCACGGTATCGAGAATATTGGGATCTTCGTTGTTCGTCAGGTCGCTCGCGCGGCGGGCGATCTTCAGGGCATACGAGACCGCGTCCTCGTTCCAGCCCGGATTCTCAACAAACGTCCACGCAACGGCGTTGAGCCCCTGGGGGCTATCGGCGAACATGGTCTCGGTCAAAGCCTGACCAAAGGCCGCGGCCTTCTCTTTGTCCTTTGAAGCAAGATCGGCGAAGATCTGGAAGTAGTCGCCACCGGACTGCATGGCAAACTCTTCACGCATGGACGCCAGACGGGCTTCCTTGGCGGCTTCGAGATCCTGCGTTCCATCGAGAATGGCCTCGAGGTTGTCGACCATCGACGGGTCGGTGCCGTAGCCGATCCATCCGATCACACCGTCGCGGTCGACGATCATGACCGTCGGGATGCCGTTCTGGTGGGCCGCCCTCATCCAGTCGTTCTCGATCTTCTCGTCGCCCGAGGCCACGGTGTATTCCATCCGGTCGCTGTTGGCATCGACGAATTTCTGAACATGCTTGGCGTGCGCTTCACCCTGGAGTTTGGTGCGTTCGCCGTTCTCGTCCCGGCCGCTCTCCCAGATGCTGACACCGACGACGCGTAGGCCGTCGTCCTCGTGCTCAGCCTGCAGCTCGGACAGGTGAGGCATGATCGCCTTGCAAGGCCCGCACCATGTCGCCCAGAAGTCGAGCAGGTACACATTGCCCTTCTCGAACTCGCTGATCGGTGTGCCCTTGGCCCAGTACTGGATGTCGAACTCGGGCGGGGTGTCGCCGATGTTCAGTGTCGGCATCTCGAAGGCCTTGACCTCGGGCATCTGGTCCGCGTATTCCGAGAGCACCTGCTCCGGTGTCTGCCCATTCATCAGGTCCTGCCCGAGGCTCGTCCCGGCGACCATCGCCACGAGCGCTGCGGCTGCAATTTGTTTGATCATCTGAGTGCTCCTTCGAAAGTTCTCAATCACGCTGTTCTCTGCCCCAGACGCTCCATCACGCCGCGGGACGGCCCACGTTAGCCACAGCCTAGCCGATTCAACCCGCCGGGAGGGAAATTCATTCCACAAGCCCCTCTCGAACCTCGGGCGATCGACCAATTCCTCAGCGTGATTGGGCTTCCGATCGGCTCACATGCACTGGGGCAGATCAAACTCGCCAAACAGCCGAAATTCCTTCCGGCGCAGGATCTGCCCGGCGAGCGTCAGATCATCAATCGAGAGCGCGATCGTGGGGGTGCCGTTGGGTCTGAGCATAAGCGGATAGGCAAATCTGATATTCAATTCCGCCGCCAAGAGGTGCAGGCACAGGCTGCTCAGCGTGTGCCCCTGACTCAGCTCGATCACCAGCACATCCGTCTCGGCAAAGGGCACACCCTCGGATTCCAACAACTTGCGGGCCTGGGCCGAGTTGTTCGTGATGATCCGAACCACTGCATGGTCCGAAGCCTCATGCACGTTGATGGCGCAGATCCGCACCGGCGACGAATCAAATGCCTCCATCAGGTCGTACAGCTTCCCGACCTTGTTGTCGAGGAACACCGAATACTGCACCACACTTGGGGGTGCATACCCCTGGGCTGTTTCCGGCGGCATTGGAAATTGGCTCATCGACGATCCATGTCAGCGGCGCGACCGGCGAAACCCGCGATCGCGACCCGGTGCGACCTCCAGCCTACCAAATCTCTCGCCATCGTGCGAGCCAATCCGCCAAAAATAAACGCGATACCCGAATCATTGGGTATCGCGCCGTGTTTGTTCTTGTTTTGATAGGGTCAGGCCGAGAAGCTGGAACCGCAGCCGCAGGTCGCGGTTGCATTGGGGTTGTTGAAGACAAAGCCTCGCCCCATGAGTTCATCCTTGAAGTCGACCGTGGTGCCGCTGAGATAGAGCAGGCTCTTCGGGTCGCAGATGATGGTGATCCCGTGCTGCTCGAAGACCTCATCGGTGTCTTTCTGGGTCTCGGTGAGGTCGAGGACGTAGCTGAACCCGGAGCAACCGCCACCCTTGACCCCGAGCCTGAGCCGGACCGCGTCCTTGTCGAGCTCCTGCTGCTCGATGATGGTGGCGATTTCCTTGGCTGCTTTTTCGGTGAGTGTGACGCTCATGGTCTTCTCCTGAACTCAGGACCGTGCCCGGTATTCTAGACGTTCGGGTGGACTACTGCTGCTTCTGTTGTTTTTCCTGATAGTCCGCGATGGCGGCCCGGATGGCGTCCTCGGCGAGGACGGAGCAGTGGATCTTGACCGGCGGCAGGCTCAGCTCCTCGACGATTTCCGTGTTCTTGATCTGCAGCCCCTCGTCGATGCTTTTGCCCTTGAGCCATTCGGTGGCGAGTGAGCTGCTGGCGATCGCCGAGCCGCAGCCGAAGCACTTGAATCTGGCATCTTCGATGACGCCGGTGTCCTGGTTGACCTTGATCTGGAGCTGCATGACATCGCCGCATTCGGGCGCTCCGACGAGTCCGACACCGATGTCCGGCCGCTCTTTGACCTCGGAGGTGGTCCCGAAGTTCCCGACGTTTCTCGGGTGCTCGTAATGGTCGACGACTTTGCCGCTGTATGCCATCTCAGTTCTCCGCAGTTTCTACGCGCGCTGTTCCGTGCCGGTTCATCTCAGTGGGCCGCCCATTCGATCTTGGTGATGTCGATGCCCTCTTTGTGCATGTCGTAGAGGGGGCTGAGCATTCGCAGTTTTTCGACCGCACCGACGATGGTTTCGATGGCGAAGTCGATCTCTTCCTCGGTGGTCCATCGTCCGAGGCTGAGCCGGAGCGAGCTGTGCGCCAGATCATCGCCGATGCCGAGCCCCTTGAGGACGTAGCTGGGTTCGAGGCTGGCGCTGGTGCAGGCGCTGCCTGAGCTCATGGCGATGTCCTTGCACGCCATCATGAGGCTTTCGCCCTCGACAAAGCCGAAGGAGATGTTGGTCATGTGCGCCAGCCGGCGCTCCGGGTGGCCGTTGACCTGCACGGTGTCGAGCCGGCTTGTGATTGCGTTTTCGAGCTTGTCCCGGAGTTTGCCGAGGCGTTCCCTGTCGGCGTCCATTTCCTGAGCGCACAGCTCGCAGGCCTTGCCGAGGCCGACGATGCCGGTGACGTTGAGCGTGCCCGAGCGGAATCCCCGCTCCTGTCCGCCGCCCTCCTGCAATGCAATCAACCGGACGCGAGGCTTGCGTCTTCGGACATACAGCGCCCCGACGCCCTTGGGTCCATAGATTTTGTGTCCACTGAGCGAGAGAAGGTCGACGTTGTCTTCGATGACATTCGTGGGCATCTTGCCGACCCACTGCGTGGCATCGGTATGGAACAGGACCTTGCGCTCGTGGCAGAGTTTGCCGATCTCGGGGATCTCGTTGATTGTCCCGATCTCGTTGTTGGCCCACATGATGGTGACGAGGATGGTGTCGTCGCGCATCGCGCCCTTGACCATCTCAGCGGTGAAGATGCCATCCGGCCCGGGTTCGAGGTAGGTCACCTCGAAGCCCTCCTTCTCCAGACGCTTGCACGGGTCGAGGACGGCTTTGTGTTCGATGTTGCCCGTGATGATGTGTCCGCGGGGCTTGCCGGAACCGGCTGGGGCGAGCTCGTACATCCTCGCCCCGCCCTTGATGGCGAGGTTGTTGGATTCGGTCGAGCCCGAGGTGAAGATCACTTCCTTGCGATCAGCGCCGATCAGCGAAGCAACCTGCCGGCGGGCCTGATCGACAGCCTCCTCCGCAGCCCAGCCGAAGCAGTGATTCCGGCTGCCGGGATTGCCGAATGTCTCCGTGAAGTAGGGCAGCATCGCCTCGACCACCCGCGGATCACACGGGGTCGTCGCGGCATGGTCAAGATACATCGGCAGTTTCACGCTCATGGTGCATCCATCCAAAGTCAGATCGGGCCCGCCCACGGAACTCCCACGGAACCACACAAGGGGCCAGTCTTCTTAGAACAATTCTATGCTCTGATCCTGTTCGGAGACAGGGCTGGACCGAATTTCTCACCCGTCGGGTGCCGGTTTTTCATAGACCATGGTGATCGTGTTGCCCCGCGGGTTGTGGGTGACGGTGGTCATGTAGGCCCGCATGAGCAGCAGCCCCCGGCCGCTGGTTTTGGTCAGGTTCTCTTCCGTTGTCGGGTCGGGGACCGAGTTGGGATCGAAACCGGGTCCCTGATCGGTGACAGCGATGGTGATCCGATCGGGCAGGACCTCGTAGTCCACACGCACCGGAACGTCCGACTTGAGATCGCTGTGGCCGTGCTTGAAGGCGTTGACGATGGCTTCTTCGAGTGCGAGTCGGACGGCGAATCGCGAGGCCTCGCCGAACCCGGCCTGCTCGGCGGCCCGGACCACCCGCTCGCCCAGCGCCGCGATCTCGGCCCGATTGTTGTGGATCTCGCACCGGCCGGCTCGGTCGTCTGGTTGCGGTTGTGGGTCGGACATGCCGGGCCTCGGAGTATCGTGCGGTTTGCTCGGTTGGGGTCGTCGGCTTAGCTGAAGCTCTCCACGGCGTCCTGCGCAGTTTCCTGAATGTCAAAGATCTTGTTGAGCTTGGTGATCGCAAAGACCTCGTAGATCTGGGGCGCGATGTCACTGAGCCGGAGCTGCCCCTCCTTGGCGCGAACCCGGTTGTTGACCGAGATGAGCTGTCCGAGGGCTGCCGACGAGAGATGCGAGACATTGGCGAAACTGATGATGAGCTTGAGGTTCGTGGAATTGTCGATGATCTGGGCGAGCTCTTCACCGATGGCCTGGATATTGGCCTCGTCGAGGATGTTGCGGTCGACGAACTCGACGCGCGTGATCCCGTCTTCAGTCTGTACGCGTAGGCGTGAATCGCCGCTGGCCATCACCAAGTCTCCTTCACACTCGATCGCCCCGTTCCCGGCCCGCCACGGATGCTGCGGGTCAGTGCAGCATAGACCACCAGCACGCCTCGGGTGCTCGGCGGTGGTCATGAATGCTGGTCGGCGGGATGGATCAGCCGCCGAAGCTGTTCTGGATCGTGTCACCGAGACCCGGGAAGTTGCGTTCTTCCTGCTCGGCCTGGATCAGGATCGTCGGCTTGATCAGGATCAGCAGGGTCTGCTCCTCCTTGGACTCGATCCGGTTCGTGAAGAACCGGCTGAGAATCGGGATCTTGGAGACGACGGGGACGCCGGTCTCGATCTCGAACTCGGTCACGAGCCGCTGCCCGCCGAGCAGGACGGTGCCCTGGTCCGGCGCGGTGACGGTGGTCTGGATCCGCGTCACGGTGACGGTCGGGAGCTGGATGAAGGACTGGACATCCTCGGAGTTGACGAGCTGGCCGCCGGCAACCGCGGTGACGGGCTGCTCGGCGAAGCCGTCGATCCGGCTCACACCGGTCTGCACGTTCATCGTGACATACCGTCGGTCGGAACTGACGGTGCCCTCGATCTCCATGGTGACGCCCTCGCTGACCACGCTGACCGTTGGTGTGAAGCCGACGGCCGATGTGGCGACCACCGGCGTCAGCTGGCTGACGAAGGCGGTCTGGGTGGCGACGACGATGTTGGCGATCTGGCCGTTGGTGAAGGTCAGTCTCGGTGCGGTGAGCTGGACCGAGCGTTGGTCGGCTTGGGTCGCCTTGACGAGGAAATCGACCTGGATGTCGTTGAGGAACTGGCCCGCGACGCCGAGCGCCGGAGCCGCGCTCAGGATCGAGCTGGCAAAGTTGCCGGCGTTGCCCCCGAGCTGCTCGGTGAGTCCGAGGGAGTTCTGTGCCGCGCCGATCGGTGAATAGCGGGTCGGATTGATGACACCCTGCGTGGTGCCGCCCGCGACGCCGTTGATGGTGTTGGCCGCACCCGTGACTGATCTCTGGAGTCCGACGCCGGAGTCTGTTGCAGTAGCGGAGGGGTTGAACTCGAAGAAGTCGCTCGCCCGGATGGTCGGGTCGTTGGCGCGAGCGAACTGGACCTGGTTGTTGTCGGCCCCGAAGTAGACATCGAGATCGAACCCGATCTCCTCGAAGAAGTCCTGATTGACCAGCAGGAAGCGAGTCTCGACGTTGATCTGCATGGCCCGCTGGGCACGGATCTGGCTGAGCAGCCCGCTGATCTGTCTGTGGTTCTTGGGCGTGTTGCGGATGATCAGGGCGCCGCTGAGTTCCTGGATGAAGCCGGTGTCGCCGCCGTTGTCCTGCCAGCCGTCGAAGTCGACGTTGTTCTGGATGATGTCGACGATCTGGTCGATGCGGTCCTGCCGGTCCCGATCCTGGTTGTCGTTGGTGTTGTTGAGATTGCCTGAGAACGGGCTCCGTCCACCACCGCCGCCACCACCACCACCTCCAGCACTTTGCAGTACGTTCTGGAGGTCGATGGTCGGTGCGTCCTCATAATCCGGCACCTCGATCAGCAGGTCGCGGATGTCGTAGATGACCAGCGCGGTGTTTCGGCGGAGGACTTCCTCGGATGCAATCTGGATGATTCCGTCGTGGACCGCCCAGCCGGCGGGTGAGAACGGGTCGGAGATTTTTTCGACGATGCGGTCGAGCACGGTGTTGATCGGCACGTTGTTCAGCCGGAGCTGGACGGGGGTCTGCTCGTCGATGGAGAGCAGGTTGAGGCTGGCCCAGTCGACATCGAAGTTCTGCCCGGTGACGGTTTCGAGGAAGCCGATGACATCGCCGAGCGGGTTGTCGAAGTCGACCGGGATGCGCTGCGTTTCGAGCGCGGTCAGCACGCGGCGGTTCTCGGGCTTCTCGGCTGCAGAGACGGGCTCGCCGCGGTTCAGGCTCAGCCGGGGCCAGTCATCGGGGTACGTGATGATCTCGGAGATGGGCGTCGAGGCCTCGTAGTTGTCCAGCGTGAGGTTGGCGTACTCGAACTTGCGGTTGCGTGAGATGCCCTGGTATCGGCGGGTGATGACGACATCGCGGAGGATGTCTTTCATCAAGAGGGCCGCCGGGTTGTTGGGATCGAGGAACAGAGTCTGGTCGAGCACTTCGAGGGCTTCGGAGTATTTCTGCTCGAACTGGAGGGCGCGGACGCGGTCGAGCTGCTCGTTGATCTTGGCCTGTCGCTGCTGCTGGGCTTTGACCTGATCCTGCTCGGCGCGGAGGCGGATGTCCTGCTCTCGCTGCTGGGCTTCGCGGATCTGGATGTTGATGGCCTCGGTCTCGATCTTGGAGATCATGTCGTCGATCTGGGCGAGGCGAGTCTCGTACTCGCTCTCGGCAAGGATGGATTTGCCGCCGTTGAGCACGAGCCTTGCGGACGAGGCGCGTTCGCGGGCGCCGGCGACATCGCCCGAATCGAGTTTCTGCTGGGCCTGCTGGAGGAGGTTGTCAAACTCGCGGCGGAGCTCGGTCCGGGCCGCCTCCTGCGAGTTGCCGAACTCCTCGATCAGATCCCCGCCCGGCTGGTTCAGCGAGATCCGGGCATCGCTGGCGTTCTGCTGGATCTGCTGGATCTGCTCGGGGGAGAAGTACGCCTTGCTCGTGGCGAGCAGCTCGTTGTAGAGCGTCAGGGCGCGGTTGTATTCGGCATTGGCAAAGGCCTGATCCGCCTCGGCGAGTTTGGCCTGGGCAGCGACGCGCAGCGAACGCTCGATGATGTCGTCCGGCTGGGGCTGGCCCGCGCCGGGGTCGTCCACGTCGGGCTGGGCGGCGTCGTCCCCCGGGAGGTCGATCGGGGCGTCCAGCGGCGGGACCCCATCGTCCGGCTGGTCATCATCCCGGCGGATCACGCCCGGCTGGTCGTCCTCGAATGTTGCTTCCCCGAAAAGGTCCACCAGCGGCGTTTCATCGGCAGCGGCCACCTCGCCCTCATCGGTGAGCCTGGCCAGCACGCCCGGTTCGAAGAGACCGGCTGCCTCGACGATGTGGAACGGCCGGCCCCGCTCGAGCTCGATGTTGAAAATCTGCGTCCGGATCGCGTCGGCCTCGGGCGGCAACTCGACGCCGGCGCGGGTCAGCACCGCCAGCGTGCTCTTGGCGCGGGCGAAGCGACCCGCGATGTAGTCGTTGCGGGCCTGCTCGATGAAGTCGCCGGCGAGGGATTCGACCGTCGAGGCGACCGAATCACCCTTAGTGCGCAGCGCCTCGGCGATCTCCCGCTGTGAGCCGGTGATGTCGCGCGAACGCTCGACGGCATCAAGATGGCGACGCATGGCGGCGATGTCGCCCTGAGCCAGCGCAAACTCCGCTTTCTGCAGGCTGATCTCGATCGGATCGGCGCTGCGCAGGCGGCGATCCAATGAACCCATCAGCCGATCGAGCATGTCGGCCTGGTCGTCGGTCAGTGTGTCGGTCTTGATGAAGTCCCCGAGGATGTGCTGCGCCTCGATCAGGCGACCCCGGTTGAGCAGTTCCTCAGCACGATCGAGAGACTGGGTGGGTGTCTGCGTGGAAGCCGGGGCCTCGGTTGGTTCGGGGTCCTGGGCCAGGGTCGGGCTCGCCAGAAGCCCGACGGAGAGTCCCGCCAAGGCGACAATCGCCGCTGAGGAACGCCCAAACACCCGACTCGAACCGTACTGCTTCTTGGTCATCGTGATCTCCAGATCGCTGGTGCCGACTCTGCGCGGAGTCGGCGTCTCGCCGCACATACATCACGTTCATGGAGCCCCGGGGGGGACGCGCGGTGCTGGACCTTGCCGCCACGACTCCATTTGTCGCGGTGATCCTGCGCATCCTCGTGGCTGCCCTGGGTCCTCGTGGACCCGCCGCCCCGGCGGAGGTTGGCCTCATTGCGTACCCCGCCGGACCGGAAGATACACCCGCCAACGCCTCAACGCAAATCGGAGTGGCGACTCAGGCATCAGAAAGCCATCTTCGCTCCCAAATCCTGGGCGTACTCAGCTCCTCCATTGGCGGGACCGGGTCCCGCCCGAGCTCACGCATGAACTCCTTGGGCCCGAGCCGATCCGCCGATACCACCTGCAAATCCTCGTACTGCTCCACATCAATCTCGGGCAGCACCGCATCGATCGCCATGTCCTCCGCCTCGCGCAAACAGTTAGCAGTGACTAATATCTCGGCGTACCGGTCCGCATTTTTTTCCCCCGGGGCTCGGACCAGGCACCGCCAGGGTGTCACCCCCAAGGGTCGGCCCCGGTCGTCCACATTGCTCTCGGGATCGACATTGAGCAGGAGGTGCCAGTCGTCCTTGAGCCGTTCGACGATCTCGTCCACGCTCAGCAGATCAGGCCGATCGGGCGAGGTGCGCAGGACGCTCCGATGCTCATGGGCTGCGGCATCGGCGCCGGCCGGGTCTTCACGCTCCCGAAGATCGAAGGCGGCCAGGATCCGTTCGACCCGGTCCTTGATCTTCGGCTCGGCCCGGATGGTGATGATCTTGTGCTCATCCACGAACACGTACAGGAACGGGTCATCGCTCATCGCACCAAAGCCGACCAGCCCATCCTCGAAGAAAAAATCGTGGTAGCGGATTAGTCCATCGAGCAAGCGGTCCAGCCCGAGGTGGTCGTAGCTGATATAGGGATCGATCTCGCGAAAGGCATCCCGGCCCAGCACGTCGAGGATTGGAAAGATCCGGTCCGGCATCAGCGAGAGCAGCGAGAACACCAGAATGGGCAGCCTTTCCGCCGAAATGACCACGTCGTAGACGTACCGGTCCGGCCATTCTTCCCAGTCACCCGAGTTGTCGTCGCCGTCGGCTGACTCGAAATCGAGCGTGTAGCCCTGCTTCGGTTCCATGGGCTCGATTGGGTAGATCCCGAGCGGGAAGGTCATGGAATCGATGGCGACTCGTTCGATCGTGGGGTCTACTTCACAACGTGGCTGGGTCACCGTGTCCTCCGGGGTGCCGACCGTGGCAAGGCACAAGCGTATCGTCCCAAAGCCCCGCGATCAGCCGCGGGTATCGGAGGCCTGAACGTGACCGATTCTTCCAAGGATTCAACGGGAAGCGCATTCCTGGCGGTGGCTGTGGGCAACACCAACACCCGACTCGGACTGGTGGGAGATGGCCAGATCATCCGCTCCGCGGTGGTGGCGACCCCGGACATCGAGGGCATCGCTCAACAGGCGGCCGAGATGATCCGGCCCGATGCGGGCGCCGAGCTCATCCTGCTCGCCTCGGTGAGCCTGAGCGAGACGGACCGCATCGCCGATGCTGTGGCGCACGCGACCGGTCTTCGCGTGGTTCGGTTCGACGACCAGACCCCGATCCCGATGGCGCACGCGCTGCCCGACCCTGTGACCGTCGGCGATGACCGACTGCTGGTGGCACTCGGGGCGTTTTCAAAGGTGAATCAGGCGTGCATTGTCGTCGATGCGGGGACCGCGATCACGTGCGACTTTGTCGATGGGCAGGGCGTGTTTCATGGCGGGGCGATCCTGCCGGGCGGCCAGATGATGCTCGATGCGCTGCACAGGGGCACCTCGGCACTGCCACATGTTTCGATCGAGGACATGCCCGAGCCGTTGGAACCGTTCGGAAAGACAACGGAGTTTGCGATGCTTTTGGGCGTGCGGGCGTCGGTGCGTGGTGCCGTTCGGTATCTCGCGGAGCGGTACGCGGCGTTCTACGAGGCGTATCCGCAGATCGTGGCCACCGGCGGCGATGCGGAGCGGATGTTCCTGGGCGATGATCTGGTCGAGGCGATCGTGCCGGACCTGCAACTGATCGGGATCGCGGCAGCGCGCGATCGGCTGACCGGGTCGGACGGCGGGGCGGGCGGATGACACGTCGTGCCCGGCTGGCATCGGCGCCGGGTCGGCCGGCGGCCCTGGCGGTGGTGGATCTGTTCGCCGATTCGAAGGCCGAAATGGACGAGGGGCTCGTTCGGCTTGGCCTCGAATCGTTGGGCGTCGGCGAGGTTGTGCTGCGCGATCTGGCCGGGGTGGATCGGGGCATCGCATCGCGCTGGACGGATCGGTTTGTCCAACTCAACCCCCATGGCGGACCGGCGGTGGTGCGCGAGCTGATGGATGAACTTCGGCGACATGGCTATCGGATTGTTCAAGATGTTGAACCAAGGCTGGCGTATCCCGAGGCTGGCGATGAGGTTGAGGCTTTGGCGCTCTCGGCCTTGTCTCGGGCCGCCAGCCCGCTGGCGGTGGACCTGCTTCTGGCGCAGTCTGAGCGATGGCGGGGTCGGGATATCAGCGAGCCCCGGACCGAGGAGGAGCGGGCGAGGGATGTTCGATTGAATCGGCTGATCGATCCGCCGGTGGTGGCGGTGGTTGGGCCGGCGAACGTGGGCAAGAGCACGCTGGTCAATGCGCTGGCGGGTCGAGAGTTGGCGATCGTGGCGGATGAGCCGGGCACGACGCGGGACCACGTCGGGGCGATGGTGGATCTGGCTGGGCTGGTGGTCCGGTGGATCGATACGCCCGGGTGGCGAGATTCGGCATCGGGCGCGGAAGAACAGGCCGCGACCCTGGCGCGAGAGGTCGTTGAATCGGCGGATCTGGTGGTCGCAGCGGGTGATGTCGGCAGCGGCGATCCTCGGCAGGGGCGTGGTTGGCCGGTGGATGTGGTGGTGGCGCTGCGTGTGGATCTGGGGCAGCCGGGATGGGCGTTCGATTCGACGATCAGTGTGCACACGGGCGAGGGTGTTGCGGGGTTCGTGAGGCTGATTCGGGATCGGCTGGTGCCGAGGGCGGATATCGAGGATCGAACCCCCTGGAAGTTCTGGTCCGCCCCGGGGTGACGGGCGGCAGCGGGGTTCTACCATCACCGGAGCCGGGTCGGACAATCCGGGTTTGGAGAGCATGATGGACAATCGCACCGATGGGATCCGCGAGGGCGCGGGTCTTGATGAGAGCCGGCTGAATCAGGACTTCATCGACCTGATGAAGAAGTGGAGTTCGCCGGCGTTGTTCGTGGTCGCGGCGATTGTGATCCTGTATTCGGGACGGAACTACCTTCAGAAACGGCACAACGCGAGGGTCAACAAGGCGTTCGAGGAGCTGGCGTCGGTGGATTACACGGTTGCCAATCCGAGCCCGGTGACGATCGCGGCGATCCGCAACGAGTACGGCGATGTGCGCGGGATCAAGCCGATCACGGCTCTGCGCGAGGCGGATGTGTATCTGGAAGCCGCAATCCGGGGCGTGGCGCCGGGTTCGGAGCCGGCGGTTGACGACGAGGGCCAATCGCTTGGGCGGTACAACGATGAGGACCTGCTGGATGAGGCTGGTCGTTCGGAGATGCTGGACAAGGCCGAGGCGTTGTATCGATCGGTCGTCGAGAGCGACGAGGGCGGCGAGGGATGGGACATCCATCGTTTGGGTGGAGCGTTCGGTCTGGCAGCGGT
>DRKT01000047.1 GCA_011053195.1 Phycisphaerales bacterium | reverse complement strand
GTTTCGGCTGCATTCTTGCCCGACGGGTCAACCATGTGTGCGTGCTCATTGACCGGGTGGTCAACCTCTGGGCGCTGGCCGTTTCATGCTGGCCAGAGATCGAAGCTGTGCTTTTCGGCGCCGCCTGACCGAACACGTCCAGAGCGACGAGCCTTTCCCATTCTCAACCGTTCTGTGAGACAGGATCGCCTTGAGTCTCGACCTGCGAAAGAACCTGCTCAACCCGACCACCACCTTCTCGAACACCGGTCAGCAGTCCGCCAGCTTTGGAGTCCCGGGCAATCTTCCCGGCCCGGCCAAAAAAAATTCGATACTGGTCCTATACAAGTTGCCAACGCCGACCGGGGACAGGAGCCCCTGAACCCAACGTCTCCAACTCACCTTCTCGCCACCGTTCATCTACCAACAACCGACCTCATGAGCTTCACTCCGACCCACTCGTGGCCTTTTCAGAATTGACCCTTGACCCCGGATCGCATCGTGGTAGGCTGGGGCTGAAGAGGGAATGAGAGGGACAAGCCGGACCAAGCGTTGCACGGTCATGCGTGCAAAGGGCGGGTCCGAGGGGTGGGCGGAGTTCGCCGCGATTGGCCACCGTGCCCCGGCACACTTTCACTCGTCAGCCGCCCCACCCCTCACTCCTCTTCGTGCACGTTCTGATTTCAGCCTTCGGCTTCGGCGGCCGCTGGTGTGTTCACTGCGGATCGTACTTTCCGTGCGATTTCCTGTGGGTCGTACGTTGCAGCGCAGCGAATCCTGAGCATCGGCAGGCCGGCAGCAGCGCACGCTTCGTCTTTGACCAGATCCCCCTTTCGACTGCTTTCTCGTCGGTGTGAAGAATCATCGAGCTCGATCACGGCGACGATTTCATGCGAATCCGGCCTGGTCAATACAAAATCGAAATGTTTATTCTTTATTTTATTCCAGAAGATCGTTCTGTGGCTCTTGTTGTCTTTCGGACCGGCGTACTCGAATACATCATACATTTTCACTTTGCACATTACCCGAAGCTGAGGCGGCAACGACGGGTCGCTCGTGTGGCGAAGAACCCGCTCCAACACGCGATAGAACTGCGCCTCCGCCGGCGTGAGAAGTGCACCCCTGACCCGGCATTGAAACCTGAAATCATCTCCATCCGGGCCCGGGCTCTGATCCTGATTCCGGTCATCAGCAGCCAGGGCCGACAGCAGCTTCCTCTTTGTCGCCGGCGAGAGCGACATGAATACAACCACCGCGACAATAAGTAATCCGAATACTAGAGATAATAGAATAAATACTGTTGTGCCCATAGCCGCCGTCGTCGATGAGAATACGCCCGAAACAACCTACTCCTGCACACCCAGCATCTTCACCAGCCCATCGAAGTGGTCCAGGCCGTAGAAGTCGATCATGAGACGGCCCTTGGTGCCGGCGCGGTCGGTGACGATCCGCACGCGCGTGCCGAGGTGCTCACCCAATCGGCGTTCAAGATCGGCATGGACCGCCGATCGCTGCGCCGGCGGGGCATCGCCCGTCACCACCGCGCCGCTGCCCCCCCCCCGCCGACCGACCCATTGGCCAGACGCACCTCGGACTCGAGCCGGCGGACGCTCCAACTCTCCTTCGCTGCCTCTTTCGCCAGGGCCAGACGTTTCGGCCCGGCCGCGATCGCCAGCAGCGCCTTGCCGTGCCCGCCGCCGAGCAGGCCCGTCGAGATCATGTCGCGGATCTCCGGCTCGAGCTCGGTCAGCCGCATCAGGTTCGCCACCGTCGAACGCTCGAGCCCGAGACGCTGGGCGATCTGCGCCTGCGTCAGCCCGAAACGGTTGGCCAGCTCGACCAAGGCCTCGCCCCGCTCGATCGCGGTGAGGTCTTCGCGATGGATATTCTCGATCAGCGCGAACTGGGCCGACTCGGCATCGCCGATCTCGCGGACGATCGCCGGCACGCGCTCCAGCCCCGCGATCTTCGCCGCCCGCCACCGCCGTTCGCCCGCGATCAGCTCGTACCGCCCGCCCGTCGAGCCCGAGCCGCTGCCCGGGCGGACCAGAATCGGCTGCATCACACCATCGGCCCGGATCGACTCGGCCAATGACCGGAGCGACCCATCCTCGAAAACCTTTCTTGGTTGGTTTCTGTTTGGTATAATTGAGCCGACGGGTATGGCGATGATCGTCGGGGCCGTCGGTTCCCCGTCGGCGTGGGGCACCTGAACGGATTGAATCTGTGAATCCTCAGTCGGCACAGCGACCGGCTCGCCGATCATGCCGCTGAGGCCACGTCCGAGCCGACGCCGTTTGGTCTTCGAGGACGGCGGGGGCGTCTCGGCGGCTTGAGAAGATTGGACCGTGGTCGGCTGCGGATTGGTCGGTTCGGACATATCATGGCCTCCATGCCTGATGGGTGAATCGTTCGGCCAAAGGGTACACCAATCGGAGCCCACATGACAACCAACACCCCCCACCATCACCCCACCCAAACGCCCGGTCACGATCCCCGGCCAGAGACCATCGCCCGAGGCATCCTTTTCCGAGGCTCGGCCTTGCTGCTCTGTCGAAATGTCAAAAAGGGCTACCACTACCTGCCCGGCGGGCACATCGAGCCGGGCGAACTCGGCGCCCAGGCCTTGGCCCGTGAACTGCTCGAAGAAACCGGCCTCTCGTTAGAAATCGGACCCTGCCGGGCCCTTTTCGAGGTTGTCTTTGGCGATTCGGGCCATGAGATCAATCTGGTGTTCCACGTGGAACCACCACGCGATCTGCCGGAGGAGATCCAAAGCCGGGAGCCGGAGATCGCGTTTGACTGGGTCGAGGCCGCCGCCCTGGTCGATCTGGATCTCCGCCCGCGCTCGATCAAGGCCTGGCTCGTTGGTG
>DRKT01000046.1 GCA_011053195.1 Phycisphaerales bacterium | reverse complement strand
CAAGCAAAATCCGCCGGCCATCAATCATGAAACTCTGACCGTCGTAGGTCACCGTCGCCATAGGGCTGGCTCCGTAAGGAATAAAGAAGGGTTCTGCAAGGCAACATCGCCTCTATCGGCCAACCTGTTCGGTGTTTGACATAGAAACTTCGGGCCGAGCGGAAGGATAGGAGGGCATCCCCAAAACCGCAACGTTTCTTCGAGAAAGGAATTAGATACGGTGACCTTCACCCGCGATTCCGAACCCCACGATGGAGCCTTCGTTGTCTACAAGCATGTCCCGGATGAAAATAGTTCGTATTGTGTTCGTTATTCCCCTGCTTGCTTCGGGGTGCCGGCTGGGCATGGGGTCGATTGATCGCCGGATCGACCGTGTGCTGGCCGAGCGGTCGGGTGAGTTGAGCCGCACGGTCGAGCCGCCACGCCGGAGCTGGCCCGATGCCGACTCGACCGACAGCCCGGCACAGGCCGACAAACGCATCCCGACGACCAACCCAGCACCGGACGAGCTGACCTATGTCCCAGCCGACGAGGCCCGCGACGCCAAGGCCCGGCTCGACGACCTGCTCGATGAGCAGGGCGAAGTCCTGCCGCTGACACTGGCCGACACACTCAGACTGAGCCAGACCCAGAGCCGGGAGTATCTGAGCGCGCAGGAGCAGTACATCATCGCCGCGATCCGCCTGATGATTCAGCGCCACACCTTCGACCCAAGGCTCTTCAACACCACGACCGTCAGCGTCGCCGGCGCCGGCAGCGATGCCAGCTTCACCGCCGTCCTAAACATCATGAACGAGCTGGGCGTCACCAAACAATTCGAGCGCGGCGGGCAACTGGCGGCGAGCTGGATCCTCAACGCTTCGGAGGACCTGCGCACCGGCGCCACCGACCGGTACACCCAGTCCAGCGAACTCGTCCTCTCGGGCAATTTCCCACTCCTGCGCGGCGCCGGCTCCGTCGCGAGCGAAAGCCTGATCCAGGCCGAGCGGGACCTCGTCTACGCGGCACGCGATTTCGAGCGCTTCCGCCGACAGCTCTTTGTCTCGATCGCCAGCGATTACATCCGCCTGCTCCAGCAGCACGCCACGATCGAAAACCAGCAGCGGCGGATCGACTCGCTCCAGCGCCTTCAGGACGAGACGCGCGCCAAGGCCGAGGCCGGCCAACTCCGAGACTTCGAGATCTCCATCGCCCAGAGCGATCTGCTCTCCGCGCAGGCGGCGCTGGCCGGCTTGCAGGACCAGTATCGCCTGCTCGAAGACCGCTTCAAGATTCGCATCGGTCTGCCCGTGGACCAGCGCGTCACGCTGGCGCCGATCTTGCTCTCGCTGCCCGACCCCGCGGTCGAGCTGGACCAGGCGACCCGAGCCGCCCTCGACTATCGGCTCGACCTTCAGAACACGCGCGACCGCGTGCTCGACGCGAGGCGATCGGTCGCCAACGCCCGCAATGCCCTGCTTCCTGATCTCAACATTGATGCGCGGGTCGGGCTGCCGACCGATCCCGATGTCGATGATGCGGGCGTCTCGTTCGACCCGGGCGAGTTGAACTACTCGGCCGGCGCCACGCTTCAACTGCCTCTGGATCGTCTCAACGAAAGGCTGCAGGTCCGCGAAAGTGTGATCCAGCTCGAACAGCAGATCCGAGGTTACGAGCAGGCGCGCGACAATGTGGTCATCGATGCCCGTGCTGCGGTCCGTGCGGTCGAGCTGGCCCGCTTGCAACTGACCCTCGCCGAGCGTCAGGTTGAGACCAACCGCCGGCGGCAACGCGGCCAGAGCATCGACCGCGACACCATCACGCCTCAGGAGATCGTGGATACGCAGAACGCACTGCTCGCCTCGGAGAATGCCCGCGACCAGGCCCGCGCGGACCTGCGCATCGCGATCCTGAACTACATCCTGAGCACCGGGCAGATGCGCGTGCTGCCGGACGGCCGGATCGCCCCGATCGGCGGGCTCGATCTCATGCCGGCCGAGGATCAGCCCGATCCATAAACTCAGCCGAACTCACGCTGCCAATTGAGAACGGTCAGCTCCCAACGTTCGTGGATCTGCCAACTCTCACCCGTGGCGAGATGGGTAGATTCATCCCCGGATTTGGTAAATCCGCAGGCGCTGATCACTTTCTGACAGGCGACGTTGTCCGGCCGGACCCACCCGTCGATGCGGTGCATCCCAAGCCCCTCGGGCAGATCGGCCAGCGAATAGGACATCAGCGCGAGCAGCCCCTCGCGCGCCAGGCCCACGCCCGTGTAGTCAGGAAAGAGCCAGAAGCTCAGGTCCGCGTTGCACTCGAGCCCACGGCGGATCACGACCAGCCCGAAGGCGCCCACGATCTCGCCGGCGCGATTCGTGGCGATCCTGCGGAACGACTTGCCCGAGGCATCGCCCTGCGTCGCCAGTTCAAGTTGACGGGAAAATACCTTATCCGCCGAGTCTTCTTCGCTGTTCAGAGGCAGCAGGGATGCGAGGTGATCGCGACCCGCCTCGAGCCGTCGGACCATCTCCGCGCGGTCCGCCTCGGCGAGCGGTCGGAGCAGAAGCCTCGGCGTCTCGATGCAGACCGCCGGGCTTTCCTTGGTCGGGGTGGTGATGTGGACCCGCACCGGCCGACGGGGTGAAAGACCACGGGTCTGGCCGACCGCTTTGACATTGACTTCTGGCACCATGGCACGCCACTCCGGGAGAACTTCGACGCTGTGCTGTACAGTCGGCGCATGGACCCGAACTTCGCCCTTGCCCTGCGCCTGCTGCTCGCTATCGGCATCTCATCCGGTTTGACGTGCATTCTTGGGCGGATGATCCTCAGGCTCGACTGGCGCGGGGCCGGGATCATCGGGGGGATCAGCGCAGGAATTGCGCTTGGGCCGATGGTGCTCGGCGAACTCGCTCCGAAGCTCTACACATCGCTCAACATCGGGGCGGTCGCCGAATCTTCGGCGCTGGCGCTGGCGGAATACGATGCGAAGCAGGCCGAGCAAGCGCTGGTTGCAGTCGGCGTTTCCCCGAGTGCCATCGAAGAACAACAGCAGGCCGATCGGGCCCGGATCGAAACCCTCGAACATGCCCGCGATCGGGAGCTCGAGCGGTTTCGCAGGGTGCCGATGGTGGTTGGTGCAACGGCGGCGGTGCTCGTGCTGATCGCAGGCGCCCGACTTGGCGGTCTTTCAGGATGGGCCGGGGCTGGGATTGGCGCGTCGGCCTCGGTCGTCACTGCCCTGATCTGGGCGGTCGCCTTGCGTCAGCTTGTCGATGCGATCCCGCGGGATGCGGTCTTGCTCGGCGCCATCGCAGCGGGTGGAACCGTCTTTGCGCGGGGTCGATGGCGAAGGGCGTTCGGGCTGGGCTCGTTGATCGGTTCGGGTGTGGTGCTGGGTGCTGCGGGAGGGTGGGCGATGGTGGCGCTCGGGGCTGCAGCATCGCTGGGCGGGCTGGTTTTGGCCTGGGCTGTGCCGGTTCAGGGCAAGCCGGCGCACCGATGGACCGTGCTGGGCTCGGTGCTGCTCACGCCGACGTGTATCGCGCTGCCGATCTCGATGTGCGACCTTCAGCCGGGGCTGGGTCCGATGGTGCTGATCCTGCTCGCCGGGACGCTCGGGGCGGATGTGCACTTGTTTGCAACGTGGCTGGCGATCGGGTGGCTGGATCGCACGCGCCGTCGGCGGACACCCGCCTCGGCCTGGCTCGGCGTCTTCGGTCAGGGCTGGACCACAACCACGATGGCGCTCCTGGCACTGGCAGCGGTGACGGGTACGGTGGATCTCACGCGTTCCGTCGGCTCGGCCGGCGCTCTGGCGATCGCTGTCCACGCGGGGACGTTCGAGATCACCAAACCCTTCACCATGCGTTCGATGGCGAGGCTGCGCGCGATGATGCGCGAGGCTACTCGACGGTGACGCTCTTGGCGAGGTTTCTGGGTTTGTCCACGTCGTGACCCCGGGCGACCGCTGCGTAGTACGCCAGCAGTTGCAGGGGCACGACCGTCAGCAGCGGGCTCAACGGCTCGGCGACCTCGGGCACCCAAAGAATGTCCTCGGCGACCTTGGTGATCTCGGTGTCGCCCTCGGTCGCCACCGCGATAACATGACCACCCCGAGCGCGGACCTCCTCGATGTTGGCCAGCACCTTGGTGTACTGGGCGCCGCGATTGGCGATGAAGACGGCGGGCATCCCTTCGGAGATCAGCGCGATCGGGCCGTGCTTCATCTCGGCGGCGGGCATGCCCTCGGCGTGGATGTAGCTGATCTCCTTGAGTTTGAGCGCGCCTTCGAGCGCAATCGGGTAGTTGTACCCCCGGCCCATGAAGAGCCAGTTCTCACGGTGGATGTATTTCTCGGTGACGGCCTTGATCTGATCCGCCTGCTGGAGCACCTGCTCGATTTTGTCAGGGATACTTTCGAGCTCGGCGATGAGCTGCTTGCACTGTTCGACGCTCATCAGCCGGCGCCGGCCGAGAAAGATCGCCATCATGGTGAGCGCCGTCACCTGCCCGGTGAAGGCCTTGGTCGAGGCGACGCCGATCTCGGGCCCGACACGGAGGTAGACGCCGGCGTCGGTCTGGCGCGCGATGCTCGAGCCGACGACATTGACCACGCCGAGCGAGAGTGCCCCCTTGTCGGTCGCTTCGTCGAGGGCGGCGAGCGTGTCGGCGGTCTCGCCGGACTGGCTGACAGCACACACCACGGTGCCCTCCTCGACAATCGGATTGCGATACCGGAACTCGCTGGCATATTCGATCTCGGTCGGCACCTTGGCGAGGTCTTCAAAGAGGTATTCACCGATCATGGCCGAGTGCAGTGCGGTGCCCTGACCGGTAAGGATGAATTTGCGGGCCCGGACGAGTTCTTTGGCTCGACTGAGCAACCCGCCGAGCACGATTCGGCCCTCGTCGCGATCGACCCGGCCCCGCAGGGTGTTGCGCAGGGCACAGGGCTGCTCGAAGATTTCTTTCTGCATGTAGTGGTCGTAGGTCCCGAGCTCGATCTGCCCAAGCTCGGCCTCGAGCTGCATGACCTTTGGAGTGACGGCCTTGTTGTGGATCGTGGATGTGCGGATCGAGTCGCGCGTCAGTCGCACGACGTTGTAATCATCCAGCGCAAAGGCGCGGGTGGTGTGAGCAACGATCGCGGAAGGATCGGAAGCGACGACGTACTCGCCCGCACCGACGCCGACCATCAGCGGGCTGCCCTTGCGCGCGCAGACGAGAACATCGGGCTCGTTCTCGCAGATGACGGCGATGGCGTAGGCGCCAGTGACCTCGCGCAGGGCAGCCTTGACGGCGACCTCGAGATCGCCGTCGTAGAGCTCGCCGATCAGGGCGGCGAGGACTTCGGTGTCGGTTTCGCTTTTGAAGGTGTGGTTTCGTTCTTCGAGCCATGTTCGGATGGCGGCGTAGTTCTCGATGATGCCGTTGTGGACGATGCAGATGCCGGCCTTGTCATCGGTGTGTGGGTGGCAGTTGGCCTCGGTGACGCCGCCGTGGGTCGCCCAGCGGGTGTGGGCGATGCCGAGTGAGCCATCGAATGCGGTATGGTGCTCGAGTTTGGCTTCGAGTTTGGCGACTCGGCCGACGGCCCGCTCGATGTGCAGGCCCGAGTCGCCGAGGACGGCGATGCCGGCGGAGTCGTAGCCCCGGTATTCGAGCCGCTTGAGCCCTTCGATGAGCAGGCCCTTGGCCGGCGAGATTCCGATGTAGCCCACGATTCCGCACATATTGGTCAGCTCCCTTTCCCGGGTGTTCTTCGGACATCGTACCAACGGCCGGGGCGGGTATGGGGTTCGTCGGTGGACGGGGATTGGGCGGGATCGGCAGGATTATCGGCCGGAGCTGAGCGACAGGGCTATCCTGACCGAGTTTGCGCCCGGAATCAGCCGGGCCGGGGTGTGCGATCGATGCCGAGGCGGGACGATATCTCGACGATTCTGATCCTCGGATCGGGTCCGATTGTCATCGGTCAGGGGTGTGAGTTTGACTATTCGGGGACGCAGGCGTGCAAGGCGCTGCGGGCCGAGGGGTACCGGGTGGTGCTGGTCAACTCGAACCCGGCGACGATCATGACGGACCCGAGCCTTTCGGACCGAACATACATCGAGCCGATCACGCCCGAGGCGGTCGAGAAGATCCTGGAGAAGGAGCGGAGCCTCGGGACGCCGGTGGATGCGATTCTGCCGACGCTTGGCGGGCAGACGGGGCTGAACTGCGCGTGTGCGCTGCATGACAGCGGCGTGTTGGAACGGTTCGGCGTGGAGCTGATCGGCGCGAGCCGGGCGATCATCCACCGCGCGGAGGATCGTGATGCGTTTGCGGCGGTGTGCGATTCGATCGGGTTGAAGACGCCGCCCTCGCGAACGGTGCGCACGCTTGAAGAGGCGCTCGCCGCGGCACCGGAGCTCGGGCTGCCGATGATCGTGCGCCCGGCGTTCACACTCGGCGGGTT
>DRKT01000045.1 GCA_011053195.1 Phycisphaerales bacterium | reverse complement strand
AGCATCGGATCGCGTTGAACAACACCCCGCACATGCGAGGCCAGCGCCAGTTGCCGATCGGTGCGCCTGGCAAAGCCGGCATCGCCGAGGTGCTGCCAGAGCGCCCAGAGCTTGAGCGCATCATTGCGCCGGCCGCACTGGAGCGAACGCGTGCCCGGATTGAGCGAGTCGGAATCCTGCTGAAACAGGTACGTCGCGCTCTCGTCGAAGTGTCTGGTCATCAGCCCGGGCTTTCGCGTCAGCAGCACCGAGCACGTCAGCGGCACACCCATCGCCTTGTGCGCATCCCACGCGAACGAATCGGCGCGATCGAGCCCGGCCAGCAGTGGTGCACTCTGTCCACTCAGCAGAGCCGAGCCTCCGTACGCCCCGTCGACATGGAGCCAAAGCCCGTGCTGCCCGGCAATGCCCGCGATCGGCCCGATCGGATCGAAAGCGCCCATGACCGTCGTCCCCGCGGTGGCGATCACCATCACCGGCAACGAGCCCCCGTCGCGATCGAGCCGGGCCATCCGTTCCAGTTCTTTCGGGATCATCCGTCCGGCCGCATCAACGGGCACCTTGCGTACGTTCTCCCGGCCGAGACCGATCATGCCGGCGTTCTTGCGCACGGAATAGTGCGCCTCAGCCGAGGTGTAGACCACACGCCGGCCGCCGGTCATCCCGTGATTCCGCACGCTCGCGTCGGCCTCGTTGCGAGCGATGATCATGGCCGCCATGTTCGACATCGAGCCGCCCGGCGTGAACAGACCATCGCCGCCGGAAAGCCCGGCCAGATTCGCCATGTGTTCAAGAAGCACGCGCTCAATGAGGACCTGCACACCCGCGACCTTGTAGGTATACATCGAGATGTTCATGGCGGCGGTCAGCATCTCGGCCAGTGTCGCCACCGGCTCACGACCGCCGAAAAGCTGGTTGTAGAACCTCGGGCCGGATGTTGTCGGCGTCGCCAGAACCACCTCCCGAAGACGACCAACGATCTCGTCGGCAGAAGACCCATCCTTCGGGATTGCCAGCCCGAACATTCGCTCGGCATCTTCCGGGTCAAGCGTCGGCCGGACCGGAGTCGACCGCTCAGAGTCGAGCAGGTCCTGAACGAGATGCGAGATATGTTCCAATGGATTGACGGTGGACATGGTGTCTGTCTCTCTTTCATGATCTGAGAGAAATTGGATCACCCATTCTGGTCGGCAAATCGGCCGAATGCTCGCAGTGTCTTCGGGCTGACGTGGTGTTCGATCCCCTCCGCATCGAACTCGGCGGTTTGTGCATCAAGCCCGAGCGCCAGCAGGAATCGGACCACCGTCTCATGCCGATGCCGGGCGAGCCGAGCAAGCTTTCGACCCTCGGCGGTCAGCTCGATCGGACGGTATGGTTCGGTCATCACATAGCCGTCACGCACCAGCCGACCGATCGTTCGGCTGACCGTCACGTGGCTCACACCGAAGTGCCGGCTGAGATCAACCACCCGGCATCGTCCGGACTCGGCAATGATCTGGGCAATCGTCTCGGCGTAGTCCTCGGCCGTCTCGAGCGCATGCGCCTCGCGGACTCGCTCATGCCGGTCCGCCTCGCGAACAGATGAACTGCGTTTCGGCTCATGGTCGGGCATCGGCGATTCCTCTGCGAAACCCTATGCCGCCGAAGTCCCGATCGCCGATGAACACAACCAAGCCGCCGCTTGTACACTCAAACCGGCCGCGTCGGCCGCCTCGGCGAAGGGGTTTCCGCATGTCGTTCGATGTCAGCGTGTCTGATCTGTACAAGTTCATATCCATCGCCATCTATGCCGTGGTCCTGATCGTTATCGGCGTGCTCGCATCTCGCCGGATGAAGGACCTGAGGGATTATTACGCCGGCGGCAAAAGCCTCGGGTTCTGGTCCGTTGCTTTCAGCTCGCGAGCCACAGGTGAATCCGCATGGCTTCTCATCGGTCTGACCGGTTTCGGCGCGACGTACGGCCTCAAAGGACTCTGGATCGTGCTCGGGGAACTCCTCGGCGTCGGCATCGCCTGGCTCTTCATGGCCAAACGATTCAAGAAACTCACCGACCGATACGACTCCGTCACCGTGCCCGACTACCTCGAATCTCGATTTCGCGATTCCGGACAGTGGCTCCGGCTGATTGCCGCCGGGGCGCTCGTCATCTTCGTCCCCATCTACGTCAGTGCCCAGATCCACGCCTCCGGCCAAGCCTTCCACGACTTTCTCGGAATGAACTACTACATCGGCGCCCTGCTCGGCTTTGCGGTTGTCCTTGCCTACATCACGCAAGGCGGCTTCATCGCGGTCGTCTGGTCCGATGTCTTTCAGGGCTTGCTCATGGTCGCCGGCTTGGTGTCGCTGCCGATCGTCGGGATCGCCGCGATGGGCGGCCCGTCCGGCGTGCTCGATTCCCTTGAAGCCTCATACCCCGGCTTACTCACGCTCCACGGCGGGGAAGGCTGGACCACACGCAACATCATCAGCATCATCGGCGCCTGCGCCATCGGTCTCGGCTTTCTTGGCTCGCCTCAGGTCTTTGTCCGGTTTATCTCACTCCGTTCCGAAACGGAAATATCCAAAGGAGCCGCCGTCGCCCTGATCTGGACGCTGCTGGCCGATGGTGGGGCCGTCTGTGTCGGGCTTGTCGGGCGCGCGCTGCTGACAGGTGATATCGGGTCCAATGGCGAGGCGGTCTTACCTTTGATGGTCGATGATCTCATGCACCCGCTGCTCGCCGGTGTGTATATCGCAATCGTTCTGGCGGCCACGATGTCAACCATTGATTCACTGCTGGTCGTTGCATCGAGTGCCGCAGCGAGGGATTACTACC
Organism: Phycisphaerales bacterium; assembly: GCA_011053195.1. Lineage (GTDB taxonomy): Bacteria > Planctomycetota > Phycisphaerae > Phycisphaerales > UBA1924. The sequence continues at coordinate 212 of DRKT01000045.1, read as the reverse complement.
AGAAGCACAAGCACCCGGAGCTCTCTGATGCATCACTCCTGTCGCTGAGCAGAAAGCTGACCGTCGTTCTCGCGTTCGTATCCTTGGCCATTGCGATGGGTGTGGCTCTTGTCAACCATCAGCAGGGCGTCTTCTGGTACATCATCTTCGGCTGGTCGGGCATTGCCGCGACGTTCTGCCCGGTCATCATCCTCTCGCTTTACTGGTCGCGT
>DRKT01000044.1 GCA_011053195.1 Phycisphaerales bacterium | reverse complement strand
CGCCCCCCCGCCAATCACGGCCAGCACTGGTCCAGATTCGCCCATCTCGCCGATTCCTCCAGTGTGACATTCCCACCAGCCCCGCGGAACCCATCCGACAAGGAAGCATAAACTCCAACGGGCACCGCAGCCCGACACCGGAGACGACATGGGCACTTTTTACCGACTTGATTTCGAGAAACCACTTGCCGATATCGAGCAGCAGATCGAAGCCGCCGAGAAGGGCGCCCCCGCTGCCCCGGCAGGCTCCGAGGGGCTCGTCGAAGCCTCACCGCCCGCGCCCGATCTCGATTCACTGCGAGAAAAACACGCCCAACTGCTCGACCAGCTCTACACCAACCTCAGCCCCTGGGACACCGTCCGCGTCAGCAGACATCCAAACCGGCCGCAGTCACGCGACCACATCGATAATTTCGTTCGGGATTTCGGCGAACTCCACGGCGACCGACGCTTCGGCGACGACCCCGCCCTGATCTGCGGCTTCGGTCGAATCGGACAACACAAGTGCCTCGTCGTCGGACACCACAAAGGACGAACCACCGAAGAACGAATCAAATGCCACTTCGGCTGCGCGCATCCCGAGGGCTACCGCAAGGCACTCCACAAAATGAAACTCGCCGAAAAATTCGGCACGCCGATCGTCACATTCGTTGATACACCCGGCGCTTACCCCGGCCTCGAAGCCGAAGAACGGGGACAGGCCGAGGCCATCGCCGTCAACATGCGCGAGATGTCCAGACTCAAGGTCCCGATCCTCAGCATCATCATCGGCGAGGGCGGCTCGGGCGGTGCGCTCGGCATCGCCGTCGCCGACCGGGTCGCCATGATGAAGAATGCCTGGTATTCCGTCATCAGTCCCGAAGGGTGTGCCGCCATTCTTTGGAAGCAGGCCAACGAGCAGACCAACCTGGCCGCGGCCGAGGCCCTGAATCTCACCGCACGCGACAACCTCCGCCTCGGCATCATCGACGCCGTCATCGACGAACCCACCGGAGGCGCCCACCGCGATCCGCAGGCTGCTTCGGCCATCCTGCGTGACTGGATCATCGATCAACTGGACGAACTCACCACCAAGAACATCGACGAGCTACTCGAATCCCGCTACCAGCGATTCCGGGCCATGGGCTCATTCCATGAGCGGATGACCGCCACCACAGCCGAAAGCTCCGAAGCCGATTAATGGCCCCAACAAGGCCCACATGCGGTCACCCCAACCCTTGGTTCCACCTGCATTGACTCCGCACTCCGGCAAGCCTACCCTTGGCCCACCGCCGCGATTCGCGATGATTCCGTGTTTTGTTCGGTTTTTTCGCACCCCCGAATGAAACCCGCGGCGACCGGCACTCCGCACAAAGGATCACGGTGGCAAACAAGAAGACCACAACCAAAAAAACCTCCACGAAGTCGAGCTCCAAATCCTCGAAAAAGAAGCCGACCAAAAAGGCTACAGTGAAAAAATCGTCCGCGACGAAGAAAACGACGACAAAGACGACAAAGACAACGAAGAAGAAACCAACATCCAAAGCGGCTTCGACCAAGAGCAAATCGACCAAAAAGGTCGCCAAGTCTGCATCCACCAAGAAGAAGACTTCGACGACCAAATCGCCCGCATCGAAAAAGGCACCGGCGTCCAAGAAGCCATCGCCAAAGAAGCCGGCTGCAAAAAGTTCCAAACCCAAGCCCGCGACGAAGAAGCCGGCCACCAAAAAGCTGACCAAAGCCGAGGCCGAGGCCAAGGCCATTGCCGAAAAGAAAAAGAAGGCCGCCGAGAAAAAAATCGCCGAGGCCAAGGCCGCCGATGCCAAAAAACCCGGCCGCAAAGGCATCACCATCGTCGACAACAAACCGAAGCGGCGAAGCAACTCCAAACCGACCAAGGTTTTCGCACCGCCGCCCGGTATCGGGCTGGCCAGCACCCGACGAAAGCCCCTCATCGCCTCTGGTCCAAAAGCGCCAGAAAGCCCCTACAGCACATTCTCGAGCGAGGAGTCCGAACCCACCCTCAAGAAAAAGAAGATCAAATCCCCGTTCAACAAGCGTGAACTCAAAAAATTTCTTGAGATCCTCCTCGAAAAAAGACGGACACTCGCGGGAGATGTCATCACCATGCAGCAGGGCGTTCTCTCACAGGGCGACAAGGGCGGCGACCCGGCAACCGATGTCGCCGAACAAGGTTCGGATGCCTACGACCAGTCACTCTCGATCGGGCTCGCCGAGGTTGATCGCAAACTCATCCAGGAAATCGATGATGCCATCGAACGCATCAACGCTGGCACCTTCGGCATCTGCGAGCACACGCTCGAACCGATCGACCTGAAAAGACTCGAAGAACTTCCCTGGACCCGCTACTCCATCAAGGCCGCCCAAGAGCTCGAACGCTCCTCCCCGCATCTGTAATGGCTTCGCATCCACCAGCATCGGCGTGGAACTCGCCAAGGGCATGGCTCGTCATGCTCTCGGTCATGCTCCTCGGGCTCATTGCCGACCTCACCTCGAAGTCGCTCGCCTTCGATCACATCGCGCCCGAGCCCGTCATCGTCCAAAGAGAACGCGTCCTCTCCATCGGCGACCCACGCGCCATCGTGCCCAGACACCAGCCAAAAACAGTCATCCCCGGCCTGCTCGACCTCACGCTCGTCCTCAATCGCGGCGCCGTCTTCGGCATCGGGGCCGGGAAACGGTGGCTCTTCGTCGCGTTCACCGCGGGAGCCATCATCCTCGGCCTCTGGATGTTCGGCGCCTGGACCAAAAAAGAAGACTGGCTTGCCCATATCTCACTCGGGCTACTCCTCGCCGGCGGGCTGGGCAACCTCTACGATAGACTCAGATTTGCATGCGTTCGTGATTTTATCCACCCGCTCCCGGGCGTCACCATCGCCTCAAGAGAAGTCTGGCCCTATGTCTCAAATGTGGCTGATGCACTGCTGATCTTCGGCATCATCGGCCTCATGTGGCACCTCTGGCGCGCGGACCAACCGAACAGCTCGCAACGGACCGGTGAAAGCTAAACCTCCTCCATCGCTCGTTGGTCAAGCTCCGCCAGCAGGCCGCTGACTTCCTGGGCCATCCTGGAATTTGGAAACTGCTCGATGATCTGACGACCAACACCGGCCGCGAGCCCCCACTGCCGATCCTGACACGCCAGCTTGAACGCCGCACCGAGGTTCTCCTTGGCCTTGCCGATCACTCCACGCGCCACCTCGCGGAACGGCTCGGCCTCCTGCTCGGTCAGGTAATGGTCAAGCTCGGTCAGAATCTCCATCGCCTCATCAACCTGCTCCGCCTGGGCCGCGAGCAGGAACCGACGCTCCAACTCCTCCTTGTACTGCGTCCGGGCCCGGAGCACCCGATCACGCAACCCGCGAACCCGAGGCGATACCGGATACCGCTTCGCGATCGAATCGGCCTCGGCAAGAGCCGCCTCCCAATCCCGCTGAACTATCTTCTCATCGAGACGACCAATCGCCTCGTTGATCTCCGTGTCCAAACCCTCGGCCCGGGCCATCTCGATCCGCATCCGAAATCGCTCGGCATCCTGCTCATACCCAAAACGGGACGCCAACTCGGTGCACAAGACCTGAGCAGCCTCCCAGTCCTGCACGCGCAGATCCTCCTCGATCGCCCGGCACAAAAGCTCACGCTCCCGGCTCCGATTCAGCACTCGCCTGGCATCATCTGACAATGCCGACTGCTGGCTCAGACGATCCAACGATCGCTTGATCGCAGCCATCTCCTGAACGATCCGATCCTCATCGAGCCCACGAGACTCACCCGCCGGGATCGCCAGCACAATCCCGCCCGCTCCCCCCACGACGACAAGCCCGATCAAACCAAGATTCACCAGACCCTCATCCGGCGCCTCCCGACCAAGACCGAGCATCCCGATCACAACCATCGCGATCGAGATCAATCCTGCCACAGTCAGAAGTGCATACGCCATACCACGTGTGTCAGTGTTCATCTCAGACTCCGAGCCTCAACTGCCCGGCGTGCCACCGCCGCAGTTCTGTTCGACCGGCACCATGCACAAAAACCTCAACGATTCATCTGTGCTCCGAAACTGGTGCTCGAGGTTCGCCTCAACGTAGATCACATCCCCGGCCTTGATCGGTTCCACACGATCACCGAGCAGCACCATCCCGCTCCCCGAAACAACAAAAACCTCATGTTCGTAGTCGTGGCGATGCCTCGGTGTGTGTCCACCGGGCTGCACCTCGATGCTGCGCACCGCGAAGTGAGGCGCCCCATCGCGTCGGCCGACCATCACGGCCATCGAGGCGCCCTCGCACCCATCCATCTCGATCGGTTCCATCCGCTCCGTGTTGATGTTGCGAATCACGATCGGCCCTCCTGCTGAGACCAAAGTCTACCATATCTCATGATCCAGTGCCCCGATTTCACGATCCGATCCGTCCCGCTCGGCGCCTACCAGACCAATTGCTACACCATCCAAGGAGGCGATCACCTCTGGATCATCGACGCCGGCTACCAACCCGAACCCCTGCTCAAACTCATCAGAGAGTCCGGGCTCTCCCCCGAAGCCATCATCCTGACACACGCCCATTCCGACCATATCGCCGGCATCCCGGACATCCTCCGCGAATACCCGAATACGCCCATCTGGATCCACGAAAACGAACAACGCTGGCTCCACGACCCGCAACTCAACCTCAGCGCCTTCCTCGGCCAACCAATCAGCGTCCCCGGACCCGATCGCCTCATCGCAGAGGGCGAAACACTCTCGCTCGGCGATTCCACATGGAACGTGCTGCACACACCCGGTCACTCCCCCGGCAGCCTCACCTTCGTCTCGAATCAATACCCCGTCGCACTCGTCGGCGATGCCCTCTTCGCCGGCTCCATCGGACGCACCGACTTCCCCAACTCCAGCTTTGAAACACTCGCCGATTCGATCAGGACCAAGCTCTACACGCTCCCCGATGATGTCGCTGTTCTCCCGGGCCACGGCCCGACCACCACCATCGGCAAAGAACGAGCCACCAACCCATTCGTCCAGCCCTGACCTATTCGCCCCCCGACGTCGGCTCCGGATGCCGCGCATATGACCGCATCACTTCAAGCACCGATTCCACACCCGTCTCGGCATCATCAATCCCGACCACCCCGCCCACCACGCGGTTCGGATCGAGAAGGATCGCCACCACAGGGAATCCTCGCTGCACGCGATCCAATGTCTGCCCGTATCGCGTGCAGAATGTCAACATCACACCGAGCGGAGCCCGGCCAATATACTCATCCATCTTCCCGACCAACGACGACGACTTCTCGCAGAGTGCCATGACCACAACACGATGACCCAACCAGTATCGTGCCGGATCATCACGCCCGAGTCCTGCGACCTCACCGGCTGCCGATTTCCACAACCCGGATGCCACCGCACCGGCAAGCTCATACACACTCGCCTCATCATCCGCATCGATCACCAGCAGCACCGTCCATGGCCCCGAACCATCTCCCGACATCAACTCGGAAAGTTCAACACCATGAAATCCCGCAAGCAACAAACTCAGATCCGGAAAGATCTCTCCTGTCTCGATTGGAGGAACCACTGCAGCCAACGCCTCGAGCCGATCGACAACCCGTCGGCCATCCTTCTCTATCGACCACGACTCCACATCACCAGGGTCGATCGGCGTGGAACGCAACACCACACGACCATCACGCAACTGCGCATCGAGCGTGTGCACCGCAAAGGTCTCAGCATCAAGCTCCAAGCGGTACGCACCCGTTGGTGTGTGCCCAAGGCACACCAGCACATCACCATTTCGCTCGGTCCGATCGACCGTCACCACGCCCAAGGCCGGATCCACGACCAACCCATCATCGCCAACACGCCACAATGCCGGCATCGGCCACACCGGCAACACGCCCGCGAGCGCCCGCATCGGACCGGCCTCGCTCGTCTCAAGCCGATACACCACACGAGATCGGTCATCCCCGATCCGTTCGCCCTCTACAGTGCCGCCCTCGGCGAAAAATCGAATCCCATCAAACTCCACACCCACAACCAAACCACGCCCCGGAATCCACGCCCGCCGGACCACAAGCTCAGCCGAGTCTTCCAAGCCTGCATCGTTCGTGTACAACAGGTTCACGCGTTCCGCGTGCGGACGAGAACGGGCCGCTTCTTCAAGAGAACCAACCACTCCCGCGGACACCGAAGGCTCTCCCCCGTCACCCACCGGCTGAGCACACGCCAATGCCAGCGCAAGCAGGATCATCGCGACGCTT
>DRKT01000043.1 GCA_011053195.1 Phycisphaerales bacterium | reverse complement strand
GCATCTCGACGCCGATCATTCTCGCGGGTGGTCTGACACCCGAGAATGTCGGACGGGCGATCGAGGAAGTTCGGCCCTTTGCGGTCGATGTGTCCAGCGGCGTGGAATCCGAGCGTGGTAAAAAAGACCCGGGGCTGATCCGTGCCTTCTGCCGAGCGGTGCGGGACGCGGATTTACGACTCGTCGAGTGATTTCAGAACCGCAGCCACGGTCTGGTCCACGGATTGGGTGCCGACGTCGATGGTGATGTCGGCCAGCGATTGGTAGAGCTCGTCGCGTTCGTCGAAGATCCACCTCATCTCGCGGACGGGGTCGGCACCGGTCAGGCTCGGACGGTTCTCGGTGGGCTGCATGCGTTTGATGAGCTGTTCGGGTTGGGCGCGGAGGTAGACGGTCCGGATCATGCTGTGAAGCTGCGCAGACTGGAGCAGGGCGAGGGAGTGCTCGTAGGTTGGTGTGCCGCCGCCGAGGGCGAGGACGAACCGGCGTTCTGGCAGCTCGTGCATGCACCAGAGCCAGATCTGAAGTTGTTCAAATTCTCGCTTTCGAAATCCGGCCCAACCTTCGACAGCGACAATCTCCTGGATGCTGTCATACCGACAATCATCAAGGATGGATTGATCGAGGTCTTTGAAGTCGTAGCCGGTGAGACGGTCCGCGAGTTGACGTCCGATGGTTGATTTTCCGACGCTGCGCAGGCCCATCAGCACGATCGAACGGATCTCAGTCATTCAGTCGGTCTTCACGCGCGAGAGGTACGAGCCGTCTTCGGTGCTGACGCGGATGGTTTCGCCGGTGACGATAAAGGGTGGGACCTTGGTTTTGAGACCCGTTTCGAGCGTCGCTTCTTTCTGTTGGTTGGTGACGGTGGCACCCTTGATACCGGGCGGGGTGTCGGTCACTTCGAGATCGACCGCCGAGGGCAGTTCGATGGCGACGGGGTTGCCTTCATGGAATAGGCAGGTGCAGGTGCCGTTGGGTCGGATGTAGAGCAGCGCGTCGCCGAGGACATCGGTCGGCATGACGACCTGGTCGAAGTCTTCGGTGTCCATGAAGGTCGCGCCCTGGGCGTCGGAGTAGAGGTATTCCATCTCGCGGCGGTCGAGGGTGGCGCCGTCGATCTCGGCGTCGGAGTTGAAACGCTTTTCGGTGATCCCGCCGACACCGATGGCGCGGAGCTTGGCCTGAAGATACGCAGGTCCCTTTCCGGGTTTGACGTGGTCGGTTTTAACGCAGAGGTACAGTCGGCCATCCATGTTGACAGCCATGCCCGGTCGAAGTTCATTGGCCCGCATGCGTGATCCTGCCTGAAAAAGTGTGGTTTCCGTTGGGTCCGGTGGTGGGGCGTGTTGCCCATCCACGACGGGGCATGGTAGGCTCAGCCCGGCCGACCGGGCACTCGGTCCAAGGAGCGTTGTGATGTTGATCGACCGGAGAAGCTTTGTTCTGGGTTCCGCCGCGACCGTTGCGGGGATGTCGTTCTGGCCGAGGCGGGCGATTGGTCGACCGACGCCGCCCCAGATTCTGCACTGGTCCATGACGAGCAAGAACACCAGCGCGGTCGTCTCACTCGAACTCGGTGGCAATTCGCTGGCGATCTACTCGGATGGACAGGTCATGGTGATCGACACCAAGTTCCCCTACCTCGGGGCGGCCCTTCGCGAGGATGCCGTCTCGCTCGCCGGCAGCGGGATCGAGTCCGTCGCGATGCTCAACACGCACCACCACGGCGACCACACCGGGGGCAATCACGCATTCGTTGGCCGGGGCGAGAGCCATGCGCACATCAAGGCCATTTCCCGGATCGCGGGTCAGTTCGAGCGGTACAAGGCGGGTGTCGCTGCCGCGGTGGCGCAGGCCCATCAGACGATGCCGGACAACCACGTTCTGGCGCAGCTCGCTGCAGAGACCGCCGAGAACGCGGATTCTCTCAAGCCCGAGGACTGGGTCCCGAAGCACGCGGTCGGGGATGGGGATGCGCTCACCGTCGGCACGCTCGATCTTTCGATCAGCCATTTCGGTCCGGGGCACACCGACAATGACGTGGTTGTGCGCGTTGAACAGGACAACCTGATCCATACGGGCGATCTTGTGTTCTCAGGCTTGCACCCATTCTTTGATCCCGATGGCGGGGGATCGGCTTCGGGGTGGATCAAGAGTCTTGAGGGGACATTGGCGCTGTGCGATGAGGACACGGTCGTGGTGCCGGGACATGGCCCGGTCGGGGGCAGGGAGATCATCGCCGCAGCCAAGGACTATCTCGAAAAGCTCGTTACCGCGGTGCAGTACGAGATTGATCAGGGCACGCCCAAGGAGAAGGTGGTCGAGATGAGTTGGCCATTTATGGATGGGCTTGGGTTCGAGCAGATCCGAAGCCGGGCGATCGACTTTGTGTACGACGAGCTGACCGGGGCGTAGCGGTCAATCGCTGCTGGCGCCGATGGTGAGTTCTGTCGATTGGGCTTCGCAGGCGCCCTGGATGTGCAATCTTTGGGCGCGGTGGGTGGACCAGTCCTCGACGAGATGGTCCGGGGCGTCGGGGCCGTCCTTGATGGAGAGGATGTCATAGGTGTTGTTGCGCTGAGCCGGGGTGAAGCCGGCATCTCGGATGAGTTTGCACAGGACGGCTTCATCGAGGCAGTAGGTCGTGCCGGCGGAGCTGACGACATTTTCCTCCATCATCACGCTGCCCATGTCGCTGGCGCCGAACTGGAGGCCGATCTGGCCGACGTGGGGGCCCATCGTCACCCAACTGGCGCCGATGGAATAGATGTTGTCGAGGTAGAGTCGGCTGAGCGCCTGTGTGCGCAGGTAGTCGGTCGATCCTGAAAGCCGAAGCCTCCGCCCGAACTCGGCGTGTGATTTCGGATCACCATCACCGGCGAGCGAGGCGACAGCATCGCCGGGAAAGACAGCGCCCGGCTCATGGTCCTCGGGCTGAGCGCCCCATTCCCTGACCCGGCCGAGGGCGGTGTTGTCGCGCTGGAAGGGCCAACTGATGAAGGCTTTGTAGTGTCCACCCGCGGTTCGGCTTTGGGTGTGCGGCGTGTGGGGCTGGAGTGGTTGGTCGATCGGAAAGTCAGGGAAGTCCGGCGCGCCGAAGTCGAGCAGGGCCTTATCCTGCCACTGACGAACGAGATCCATGTGGTGGATGCGGTCGGCGATGCCCTCGATATGGCCGAACATCATGGTGGCACTGGTGAACATGCCGAGGGAGTGGGCGACGTACATGGTGGTGAGCCACGCCTCGGCGTCGCACTTGCCCAGGCCGATCTTGGTGCGCACAGGATTGGCGAAAATCTCGCCCCCGCCGCCGGGGATGGAATCGAGCCCGGCCTCGCGCAGTCTGACCATGACCCAGCGGAGTTTGTCTTCGAGACTCGAGCCGGGTGGGTTGAAGAAGTTGACGAATTCGATGAATTCCGGCGGGCTGAAGCCGTGGACGTGGATGTGCGGAAAGCGTTCCTTGATGCCTTGGAGCAGGTCGATGTACCAGTCGAGGCTGAGTTCCGGGTTCATGCCGCCCTGCATGAGGACCTGGGTTCCGCCGATCTCGGAGAGGGCGTGGATTTTCTCGAAGAGTTGTTCGTATTCGAGCGTGTAGGCGTCATCGTCACCGACCGCCCGCTTGAAGGCGCAGAAGATGCACTTGGCGGTGCAGACGTTGGTGTAGTTGATGTTCCGGTCAATGACGTAGGTTCGGATGTGGTCGCCATGGATCTGTCGGCACCGTGCATCGGCCCAGCGGCCGAGCTCGAAGAGTTCCTGTTGCCGGAAGAGGTCCAGTCCCTGCTCGGGTGTCAGCCGGACCGCACCGAGCGCGACATCCCGAAGGAACCCCGGATCAAGGGCGTCGGCGTCGGGCTTGGTTTGGAGCGGCTTGTAAATGGTGGTCATGGCTTTCGTATTTTCAGGAAGCCTTGAAGGGATGTCCACCCGGGCGGGAGATTTCTCGGACGGTCAAGATTCCGGGTCGTGCAACCTTTGGGGATTGGTCGGGCTGGTGGTTGCAGGCCTTGCAGACGCTCTGGTTTCCCCCGATACCCAGCGAGTGAAGGGACCGATTCCCCCTGTACGCTGGGGAACCATTGCCATGACACCAAAGAACCACATCTCGTCGGCCTTGCTCCACCTGAAATGGGGTGTGGTGACCTGTGCGCTGGGTGTCTTTCTCTCGGCCCTGGTGCAGCTGTTGGTATTTGGGTTCGTCCATTACACGGATATCCGCTTTCAGACTCTCGAGAGCCCAACCCAGACCTCGCACCGGACCGTTGTGGTGACGCAGACGAGCACGAGCGGGCCGGATGCGGGCGTACCAAGTTCGGAGTTTGATTTAGAGAGTGGGCAGGAGATACCGGCCGGTGGACCGGTTGATGTAAACCGGGTCCATGCGACAGCCAATGTGTATCTCGAGCGGGTGAGCCAGGGGGCGGTGATTGTCGGGATATTCTCAGCTGTGGCGTTGGCGGTGCTGACGGCCCTGGGGGTGGTTGTCGCCGGGGGGGCCTGCTATCCGGGTGTGGACAAGGCCGTCTCGGCGTGCACTTGGGGGCTGGTTCTGAGCCTGCTGGCGTTGCCTTGGCAGGATCTCTTTGCCTCGATGCCCTTTGCCGGGGTCTTTACCGGGTATACCACGATGGTGTCCGCGAGCGATGGTGCGACCGGCTCTCTCCAGCTCATGGTCGTGTTTGTGGGCGTACCACTGGTCGCAATGGCCGGTGCGATGCTTGTCGGGTTTCGTTTCAGTTCGGCTGTGGAGAGCGGTATCCTTGCGGGCACCGCGCCGGCTCCTGTCGACCCCATCGAGGCCGACATGGCAGCGACCCGAGCGGGATTGGCATCAAATCGCCAGCTCGGATCCGTCCGGAATGATTTCAAGTCCCAGCCTGCAGCAGGCCTGACGCTGACCGAGGAGCCGGCGCCACGGGTGCGATCTTCGGAGCCGCCGGCGCGTCGGCGATCGCTGACCATGGGCCAAGACGATTCCAACCCGAGCAAACGGCCGATCTGAGGCTGGTTTTCAGAGGGTGGATCTTCCCGCGCCCGCCGAGCTGTGGGCTTGCCCCTCGGTGGTGTTCTCAGCGTGGTTCCGGGTGTCAGGCTCTTGGGTGGAACTGCCTGTGGATGGTGCGCAGACGGTCGGAATCGACGTGTGTGTAGATCTGTGTGGTGGCGATGTCGGCATGGCCGAGCAGGTCTTGGACGACCCGAAGATCGGCGCCTCCTGAGAGCAGGTGGGTGGCGAAGCTGTGGCGGAGGGTGTGCGGGTGAACATCCGAAAGGCCCGCGATTTTGGCATATTTCTTGACGATCTGCCAGAGGGCGACCCTTTCGAGCGGTCGTCCTGTTCTTGATAGAAAGAGGCGATCGGTTGGTGAATCAGCAGCCATGAGCAGCATCGGTCGGCAGAGATTGAGATAGGTTTGGACCGCATCCATCGCGGGCCTGCCGACGGGGACGAGGCGTTGCTTGTCGCCCTTGCCTGTGATTTTGATGAGCCCTGTATCGGGGATGAAGTCATTCAGCCCAACCGCCCCGACCTCCGAGGCGCGCAGGCCACTGGCATACATGAGTTCGAGGATGGCTCGGTCTCGAATCCAGAGTGGTGGTGCTGATGGTTTGGGGTCGTCGGGTTCGCGGGGGGCATCGAGCAGCCGGCGCATCTGGCTTGGGCTCAATACGCCGGGGAGCTTCTGCCAGCTCGAGGGGCGATCGAGGATGTCTGCGGGGTTGTCTTCGATCAGTCCCATCGCGTGAAGCCATCGGCAGAAGACTCGGATCGTGGCGAGGTGCCGGACGACCGAGCTGCCGGCCAGGCCTCTGTTCGCCGAGAGGTGCTGGAGGTGGTCGCTGAGGAGCCTCGGTGTGATCTGGTCGGGTTTGGTGATGCCGGCCTCGGTGAAGAAGGCGAGGGCCTCGGTGATATCTCTGTGGTAGGCATCGAGTGAATTGGGACGCAGGCCGCACTCAACGCGGAGGAATATCTCGAACGAGCGTCTTGCGGCATCGAGCATCGCGGGGATATTGCTCTGAACTGGCGTTGGTGTCGGCATGGTCATTCATGCCTTCGGCTCGCCGGGGATGGTTGGTGGAGCGTGCGTGAAAAAAAGACGTCCGCTCCGGTGTGACCGGAGCGGACGCGGGGTGTGTTGCCGTTCAGGAGGCCGCCTCAGCGTTAGCCGAGGAGCTGCAGCGCGGTCTGCGGCTGGCTGTTGGCCAGCGACAGGGTGTTGGTCGCTGCGGAGACCAGGATCTGCGACCGTGTGAGGGCCGCGGTCTCGGATGCGAAGTCGGTGTCACGGATGACGGACTCGGCAGCCGAGCTGTTCTCGAGGTTGACGCCCAGGCTTCGACGGGTCGCTCCGAGTGTGTTCCGCTGGAACGCACCGAGGCGGCCTCGCAGGGTCGAGACCTGCTCGATGGCTTCGGACACGACCTTCTGGGCGGCGGTGAGATCACCATCGACCACATTGAAGCTCTTGCCGGAGCTGAGGTCATCAAGGAACCCGCCTGCGGCATTGGAGCCGAGCTTGCGGATGGCGACTTCCGAGACACCGAGGGTCACCTTGGACTGGATGTCGACCTTGCCGCCGAGCTGGAAGGTCGCACCACCTCCGGCGATGGCAAAGGTTCTGCCCGTGCCGACGGCACCGAGTGTCTGGGAGGTGCTGGTATCCAGTGTGACCTGAAGGTTGAGGAAGTCGGTGTCGATCTTGGCGGTTTTGCCATCGGTCGTGGCGACAATGCCGTTGATGGTGGCGCCGATGTCCTGACCTTCATCACGGATGCCGTTTGCCGCCGATGTGGCGCTGTACGCAACACCCGAGGATGTGTCCGCCGAAGCGAAGTTGGTCGAGGTGAGGTTGTACACGCCACCGGCCTGCTGGGCATCGTCAATGACCTTGACGGTGGTGAAGGCGTCTTCGCCGAACTCGGTCGACTGAAGTCGGATGCCGGTGCCCGAGGTGACGGCCGAAACGCCGAGCACGTCGGAGAAGGTGTTGATGGTATCTTTGACCTGAGCAAGCGTGGTACCCGAGGCGAAGCTGAACTCACGGCTTCCGAGCGAACCGGTGATCTCGACGACGAACGTCGAGGTGGTGCCATCGGTGCCGCCGGTGCCGCCGAGGTTCAGACTCGTTGCACCGAGGGAGAGGAACAGGCCGCCGCGCTGGGCAGACTGCGTGACGAGGACGTTGACGTCGAGGCTGTCGCCGTCGAACTTGGCCCCGTTGACCCTGAGGTCGTCGATGCCGGAAGCCTGGCTGGAGACCCGGAAGTCCAGGTTGCCGTTGAGCAGCTTGGAACCCTGGAACGAGGTCTGGTCGGCAACGCGGTCGATGGTTTGCAGGATCGAGTCGATCTGGAGCTGGTTTGCGTTTTTCTCAGCATCACTCAGGCCGGCGGTGTTGGCCGAGTTGGTGATGAGACCCTGAAGCTCGACCAAGAGGCCCGAAACTTCCGAGAGACCACCCTCAGCGATGTTGACGACTCGTTCGGCCCGTTCGGCGTTGTTGATCGCGGCGCTGACGGCCTTGATCTCCGAACGCAGGTTTTCCGAGGCGATCAGACCGGCCGGGTCGTCCTTGCCCCGGTTGATCCGAAGACCTGTGCTCAATCGTTCGAGCGAATTGTTCAGCCCGAAGTTGTTCTGACCCAGCACGCGCTGAGCAACAAGAGATGAAACATTGGTATTGATGCGACTCATTCGATGAATCCTCCGTGAACGTTTGGGCCCTTGCCCTTTTGCAAAGCTCGTCGCCGGAGGTTTCGTGCCGGTCGCGTTGTGCGACCCTCGAAACATTCCGATCCGGAGCACATGCCCAGCACCGTGCCGGGCCACCCCGCCCCTGGACGATCCATCATCCGGGGACGTAGCGGCATCGGCGGTCAGGGTGGGGGTGTTCAGTCGGACGTGTTCACAAGAGTCAAATTTCCGACATCCAATAAGAAAAGAGCCGGTGGAATGATCCACCGGCTCTCCGATTTAGGGGGTATTTGCCCGATTCCGGGGTGTTATCGGGCTTAGCCGAGCAGCGAGAGCACCTGGCTGGCCTGCTGGTTGGCCAGACTGAGCACGCTTGTACTGGCCTGCGTCAGGATCTGAGCGCGGGTCAGGTTGCTTGTTTCGACCGCGAAATCGGCATCCCGGATGACCGAGGCACTTGACGTGAGGTTCTCAAATGCAGCCTGGAGCGAGCGGACATTGGTGTTGAGCGTGTTTCGCTCGAATGCCCCGAGCCGCCCGCGCAGGATTGAAACCTCGTCGATGGCCGTGGCCACGATATCGCTGGCTTGGCTGAAGTCGTTTCGTCCGGCGCTTGACCTGAGATCGTTGTTCTGGCCGCTCTTGAGCGAGTTCAGGAAGTTGAGCCGGCCGTCAACGAGGCTCCCGCCGAGGTTTTCCGAGGCAACCGATTGGATACCGATCGAGGTTTGCTGGAGCGCGTTCACTTCCGGCCCGAGTTGGAAGAGGGCGCCGCCCCCGGTGATATTGAAGGACGTTGTGCCGTTGAGTGTGGTTGCCAGATCCTCGTGGACCTCCATCTGAAGCGAGAGGCTTCCCGAGAAGATGGAGAGTTCGAGCCCGGAGCTGTCGGCGAGTGTGCCATTGACCAGGGCTGTGATGTCCCGTCCCTCGTCTCTGTTGGAGATGGTGAGGTTGGCGCTGGAGGCGGTCCAGATCGATCCGGTGCCGTTCTGGTATGTATCCGCAGCCTTGTAGATTTTAACAGTGTCCTCAGCCGGGTCGCTTGGTCCGCCGATGCGTTCGACGGATACAAACGAGTCCGAGCCATAGGTCGTGGTGTTGAAGACGACGCCTGAGGTGGCGTCGGTGGCGCTGATGAGTGAGGCCGAGACACCTGTGACGGAGGTGAGGTTATTGACAGCGTTGACGAGGTTGGCCAGGGTGGTTCCCGAGACGACCTCGATGGTTCCGACGCCGAGTGCACCGGCGATTCGGAGCGTTGTGGTGCTGGTGACCTGTCCACCGGTTCCGCTGTTGAAGCCGGAGAGATAGAGGGCCCCGAGCTGCGCGGAAGCGAGGACGGTGACATCGACCTGGATGGCGTTGGCGCCGACGAAGTTGGCGCTGTAGACCTGCGCTTTGCTGATGGCGGAGCTTCGTACGCCTGAGAGGATGTAGTCCTGCGATCCGTCGAGGAGTCGGAGCCCGCCGAATGTTGCGGTGTTTGCGATTCTCGTGATGGACTCGATGGCCGAGTCGATCTGGAGCTGGTTTGCGGCCCGTTCCTCGGCGCTGCTGCCGCCGGTGTTGGCGGATTCGACGATCAATGCCTTGATCGAGTTGAGCAGATCTGACACTTCGGTGAGGGCGCCCTCGGTTGTGGCGATGACGGAGCTTGCCCGCTGTGCGTTCTTGATGCCTTGCGAGACACCTTCGAGATCCGAGCGGATTCGCTCTGAGATGATCAGGCCCGCCGGGTCGTCTTTGCCTCTATTGAGGCGCAGACCGGTGGAGAGCCTTTCGAGCCTGACCTGCAAGTCTTCATTGCTTCGGTTCAGGTGAGATTGAGCGATGAGGCTCGGGACATTTGTATTGATTCGACCCATTGTCGATCCTCCGTGACTGACGTTCGATCACCATCACTCGCGTTCCTCGCGAGCGATGCGGGGCGTGCCTTTTCAGGCCGGCGTCCGCGTTGGTGATGAGTCGTGTGAGCTTGTCGAGTTAATCTCGATGCGCTTTGGATGGACTCCGTTGCTTGCAGTGGGTTTGACGCCACCAGAACCGGCCGGGGAAGCGAGGGATGACGCCCTTGCGGTTCTCCCCGGACGGACGGATTTCGGGGCCGCGCCCGAACCCAACGGCCCCAGGTCGTCGCGCTTGAAGCGCGCTGCCTGTTCATTTTCTCTTTTGATCGCGTCGTACACCTCTTTTCGGTGTACGGCGATGTGGGTCGGCGCGGTGATCCCGAGGCGAACCTTGTCCCCCCGGATATCGACGATCGTGATCTCGATCTCATCGCCGATCATGATCGTTTCATCGCGCTGACGTGAAAGCACCAGCATTCGATAGGCTCCTTCCATTACCCGCCCGGAAACATCTCCGTTCGGGTACCCGGCCACTGGCCGAGCGACCTCCGTGCCCTGCATTCGTCTGGATCCTTCCAGACGCTCCGCACAAACCGATGAATCAGGCAGTGGCCGCGTTGGCGGCCTTTCCTACCTTCATCAGCGGTTGTCTGGTCGTCCACCGCTTGTCGGCCAGGACGAGCTGTTCGCCCGTTCTGTCTAGCGTGTTGACGACCAACGGACCCTGGAGATTGCCCGTCAGCTGCTGCTCAACCTTGTTCACAATAACGAATACCTGAGCATCCTCGAGTTTTTCGAGGTTCAATGCCTCCATCTGTTCCGCCCGGATCGGAACGGTGTAATCCGGATAGAACATGGTCGGATCCGTGATCACGAATGCGAGATCAGGATCGTCGAGACATTGCAACCAGAAAAACATTGCATCGTCGCCCGGTTGCAACAGGCAAAACCGACACATCGAGGGGAACCCGAGTAGGCCCTTCGAGAAGGTGATGACGCGGTCCTCCGCGATTTCGATCACCCCGAAGCGTGACGTATGGACTTCCATGCGATCGTCCTTGACCTTCGGCCTTGGCTATCCTGCCTTCCCGGCGTCCTTCGCCGGTCGTACTCCTGTCCAGCTTGCCGTGGCCGAGACGGCGAGCCTTCTTTCTGACCAGCCCGATTCCTCGTTCCTATCCGAGAAAGTCGAGCAAACTCAACTGTGAAACGATCGACATGCTCTGCAGCCCGGCCTGGAGCTGGGTCTGCAACTGATTGAGCCGTGTCGATGCCTGCGCAAAGTCCAGGTCTCGAAGTTCGCTCCTGAAACTCTGCTCCATAACGTTGACATCCTCTTCCCGCGTTCGCGCTGTCGCGAGACGCTTGCTGTAGCTCCCGACCAGGCCGCGCGACTGTGCGACCGAATCGATGACATCTTCCAGCTTGGACCCAGCAAGGGTGATGCCAGCCGTGTCGTCCGCCGAAAGGGCCTTTCTGATCTGTAAAAGGCGGGTAAATACGGTGTCGGCGACGACAGGCGCAGGATCTGCACCGGTAAGAGTTGCGCTGGCTGTGTCGTATGCCGAGTCGTCCTGTCCCAGCCCAAGATCGAACATCGCGGTGGAGTTGTTCCGCTGTTCGAGCGAGATCGCCCCGGTGAAGGACGCGTTCTGCGTGAACTGGATGCCGTTGGTCCCGTCGCCGAGCCCGGCCTGAAAGTCGGTCGCTGCGATGCCCTGGGCAGCAGCCTCGGAATTGATCCGGTTGATCACGTCCGCGGTCGTGACGATGTCCTGCGGCCGGAGGTTGACGGTGAACGATGATCCATCGCCAAGATTGACAGCGAAGTCGATATCAAGGGTCGGGTCGGCGGCACCGGTGACGGGATCGGTTCCGCCTGTGGCGATGCGGACACCGATGCCGTCGTTGAACGTGTCGACGCGAGTCGAGGATTTGAGGGTTCTGACGCCGAGCAATTCCGCAGAACGTGATCCGCCGGGCACTTCCTCGATGGTGAGCGATTCATCCGGATCCGCCGAGACCAGATTGACGATGTCGATGCCGGTGCCCTGATCGTTAATGACCAGCCGAACACCGATGTCGGCGGCCTGAATGGCGTTGCGCAGGTCTTCGATGGTCTCGGCCTGTGAGAGGTCGATCTGGGCGCGCCGGCCGCCGTTGTTGATGACGATCTGATCGAGGCTTGCGGTCAGCCCGGCGAGCGAGGCGATGGTGGAGCGCATGGTGAGCCTCGGCGCCAGGGCCACACCATCGGGCTGGGTGGCTTCAAATGAAGCTCCGGCTGGAGTTGTAAGCCCAAGATCCTCGGCGGTTGTGCCGTTGCCGATGTCTGAGAAGCTCAGCAGCGGATCGGCGCCGGTCGATGCCGGCAGGACATCGATGGAGATGCTTTCGCCGTTGGTTGAGACCCCGCCGGGCCCGAGGATGCTGACGCTGTTGGCCGATTCATACTGGGTAATGGCAGCCTCGAGGCGAGTGGTGATGTCTTCGACCGTGTCGGCGGATGTGAGATCGACTTCGACGGTTGCCCCGCCATCGAATTGCATCTGGATGGTGCCGGTGGAGATGCCGAGTCCTCGAGCTCCGCTGAGGTCTTTGAGCAATGTTTCCGGCGTGAGCGTGGGGTTGAGATCCACATCGCCCTGCACCTTGCGCAGATTCTGGCCGAGCGATTTGAGTCCGACCATGGTGACGGGAACGCTTCGTCCGAGGTTGATGTCGGTGGTGAGGTTGTCGAACTCGCCGCGGTAGATGAAGCCGGAGCCGAACGCTTCGAAGGGAGGCGTGCCCGTTTTACTGCCCCCGAATAGGTAGTTGTCCACGGACTTTCGATTCATCTGCGAGACGAGCCCGTCGATCAGGGAGTTGACGACGGCCGCCTGGTTTGCTCGTTCCGTCGCGGTCGAACCGATGTTGACCTGCGTGCTGGCGATCTGCTTGGCCGAGAGGAGCAGGTCGCCGGTCTCGGCGAGGCTTGTTTCGATGAGTGCGAGGTTGCCGTCGGCCTGGTCGATGTTGCGCAGGCGCTGGGCGGATCGTTCGATGCTGTCGTCGAGCGTGGCGATGGCCGCGGTGTTGACCGGGTTGTCGCTCGGGCGCAGGATCGAGCGCCCCGTGGCGAGCTGTGACTGCGCCTCGAAGAGGCCGAGGTTGGTTCGTCGCAGGTTGGCCAGTTGGATCTGGCTGACCAGCAGGGTCGGCGATCGACTCACGTTGGAAGGAATGGCGCTCATGGGTTCAGATCAGATTGATGAGTGTGTCCAGCATTTGGTTTGTGGTTTGGATAATTCGGGCGGCCCCCTGGTATGCCTTCTGAAAGGCGAGCAGGTCGAGCGATTCTTCGTTGGTGTCGACGCCGCTGAGCGCGAGTCGCTGCGATTCGAGCCCGTCGCGAACGAGTGCGGTTGAATCAGCAATGACCTTGGCTGAGCCGGTTTGTACGCTGATTTTCTGAACGGAGGTGCGCCAGAAGGAGCTGATGGATTCTCCGCCGAGTGCTTCGAGCCCGTTGTCCTGAAGATCGGCGATGGCCAGACTCGTGCCGTTTTCATGGAATGTGTCGTCGATGAATCGTCCGGTCATGAGGCTTTGCGGGTTGTTGACAAGGTCAGTGTTGACGTCGATGTCGGAGGCATCGCTGCCCGTGAAATAGCTGTTGATCCCGAGCGTCGCAAGCACGCCGGAGCTGTCTTGGCCGAAGGTGAAGCTCGTGCCGGCGGAAGCGGTGATCTTGATCCTGCCGTCGCTGCCGAGCGTTGCGGACAGGCCGGAGATGGCGTCAAGATCGGCCACGATGTCGGAGAGGGTCGTGTCGTCGGTGAAGCTTGGCTGGCCCGCGCTGTCCAGTCCATCCAGGTCGATGTCGATCCTCGTGGTGCTGATTGCTCCGGTTGATTCGTCTTTGGTGCGGACGAGGAATCCGCCATTGGTCGGGGCGACCGGGACGTTCTTGATCGCCAGATTGGCGGGGTTGTTGAGTGCCAGCGTCTGGTCGCTGAGTGAGAATCGGAGCGTTGATTCGGCTTTGGTCAGGCCTCTTTCCGTGGCGCCGGTGGCGTGGAGCGAGTTGACTTGGAAGATGAGTTGGCCGGCGATGGAGTCGAGTCGGGCGATGGTGTCGTCGATGGGTCCGTCTCGGCTTTCGAGGACGCCGCCGATGCTGCCGCTGTTGATATCGAGCACCTGGTTGGTTGATCGGACCGCAACCCGCCGCTCGATGCTGTCACCCTTGGGTACTTCGCGCAGTTCGAGTCCCTGGCTCTTTGATCCGAGCACGACGGGCGAGGAACCGACGAGCACGTCGATGGCGCCGGAGGCCTGTTCGATCACGGTGACATCCATGGCTTCGCTGAGCTCTCGAACGAGTTGGTCGCGCTGATCACGCAGCGGATTGTTCTGGGCGCCGCCGGCTTCGGATGAGGTGATCTGTTCGTTGAGTCTGGCGATCTCGGTGAGTTTGGAGTCGGCATCCTTGACGAGCGATCCGAGCCGTTGGTCGAATTCGTTGCGTTGGTTGGTCAGGTCTGACCGGATGCGCTTGATGAACCCGGCGAGCAATTCACCCTGCTGGATGACCTGGGGCTGGGCCTGTGTGCCGTTGGAGAGTTCGCTCCATCCGGTGAAGAATGCGCCGAGTTCGCTGGAGAGATCGAGGTCGGTAAGCTCGTTGAGCGTGGTTTCGATGCCGCTGAAGGATCGGAGCAATTCGCCGGCCGCTGCCGATTCGCTGATGCTTGCGTTGAATCTTGCTTCGATGGCGGGGTCGATCTGTCGGCGGACACCGGCGAAGCGGACGCCGCGTCCGATCTGTCCGCTGAAACCGGATCCATCGCCCGGGAGCGATTGGAGGTCGATGGTCTGACGAGAGTAGCCGGGGGTGGCGGCGTTGGAGAGGTTGTTGCTGGCCACCTGCACCCCGAGCTGGCTCGCGGTGAGCGCCGATCGACCGATCTGGAATGCGGCTCCGAGTCCCACTCGTGGTTCCTTTTAGTGTCGAAGGTCCATGGCCGCGGGCATCGCGGGTCCTGAAGCGACCTGCCCGTTCGATGTATAAACTTGTCCAACACGATAATTCTGAATAACGTGATTGAGTATCCCGCTGAGATGCCCGGCAAAGGTCGTCGTCGCCTCGCCGATGGCCCGGTGCTCGTGTCTGGCCCGCTCGATGACTTCGCGGAGCCGATCCGCCAGCGCAGAAATCCGATCCGATGCGGGTTTGCCGAGTTCGGATAAGACGGAGCGAATCGTGGTGCCTCCGGGCTCGATACCGCCGGCGATGGATGCCACAAGCTCGGCGCGCTCGGTGTTGAGTGCTTCGATCCGGGCATTGAGGCCGACTCTGGCCGAGGAGATTCTGGCGATCATCTGCGCGTCGGCTTCGCGCAGAGCCTTGCGGTGGAGTTCGGCAAGTTCGAGCAACTGCTCGTACTCAGCCAGCAAGTCGGCGAGCACGCGCTCGAGTGCCTCGGTCTGAACATCAGTCGTCAGGCTCATCGGTTTGCCCCTCCTTGCGAGGGATCGATCGTGGCAACGAGACGGTCAACAATCGGCAGCTTCGAAGCGCGGACGAGATCATCCGCAACGCGCTGATCGAGCAAGGCACCGAACTGTTTCTCCGCGGGTGTCGGCGCAAACGGCTCGACCGCTTGGCTTGATTCACGCACCTGTCGCAGCAGCGGCACGACAAAGGTAGCCGAGACGAGCTGCTCGGCGGATCGACGCACCTCGTCCGATGTCGTACCGCGCGAGGCTCTGTCGAGTAGGGCATCGAACGCCTGTGACGGGTTCGGCGGCCGGCGCAGTCCAAGCAATGCGAGTTGATCGGTTGATGAGCCGAGTTGTGCGGCAGAGATGGTCATTCGATGATGAGCTGCGCCTGCAGCCTCCCCGTTTTGTGCAAACTTTGAAGAATCTCGATCTGGTCCTCAACTGGGACACTCAGCCGCTTCATCGCGGCCAATAAATCCTCGAAACGGGCGGTTTCGCTGAGTCGCGTTTCTGTGGCGATCCCGGTCCAGCCGTCCTGCTGGACGAGCGGGCGTTCCGGTGTGGGAATAGGTTCGGGCAGCGTGGTCGTGATGCTCAGGTCCTTGTGCGTGATGGCGACCGGTCCGATGCGCACATCCGCGGTGACCAGGATCAGCCCTGTTTCTCGGTTGACAATGACCATGGCTGGCAGGCCGAGGTCTCGTTGGTCGATCGGATAGCTCATAATCTCCGCGACGAAGGCGGTGCTGTTGGAGCGTTGCTCGGGCGGGACGGTGATGCGAATGGTGCGGTCGTCGAGTGCGGTCGCGATGACCGGGCCGAAGAGATCGGGAGTTCCGAACCATTCCTGATTGATTCGGCTTGCGATGGCCGCGGCGGATGATCGGCCGGCGAAGTGGCGATTGATGATGAGGTTGAACGATGAGCCGACGGGTCTCATGGTGAGGTCGTCGAGCATGCGGGCGCCGCCGCGGATGGTGCCGTTGGTCGGCAGGCTGTTGGCTCCGATGGTGATGGTGCCCTGCGCCATGGCCAGTGGGCGGTCGACGTCGATCGGTCCCCGCACTTCGTAGCGCAGCGGCGCGAGGAAAAGCTCACCCCCGGCCAGGCTTGTGGCGCTTCCGAGGGTTGAGACGCGGACATCGAGCTTGTCGCCCCGTCGGCCGCCACCCTCGGGGACGACGCACTTGACCATCACAAGGGCGACGGATTTGGAGTCCTGAAGTTCCTCAAGACTTGCGACGGCGTTGCCCGAGTTGACCAGAACCTGCGCGAGCGGGCGGACGGTGGCGAGTTCGTCGCCGGAATCCCCGGTGCCGTTGAGCCCGAAGACGAGCCCGAGGCCGAACAGCACGTTCTCTTGTGATCCTTCGATGCGCACAAGATCGCGGATCGTGTCCGCATGCACGGGCACGCAGAGCAGCAGGGCCAAGAGTGAGGCGATCCATCGGCTCATGCGTCGTCTCCACGGCGCGATGTGTATCGAGAGGGATTCATGCCAGACACACCGCAAGAGGCGTGCCAAGGTGTTCAGAAGGCGAACAGTGTTTCCAGTGCGCGCGGGATGAACCCCTTCCGGGCGCCCTTTCGGACTTCGCCCTCGTTTTTGGTGATGATGTTCAGGTTGTGCATCTGGCCCGAGAGGATGGTATTCTGGTCGGTGACATCCTCGGTTCGGCAGTTGCCCGAGAGGACGAACAGTTGGATTTCCTCGTCGGTCTGGATGCGGGTTCTGGCCTCGAGCACGAGCACGCCGTTGGGCTTGATGTCGATCACCTCGGCCTGGATGCGCGTGGTCATTCGGTCGGTGCGCTCGTATTCACCCTTGTTTTTCGTCTGAAACTTGCCCAATATGTTGAGCAGGTCGGTGGTGTTGCTGTCGCCGGCTTCGAGCCTCGCTTCGATCAAATCGGCGAGGCTCGGAAACTGCGAAAGCCTGACATTGGCCTTGTAGTCTTTCTTGGTGTCCAGCGATTGGGTGCGCGTGGCTCGGCTGGTTTCGTTGACGATGATGGTGACCAGGTCGTGCAGGCGGAGTTGTTTCGGGGGTGGGGGTGTGATCACGAGCATGCTGTAGCCGCTGAGCGATTGGCTGGCCTGCTCGACACCGTTGTGGTCTACCGGCGTGCCGACGGGGCGGGTCGAGTACAGATCCTGAGCATTCGCCGACCATGTACACAATCCAATGACAGTGAATACAACAGTCTTCAATGGTCTGCTCCGGTGAGTGATTCCATGTTTGCGATCAGAACGGCCCGGCCCGGCGCCTTGACCTCAGCGGTGAATGTTCCATCGCCCTTCAACGATTCAAACTCGATCTGGTCGCCAATCCGGCCCGATGCCAATGCCCGTGCGGGGGTGCGGATAACAATGCTGCCGCTGATGACGTGGATGGCAACGATGTCACCCTTCTTGATGACCTGTCCGAGCTCGACCCGACCGGCGGTGAGCAGGTCACCGGCACCAACGTTCCGCTTGAGCCGAAGCCCGACGGCGCTATTCGGTTCAATAAACGGAACATCCGGTGCAAGCCACGCGGTATCGTGTGTGAGGTCTTCTTCCGTCAGGGTCGATCCCCGTCTGAGAGCGCGGGATGTGCGCACCACATCGCGCAAGATCCGCACGCCCACGCGGATCGACTCATCTCGGATGTCGCCGGACCGGTCGTACATCGTGATGCGCAGCGGCAACTCGGCGGATGAGCCCGTCGGCTGGACATCAACCGTCCACCCGGTCGTCGGTGTCATCAGCAGCGCCATGTCGCGATTGGCGAATGTCAGCTCGAGCCGATCTCTCGAAACAGCGAGCGTTTCGAGGAGCCTTGCTTCGATGTGATCCCGGACCACCAGCCCTGTGGGATGGGGCTTGGCTGGGATTGGATCTGTGGTCTGCTCTGTGGCAGAAGTGGGGGGCGCCGGCCGGAGGATGACCGTGCACGAGCTGCCCGTGAATCGCAGGCGGGATATCAGAGACGTGCTCCCGGCGTGGATCGCTCGTTGAAGATCGTCCATGGTGATGGTGAGCCGGTTGTCGGCACCGGCGGCTGCGAGAGGATCGGCCACGACCTCGACATCTGCGAGGTGCTGAGCCGAGCCCGAGAGCTCGGCGACATCGGCGAGTGTGACGGGGATACCGATGCTGAGCCGTGCCACGGGCTTGAGCGAGACGGTTCCCTGGGCGCGCACAGCCGATGCGGCGAACAGGAGAAGCATCAACATGGCGAAACGACGGATCATGCTCCGAAATCCTGTGAATGTCCGCTTACTGGCGCAGCTGTGCGACGGCGCGGAGTGTTTCATCAGCGGCCCGGATGGCCTGGGAGTTCATCTCGAACGCCCGCTGGGTCCGGATCAGTTCGATCAGCTCGAATGTCGCATTGACGTTCGATGATTCGAGTTGGCCTGAGAGGATTCTTCCGAAGTGGTCCTGGCTGGGTACGCCCGTGATGGGGGCACCGCTGGCGGATGTTTCGGTAAAGAGGTTCTCGCCGATCTGCTTGAGACCGGCGGGGTTGATGAACGAGGCGAGTTGGATCTGCCCGACTTCCTGAGGCTCAGGCTCGCCCGGCTGGGAGACGAAGACGCGTCCATCTGAGCCGAAGGTGATGTTCTGTGCATCGGATGGGATGGTGATATTGGGTTGGATTCTCCGGCCGACGTTGTTGGCGAGCACGAGTTCGCCGTCGGAGTTGAGTGTCAGGTTTCCGGCGCGTGTGTAGGCGGTTTGTCCGTTCTCGATCTGGACCTGGAAGAATCCGAGGCCGTCGATCATGATGTCGAGCTGTCGATCGGTGGCGATGGGCGAACCCTGATTGAAGTCGAGCTGGGTGCCGGAGACTTCAACGCCGAGGCCGACATATAGGCCGATGGGCCTCTGGTCGCCGTTGGCGTTCTCGGTGCCCGGCTGCTGGCGTTCGACGTAGAGCAGATCCTGAAAGTTGGCTCGGCTTGACTTGAAGCCGGTGGTGTTGACGTTGGCGAGATTGTTGGCCACGACATCCATCTTGGTGGAGAGGGCGCTGAGTCCCGAGGCGGCGGATTGGAGCGCAATACTTGCCATAAGCGTAAAATCCTGTGTGTGTCAGGCCACCCGGCCCAGACGGTTGATGGCGCGATCCATGAGTCGATCGTGGTAGCTGATCATGGCGAGGTTGGCGCGGACATCACCGGCCGCGGCCTGGACTTTCATCAGTGTCGAAATCTCATTCACAGCCGATCCCTCGACATGCCCCTGTTTGAGCCGACCCGAGGCGGGATGCAGGCTTTCGATGGCATCGTTGGTCATGGCGAACAGGCCCTGGCCGACTTTGCGCAGTCGGCTGTGGTCCGCGACATCGACGAGTTTCAGCTGCGCCACGCGTCGGCCGGACTGCGAAATCGTGCCGTCGGTCCCGATGAGCACCTCGGCATCGCGCTCAAGGCGAATGGGTTGGTCCGCGATATCAAGGACGGGTCGGCCCGAGCTGCTCATGACGAGCTTTCCGGTGCTGTCAAGCGAGAGTCGGCCGTCGCGTGTGAGGTTGAGCACGGTGGTGTCACCGCTGGAATCGCCGCGCACCGCGAGAAATCCGTCACCATCAAAGGCAACATCGAGCTGATTCCCGGTCTGGCGGAGCGAGCCCTGCGTGAAGTCGATGAGGGTTGGTGCGAGCTGAACCCCGCCGCCGAGGCGTTCGAGCAGCGGGTCCGAATCGACGCGGCCGAGATTGTCTTCGATTCTCGCCGCATCGCGCTGCCTTGTGTAGGGCGTGTGCGGCTTGAAGCCGACGGTATTGACATTGGCCAGATTGTTGGTGAGCGCATCGAGCCGGTACATGCTGGTCAGGGCGCCCGACGCGGAGAGATTCAGGCCATAACTCATGCGGCATCCCCCGATGGATCAACAGGCGGGATCAGACGCATGGGCGCAGCAACTGCGCGGCGCAAACGTGCGGCCTGATCGTCGGGATGGCCGAAGTGTTCTTGTCGAGCCTTGGCCGCAAGGGTCTCAGCCCGGCGCACAAGTACCGCTCCGAGCCGACCTTGGGTCAGGAGTGAAGCCGCCTGCGAGCCGGTGAGTGCCTGGTGTGAGTCGGTGAAATCAGGGTGAGCCATCGCGCCGGAGCCTCCAATGTGGGCAGTCGCCCAGAGAGACCAACGCAACTGGCGTGCCTTGACGATTTGAGGGTGCTTGATCTGGGAGATCAGTCGATCAGGTAGAGCTCGTTGCCCAACTCATCCATGTTGCGTTTCGGCGCCGGCAGACGCTCGCCCAGTACCCGGCCGGCCTGCTCGATCGCACTGGTCAAGGCCTCGGGCAGCCGACCCTGTTTCATCCCATCGAGGATCGTCTCGCGGATTGGATCCAGGTCGCCCTCGTTCAACGCGGCCAGAATCCCATCATCCGGCACGATGACGACCTCGTGCTCGAGGAGCGAGATGTAGATCAGCAGGCCGACGTGATCTTCGGTCCGGCGCAGGCGCAGGCGTTGGAAGTGCGCCGGCGCCGATCTCTCGACATGCCGCCGGAGCGTCCGCCGCCCGGCGACGGCCCGGATGATCGCTGGCGAGAGATCGGCCAGGACCACAGCAAGAAAGAATGTCGCCACGAGGGTGCCCACGATCAAACCGGGGTGGAGGGTTGTGCGTGCGGGCAAGCCGAGGCTGTCGGAGCCCTCACCGAACATCCACATCACAGCGAAGAGCACCACGACCGCCAAAGCCAACGCGAACACATCGGCGAATCGGCGATATCCACCCGACCGAGCCGCGACGGCAACCACAATCTCGGCACCCGTTCGCTGCTCGGCATCAAAGATCGCATCCTCGACTGCGGTCTTCTGAGCATCGGAAAAGAGACGGGTAGGACGGAGCATGGATCATTCTAGATCGTCCGGGCCACTCCGAGGGACTGCCGAGACGCTGGATGCAGGCTGACCTTACATGTGCAGTTGCAGTCTTTCTGGCCGTATTCAACATGCCCGTCCGCAACAGATGCAAAGGGCAGCATCTGAGCGATGTCGTTCTTTAACGCCACTTCACGATCTGACATGAAGCAAAGAATGGGGTCTGGTTTGATGTCCGACTCCAATGGCCAGATCGGGTGGATGGAAAAGCCGGAGGCACCGGGTGTTAACCGATGCTCCGGGGTTGAATCATTTTCAGATGTCGATCACCGAAAGTGTTGGCAATGATTGGTTAATGATTCAGCGAGCCCCGCATCGCCGGCGGCGCATCGCCATCAGCCCGCTGATGGCCAGCACGGTAGCCCCGCTCGGCGTCGGCACGCCCGGGACGCGGAAGATCAGGAACTCGTCATGGTTGGCGCCTGGAGAGAATGGATTCCCCGTGCCGGTGTTGTTCCAGATCCACTGGGCTGATTCGTCAATCCCGACCCGGTGTCCCCACTGGGTGACGTTGCCGACTGCCCGGTTGTCCCAGTCGGTCCATTCGGCCGGCGTGACCCAAGCCCACGGATTGGCTGCAGCCCATGCGAGCGCTTGATCAATCTCAGACTGTGTCGGCATCTGTGACGGACTCCATGTCG
This sequence comes from Phycisphaerales bacterium, assembly GCA_011053195.1. Lineage (GTDB taxonomy): Bacteria > Planctomycetota > Phycisphaerae > Phycisphaerales > UBA1924. The sequence goes on along the minus strand of DRKT01000043.1, from coordinate 12,018 downwards.
AGGGCCAGCTGCTGTTGATCTGCTGGAGGTAGGCACCCGCCGGCAGGACTTCCCATGCAGACGAGCCGGTGTGGAAGGTGAATCCCTGCGTGACGTTGGTGAATTCACCGAGGAATCCCTGGGCCACACTCCAATCCGAGGCTGTGGCCATGTAGAAATAGTCGGTTGCCGCCATACCGGAGACGGTGAAACTCTCGGTGGTCATCCAGTTGTTGTCGGATGCGATCACCGACCCGGTGGTTGATGAGTTTGTGCCCACATAGGCCGCGTACTGATTGTCCACGGTCATCGTGATCTGCCATGTATCTTGGGCTTCAGCCGAAGAAATCGCCAAACCGGCTGCTACGAGAGAAATGATCTTTTGCATTGTGCACCTCCGTCTTTGCTGTTGAGCCCTTTGAGTGAAGGGCTTTCTTACCCTGTTGAACGGAATGCCCCACACTTTCATGCTCCACTGCCGATACCAGCAAAGCGAATGGGGAGAACATCAAACCGTTCTCAACCAGATATGCGAAAACGGATTTCAATTGCGACAGGATGTGCAAGAAATTAGTTCTAGTTTCCCGGGCAGTCCGTGACGTCGGTGGGGCGCAGGACACAGGCAGCGGTGTAGGAAGTCGCCGGGTAGATCGATTTACACGTTGAAATACTTGGCTTCGGGGTGGTGGACGATGATGGCGCTGGTGGATTGTTCCGGGTCGATCTGCCAGTTCTCGGTGAGTGTGCAACCGATGCGCTCGGGTTGAGTAAGCCGGAAGAGGATCTTCTGGTCGCCCATGTCGGGGCATGCCGGGTAGCCAAAGCTGTAGCGAGAGCCCCGGTAGCGTTGGGTGAACAGGCCTTTGACGGTGGGGCTGTCGTCGCCGGCGATGCCGAGTTCCTGTCGGATTCGCTTGTGCCAGAGCTCGGCCAGTCCTTCGGCAGCCTCGACGCCGAGGCCGTGCAGGTACAGATATTCTGTATACTGATCAGATTGAAATAATGAAGCCGTCACTTCGGATACTTTTCGCCCCATGGTGACGCAGCTCATGGGCAGCACATCCCGCACGCCGGAATCGACATCACGGAAGAAGTCGCTGATGCACAGAAACTTTCCCTTTGATTGTCTCGGGAAGACGAATCGCTCGATCTCCCGGTCGTGGTCTTCGGGGTCATAGACGATCAGGTCGTTGCCGGAGCTGTTGGCCGGGAAGTAGCCATAGACGGCCGCGGGTTGCAGGATGTGCTCGACTTTGCATTGCGCTTTGAGTCGTTCGTAGACGGGCAGAATTTCATCGGCAAGTTTCTGCTCATACTCTTCGTTGGTAAGTTTGCCCTTCTTGAATTGCCATTGTGTGCGGAACAGGGCGATCGGATTGATGAACTGGTACACCTGATCGAGATCGATATGATCGATGACACGTGTGCCCCAGAATGGAGGTCTCGGGATGTCGGCTTCCGTGTCGACCCGGCTTCGCTGTGCGGTCATGACACCGGGCTGCTTGGACCGGGCAAAGTCATCCTGAGCCTCGGCCTGACGGGCTCTGTTCAATGCGACCTTGGTCTCTGCTGATGATCGCTTGGCCTGGCGCTGCTCGACTTCCTCGTCGATCTCTGAGAGCGTGTCGCTGCCGAGGCAATCCATGATGCGCAAACCCTCAAAGGCGTCCTTTCCGTAGTAGAGACTGCCGTTGTAGACCGATCGCAGATATCCCTCGGCGTAGTGTCGCGTGAGGGCGGCCCCGCCGAGCAGAACGGGAGCACTGATTCCCCTTGCATTGAGCTCACGCAGGTTGTCTTCCATCACATTGACGCTCTTGACGAGCAGCCCCGAGAGCCCGATCGCGTCGGCATTGACCGACTCGAAGGCCTTGAGGATGTCGGCGATGGGCTGCTTGATCCCGAGATTGTGCACCGTGTAGCCGTTGTTCGAGAGAATGATGTCGACGAGGTTCTTGCCGATGTCGTGCACGTCACCCTTGACCGTGGCGAGCACGATCGTCCCCCGGCTCTCGCCTTCGGTCCGCTCCATCAACGGCTCGAGCTGCGAGACCGCGAGTTTCATCACCTCGGCTGATTGGAGCACAAACGGCAACTGCATCTCGCCACTGGCAAAGAGCTCACCAACCGTTTTCATCCCGTCGAGCAGGTGGTCGTTGATGATCTCCAGCGGCCGATACCTCAGCAGCGCCTCGTCGATGCAATCATTCAGGCCTTCCTTCTCGCCGTCGATGATGTGTGCCCGCAGGCGTTCCTCAAGGGTCAGGTTCGTCCGCACCTTGGCTGCACCGCCGATCTGGTCGATTTCGCTGAACAGATCAACAAATGTCGCCAGCGGGTCCTCGACCGTGTCGCGGCGATCGTAGATCAGATCCAATGCAGCCTCGCGGTGCTCATCCTCAATCTTGTTCAGGGGCAGGATCTTGCTTGAATGGACGATCGCACTGGTGAGCCCCGCATCGACCAATTCATGAAGAAAGACAGAGTTGAGGATCACCCTCGCAGCGGGCTTGAGCCCGAATGAGACATTCGACAGGCCGCAGGTGATTTGAACATCGGGAAACTCGTCAGCGATGGTTCGGATGCCCTCGATCAGTTCGAGAGCCGAGCGTCGGTCGGTCTCCATCCCCGTCGAGATCGGGAGCACAAGCGGGTCGATGAACAGGTCGTGCATCGGCAGGTGATGCACCGACGTGGCCCGCTCGATGGCGCGACGGGCGATGTCGGCTTTGCGCTCGGCGGTCCGGGCCATTGGTGAATCCGGGTCTTCGTCGATTGTGCCGATCACGAGTCCCGCATTGAATGTTCTCGCCAGGCCGCAGAGCTGGTCGAACTTCTCAATTCCGTCCTCGAAGTTGGCCGAGTTGATGATGCACTTGCCCGCGGCATGCTTCAGCCCGGCCTCGATGGTGCGGACCTGCGTCGAATCGAGCATGAGTGGCGCATCGACCTGCCGCACGAGCCGCTTGACAATCTCGGCCATGTCGGCGCCATTGTCACGGCCGGCGTAGTCCACATTGATGTCGAGAACATGCGATCCATCACGGACCTGCTCCCGAGCCAGAGCGAGGATGCCATCCCAATCCTCTGATTCAAGAAGTCTCTTGAACTTCCGAGAACCCGAGGCGTTGCACCGTTCGCCGATCATGAGGATCGAGCTGTCCTGCCGGTATTCGGTCGGGCCGTAGAGCGAGGTGGCCGCCGGCGCCATCGGACGATGCTCGCACAATCCCGGCGATCTTCCCTCGAACCGCTCGGCGAGGAGTCTGATGTGCTCGGGTGTGGTGCCGCAACATCCTCCCACGATGCCAACGCCGAATCGATCCACGAACCGCTCGATGGAATCGGTGAATGGCTCCGGTGCCAGCGGATACTCCGTCCGCCCATCGACCAGCACCGGCAGACCCGCGTTGGGTACGACGGAAAGATGCCGACCCTTGGAACGCCAGTGTCGACCAAGATACGCGACGTGCTCGGCCATCTCGGCCGGCCCGGTGGCGCAGTTGAGGCCGAGCGACAGAATCGGATACTCGGCCAACGCCGCCAGCACGCCCTCGATCGCTGTGCCCATCAGCATCGTGCCGGTTTGTTCGATCGTCACCGATACAAAGATCGGCGTTGTTTCAGGCGACCGGTCCGTGCTCTCCATCGCGGCGAGGCTTGCGTTGATCGCACACTTGACCTGCAAAAGATCTTGGCACGTCTCGATCATCAGCGCATCGGCCCCGCCGGCAATCAACCCACGGGCCTGCTCGAAGTAGCTGCTGTGCAGATCGTCCCAATGTATCTGGTCGAGTGTGATGAGTTTGGTGCCGGGGCCCATCGAGCCGAGCACAAAGCGTGGTTTGTCATCGGTCGAGTGCGCATCACACGCAGCCCGCGCAATCTCCGCTGCCGCCTTGTTGAGTTCAAACGTCTTCTCACTCAGCCCGTTGTCGGCCAGCACATGCCGGGCTCCGCCGAAGGAGTTCGTCTCGACAGCATCGGCGCCGACAGCGAGAAAGGACTCATGGATGGACTGCAGCACATCGGGCCGGGTGAGCGAGATGATGTCCGTGCAGTTCTCGCAGCCGCAGTAGTCCCGTTCCAGATCGAGATTCTGGTCATGGATGGATGTCCCCATCGCCCCGTCGAGGATGAGCACCCGTCGCTCGAGGTGGGCTGCGATATTGGCTGGCATGGCGGAATCCTTCCTGATGATCATTGATCGGGCCGGGCTGAGTATATCCATTCAGCCGGATAAACGGATGCTAAAACATGTGATCCGAAAAAGAAACCCCGCACCAAAGGCGGGGTATCCGGCACCCGAGTAAGTGGCGAACATTACTTCCGCGTTTTTTTGCCCTTTTTGGTGTCTGGCTTCTTGAAGTAGCCGCTCTTGAATCGGTTCTGGAAGCGTTCCAGCCGGCCGGTGGCATCAACGAAGGTCTGCTTGCCGGTGAAGAACGGGTGCGACCCGGACCACACATCGACGTGCAACTCCGGGACCGTGGCCCCGACTTCCATGACGACCTCGCCGTTGTAGTACACCTTGCAGGGATGCATGGTCGGATGCGTATCTTTCTTCATGGCAGACTCCAGCCCGGGCAATGCCGGCAAACCTGTGGCACGGACGATACGAGCCGGTGCAGGCGGAGTCAAGATCCCGGGGGCTTGATCGAGAACCCAGTACCATCGGATTCAGGCTGGATATACTCCCGCCCGAAGAGCCTTCGGAAACGCCACCTTAGCTCAGTTGGTAGAGCGGAGCTTTCGTAAAGCTCAGGTCGCCGGTTCAAGTCCGGCAGGTGGCTCTTTCTCGCGGAACCGATCGGCCGGGAACGGGCTTTCGATCTCCCCGAGCATGGTTTGGACCGCAGCTTGGGCCGTTTTCGCTCCGAGCGACATGCCGTGGCCGGTCAGCCCGCCGCAGAACCACACCTCGGCCGGCTGGGCGTCCGCGCGTGCGATGATTGGGAGTCCATCGGGTGAGAATCCCATCGTGCCGGCCCATCGCGCGATGACCTTGAAATCGCATTGCAGCACCATCTTCGCGTACCGCTCGAGTTCTGATTGGATCTCCGGCGTGGTGGCATCGCTGGCGGTTTGCTCCTCGCCTTCTCGATGCGTGCGCTTTCCGCCGAGGATGATGGAACCGTCGGCGGCTTGCCTCAGATACTCGGAACCACGGTTGAGGTAATACGACGCATCAAGCCGAACACCGGGCGCACGCAGTGCCATCATTTGCCCTCGATTTGGTTTGATTCTGGCGCCCAGGTCCGGCAGCAACTCCTGCGCCCAGGCATTGGTGCACACGAGCACTCGGTTGCACGGGTATTCGCTTCGCTCGGTACGGACAACGATGCCGGATGGGTCCGGGTGGAACCCGACGACCTCGCTGTTCTCATGGATCGTGGCAAGGTCGCCGAATCGGCTGATGAGCCCATCGCGGAGCCGTTGAACGAGTTGCCACGGGTTCAATGCCGCATCGTGCGGGTTGACCAGGGCGAGCGTTGGCTGCAACGACCGCCACAGCGAGTCACTTCCCGAGCGCACAAGATGCGTCTCAAAACCATCTTCGCACAACAAACGCTCGGAATCGGCCAATTCCTCAGCTTCGCTGTCCGACATGGCGACGAGGATGGAAGGCTTGCGATGGAATGAGTCGAGCGAGTCGATGCTGTAGCGTTCGATCAGCAGGGTCAGGTTTTCTTCGGTGAACCGCCAGACGAGTTTGGCGGTGTCCCGGCCGAGATGGTTGCAGACGAGCGCATAGCTCTCGGCCATACCCCGCATGAGGTAGCCCGCATTGCGGGACGAGGCTCCGCTGCCGAGGGTGTGACGTTCGAGAATGGCAACACGCATGCCCCGCTGACAGAGTTCATACGCCGAAGTCAGCCCGGTGATCCCGCCGCCGACGATCACGACATCACACGATGGCTGACGCACTGGAGAACGCTCTCGGCGCCAATAACTCACACTCATGGCAACCCTCCGGCAATGGGCAGATGAGGATCAATGACCGATGAGCCGATCGGACTTGATCTGGACGCCCTTGAGTGTACTCGAGAGGGCATCGCGATTGGGCGAGTAGTCCAGCGCCGTCTGGATATCGACGGCTTCGCTATCGACCAGCTCGGCGAGCGAGTCGTTGAACGTGCGCATGCCCTCGGCTCGGCTCGAAGCGATCACCGCCGGCAGATCCGTGTCCCGGGCATCGCGGATCAACTCACGAACCGTTGGGTTGGCCAGCAGAACCTCGGTGGCGGGAACAACGCTCTTGTCGAATGTATCCAGCGCGGGAAGCAGCCGCTGCGCGCACACCGCGCGGAGACTGTTGGACAGACTCATGCGGATGAAATCGCGTTCTTCGGTCGGGAAGAACTCGAGGATTCGGCCGAGCGACTGCATGGTGTCGGCGGTGTGGAGTGTGGCAAAGACAAGGTGGCCTGTTTCCGCGGCCTGGATCGCGGACATCAGGGTCTCGCGATCGCGCATCTCGCCGATGAAGATGACATCCGGGTCCTGCCGAACGACGAATCGCATCGCAGTTGGAAAGTCTGAAACGTCGATTCCAACCTCGCGCTGGCTGATGATCGCCTTGGCCGGAGTGAAACGGAATTCGACGGGGTCCTCGATGGTGATGATGTTGACCGATCGGGTTTGGTTGATGTGTTCGATCATGGCGGCGAGGGTTGTGGATTTCCCGCAGCCGGTGACGCCGCAGATGATGACGAGTCCTTCGTGGCTTTTTTCGACGATGTCGCTGTAGACGGGCGGGAGGTGGAGCGATTCGTAGGTTGGTATCTCGGCCTTGACCCTTCGGATCGCGGCGTGCGTATGGCCTCCGGCGCGGAACATGTTGACGCGGAAGCGATCGCCGTCGGGCAGGTGTGTGGCGAAATCAAGGTTGCCCCCGGTTTCATACGTTGAGCGCATGGCATCGGGCACGATTGGATCGAGCATGTGGTCGGCTTCTTCTGCGGTGAGGGGCTCGTTGCCGATCGGATGGAGTTTGCCACCGATCCGGTATGTGGGGGGCAGGCCGACCTTGATGTGCAGGTCCGAGGCGTTGTGCTTGGCCATCGAGGCCAGGAGTCGATTGATCGTGTATCCGGCGCTCATGGCGGTATCCCCTATCTGTTGGCGCATTATTGGCTGGCCGGGGAACGATCACCAGCGGATGGCGAAAAGAACATCGTTGATATTGGTTCCGGTCGGGCCGGTCTGGATATGAGTCTTGATGGCCTTGAAGAGTGGATAGCTCCGGTGTTCGTGCAGGCATTGCTGCGGATCAAGGTCGAGGGCGCGGGCTGTGTAGAGCGATGTTTGGTCCATCGCAGCGCCGGCGGCATCGGTCGGGCCGTCGAAGCCGTCGGTGGCGACTCCGCACACAAGCCAGTCGCCGGCGAGTTTCTCAAGCAAGATCGCAGCGGCGAGGACGGCCTGCTGCACCGGCCCGCCACGGGCATCGGGGGCCACGTTGGAGACTGTCGGCTCCCCGGCGATTACCGCGGCGCTGTTCGGTCCGACGAGCGAGGCGACCAGTTCTTTGGCCAGTTCGTCGGATTCGCCGGTCCATTCCGTGCGCACGGCGGTGTTCAGATGCAATCCTCTGAGCGCGTGGTCCGCAGCGGTGGCTGCGGATGTATTGCCGGCGAGGATCGTATGCGAGATCGAGGCGAGTTCCGGGCAGCCGGGTTTGGGTGTTTCGCCGATCCCGGTGCGGTGGCCGTGCTCGAGGTGAGCCGTCACCGAAGGGACCAGACCAAGCAACCCGGTCCGCTGAAGGATGGTCAGTGCATCGGAGAAGGTGGTTTGGTCCGGCGCGAACGGGCCGGAGGCGATGGTGTCGATGCGGTCGCCGATGACATCGCTGAGCAGCGCGACATCGACGCGAAGTCCATTGGCAGCCAACCCGAGTCGTCCTCCTTTGATGGTGTCGATGTGCTTGCGCACGGCGTTGAGTTCTTCGATCGTGGCGCCGGCGCGCATGAGAGCGTTTGAGAGTGTTCGGATGTCGTCCAGTGAGATGCCCGGTGCCGGGCTGGTGAGCATGGAGGACCCGCCGCCCGAGATGAGTGCAAGGATGGGGTCTGGATTGGATCGGTCGGCGACAAAGTCCCGTACTCGATTCGCTGCGATGATGTTGCGTTGGGTGGGGAGTGGATGATCCGCGGGCAGGGCCGAGCAGCGGGGCGGTGCGGACCACGAGGCGATCTGATCGGGGTAGCCGATGACCAACCCGGATGAGATGCGGTTGCCGAGGGCGCTGAATGCGGCTTCGGCCATGGAGATCGAAGCCTTGCCAAAGGCGAGCAGTCGGACCGGCCCGTTCGGCCGGGAAGTATCACAGCACCATGCGCGTGTCGGTGGTGATGGGTCTGTAGCCTTGAGCACCTGCTCGACCACACAACGAACGGTATCGACCTGAACGACATGGGGCCACGAGATGTTCACAGTTCAACCCCGGATCGCCCGGAGTCGGTGCACGGCTTCGGTGAGTGTGTCGGGTTTCTTGCAGAATGCGAAGCGGAGATAGTTCGCACACAGCCCGGGGGTCGTGCAGAATACGCTCGGCGGGATCGAGGCGACTCCGAAATCGGTGATGAGTTTCCGGCTGAGCTCGATGTCGTTGGATGTTCCGAGTTGACGACTGATTTCGGTGTGTTCGGCCATGATGAAATACGTGCCCTCGGGGATGATGACCTCGAAGCCGATCCCGGACAACCCCTCAGCGAGATAATCGCGGGCACTGCGGTAGCGGGTGACGAGGTCGCGGATGTAATCCTGACCATCGCGCAGGGCTGCGACCGCGCCGTGCTGCAACGGCGTGGGAACGGCATAGGTCAGGAACTGGTGGGCGCTGCGGACGCCGGCGGAAAGTTCCGGCGATGCGATGGCCCACCCGATTTTCCAGCCGGTCAGACTGAAGGTCTTTCCAAGGCTCGAGAGTGTGACAGTTCGGTTCGCCATCCCAGGGAGTGAGGCGATGGAGATGTGGGTGCGATCGAACACGAGCTCTTCATACACCTCGTCGGCAATGGCGAGGCAGTCGTGATCTTTGCAGAGGTCCGCGATTGTTCGGAGTTCTTCGATGGTGAAGACAGTGCCTGTAGGATTGTGCGGTGTGTTGATGAGGATGGCGCGAGTTTTGCTTGTGAACGCATTGGCGAGCTCGGCCGGATCGAAGGTGAATCGGCCATCGGTCGGGGTCAGGCGCACAAACTTCGGCGTGGCGCCGGCCATGGCGACGGCGGCCTGATAACTGTCGTAAAAAGGTTCAAAGAGGATGACCTCGTCGCCCGGGTTGATGAGCCCGAGGAACGTTGCGGCGATGGCCTCGGTGCAGCCGCTGGTGATGGTGATGTCGGTGATCGGATCGGCCGGGATGCCGGTACGATCGGCAAACCCGGCAGCGAGTTGCTCGACAAGGGGGATTTCGCCGGCGAATCTGGCGTATTGATTGTGCCCGGCATCCATGGCTTCGGTGGCGGCCCGCTTGACGAAATCCGGGCCGTCGAAATCTGGAAAGCCCTGGGAAAGATTGACCGCGTTGTGCTCGTTGGCCAGACGGGTCATGGTGGCGAAGATGGTTGTGCCGAAGGGCCGAAAGCGTGTTGCGGTCCGGGTGGTCATGCGATCAGCATAGTCGGACAGTCCGGCGTGGGCTTCGACGAGGGCAGCGTGCCGGGATTCTCTGCTCAGGCGGACTGGGCTGTGAGGTTCGGGTTGATGTAGGCCTTGAGGAACGCGGGCCGAATGGCGTTGTGGAGGAAGTCCTCGCGGATGTGCTGACGGTCACGTCTGCCCCGGTCATCACGTTCGACATAGACATCATTGTTGCGCTGAAACATGACGATCTCGAAACTCGGGAAGTAATCGACAAGGCAATCCTGAGTTCGAGCCAGTTCTGCGATCGCTTCGTGGACCGCGGCCCGGAGCGTTGCCTTGCCGAGCATGGTCGCGACCAGGACATCAGTCTGCGTGAATGTTGCATTGAGCGCAATGGGCGAGACACTGAAGATGAACTTGGCCTTTGGGTTGATGCTGCGAACGTATCGCACGAGGTTGACAATGGCATTTCGATTCTCGGCGACTGTGGTTTGTGTGATCCGGAACCGGGAATCGAAGGGGTCGGCGGTTGAATCGGGTGGCCGATGGTTGAGCCATGCGTTGGTGAACGTATCACGCCAGACCTCAGCGAGACCGAGGGTGATCACCAGTGTGTCGCAGACGGAGACTTCCTGTTTCACATTCCGGAGTTGGGCAGCATTGAGCTCGTAGGCTTCATTGGCGATTTGGTAGCCGGTCTCGATGCGGGAACGGTCGTATGGGTCAAAGAATGATCCGTCGTTGAGTCTGATGAAATGATCTTCAGAGAGTGCATCATCGAAGGCCCATCGGATGGTTTGCTCGATGGTGAAGATGTTGTATCGGTGGGTCAGACCGGCAAAGGTGCTCTGGATCGCGCAACTGCCGAGCATGCGCTGCACAGCTCGAGCGAAACAGCTTCCGATGCAGAATACGCGGTCGTTTTGATGGATTTGGAATGAGGGGTCGGTGGCGATGCCGAGATCGGTTCTGTCAAATCGGCGGGGGGAGAAGACCGCAGACCTCGGGACGGTAAACGCGATGTTCTGTAGCTTACTCACGGGTTTGGCATCATGATGTTGAACTGGAAGGTGTTTCGCACCGAGCCGGGGGGTGTCGGGCGGACCGCGTGCAGGCTTGTGTCGCTGACCAGGAATGCGATCATCGAGTTTGGAGCAAAGGGGAGCGTTTTGGCGATTTTGAATCCATCCCATCGGCCGGAGTGGGGGACATCGAATACGTTGTGCTCTGGTTTGTCGGAGACGACGATGCTCGTGCCACAGGACATGAGTTCGGTGCTTTCTGGAAGATAGACGAGAACGGAAACAAGCTTTCGGCTGGTGTCGGTGTGCGGGCTGATGGCGTAACCTCCGCGATCCCGGCTGAGGAAGGCATGGAGCCAGCACGTTTTCTTCAGACGAGTTGCAAGTGTGGGGACGAAGCGATCGATGAGGGCGCCCCAGAGTTTGTCGGTGAGCACATCGTTCTTGAAGAGTGACCAGAACTTGAGCTGTTGGCCGGTGAGACGGTCAAGATCATCGCCGGACTCGCCGGCGAGCATGAGTCGGCCGCGTTCGGGATATCGGCCGGTGGCAGCGGGGGTGTAGGCGTCATCATCGGGGAGATGTTCGATGAGGAGTTGGTAGTACTCCGGCGGGAAGAACTCCGCGAGGACGATGTGCTGGTATGGGTAGGTCCGAAGCTGGGCATTCATGATGGCGTAGACGGCGTGCTCGGCCGGGTCGTCGTGCCGGCAGTCGCCGAGCGGCCCGCCCGGGGCGTGCTCTTGGCGGGCCTTGGGGTCGTCGATCAGGCTGTCGTTGGTGATCATGGAAAGCCTTCCGTTCGGAGTGGTCCCAGGCCGCTGTGCCGGGGGCCGGGGGTGCGTATGGAAGGAAGGATCGTCCTCATGGATGGGGCATCTTGAGCGGGGTCCGAGAATAGGAGCCGATTGGCCGGAGTCGAGTCGGCCCGGGGCTTGACTGAGAGCGTGTTTGGGCTAGATTTGCGGGAGCGAATCGAATCCCCGATAGCTCAATTGGTAGAGCGAGCGGCTGTTAACCGCTAGGTTGTAGGTTCGAGTCCTACTCGGGGAGCTTCAGGGCCAGTATCGAGCACGGTACTGGCCTTCATTCTGCGGTCAGCAGGTCGCGAGCCGATATGCCCATAACCCGCTGTCGCAAAGGGATATGGAGACATGAGGTTCCGCCTCGGATACAACCCGATTCTCTCGTCTGTTCACCGCGATGACGGGGTTGGGGCGATTTCCAGCCGAAACTCTCAAACTCTCACCGGCGAGAGCGGGTACGGGTTAACAAGGTCGATTGGAAAGGGGGCAGTGCGGTGGCGGGCCGTGTCGTCGACAGAGCGAACCATATGCCGATCCCGCACGAACTCTCACGCTCTCACTCTCGGTTTACAGGCTTGTATGATGAGGGGTCGGATCGGAACGGGGTTATAGCTTCT
>DRKT01000042.1 GCA_011053195.1 Phycisphaerales bacterium | reverse complement strand
TCTTGCCAGCACCGAATCAGCGGCTTGGCATCGAACTTTTCGCGCACTTCCCGTTTGCTGAGCCGACTTGCATGCCCTACGCTGGACCCGCCGCAAGGATCGCGGCTCGATCCCGTTCGGATCTTCGCGTCGGCACTGGATGCCCACAGATCACAACCCGGTGAACACCCCTTGGCGCAGGGTCGCAGGCTGCGTTTGTGCTGTTGGTGTGCGCCGGTTTCGGGTGCGGGCTGGCCAAAGCCTGCAACAGGACGGGTTTCGCTGAGGCTCATTTCGGGCCGCACATGAGGGGAGGCAGGATTGATCAAGTCCGGAACACAAACATCGGTTTCATCCCCTTCCGTCGCACCCACAGCCCACGCACGGGCAGAGGCCAAGGGCCGGCCCGGTCGCAACGCCGGCCAGCGGGCGACGCGACTGAACAAGGACACCGCGACGCCGCGCCAGGCCCAGTCGCGACGCAGCGAATCCGCCGATGGGACCATTGGTGAGATCATGCACCGGCTGCGCAGCATCCACCCGGCATCGCAGATCAGCCGATACTTCAACGAGCGCACAAAGATGGCCGTGCATGATGGCACCCTCGAGATCACCGTGCCCAGTTCATTCCAGGCCGAGCTGATCGAGCGCAAGTTCGGGCGTTCTCTCCGTGACTTCTTCGCCGAGCGGGGACGCGCCGATCCCTCGACCCTGACCTTCCGCATCGACAACACACCACGTTCCACACCCGACAAGCCGAGCCGAAGCCGAAAGGCAAAGCCCATCGCCAGGCCCGTGATCAAGAGCGGCCGGTCACACGATCAACGATTCGATCTTGATTCGTACGTTGTTGGTGATGCCAACACCGTCGCTTACGACGCCGCCTGCAAGATTGCGCAGCAGGACACCGAGCCCGGGCTGACCCGCCTGTTCATCCACAGCGAATGCGGTTTAGGTAAGACACACCTGTTGCGGGGCATCGTTCGTCGAGTTCGCCAGCACGCACCGGCTGCGCGCGTGCGGTACATCGCAGCCGAGGCCTTCACCAACGAGTACATCGCATCGATCCAGGCCAACACCGTTGATGCCTTTCGCAAACGCTACCGCGGTCTGGATCTGCTCTGCATCGACGACATCCACTTTCTGGCGCGCAAAAACGCCACGCAGGTCGAGTTGCTGCACACCTTCGACGAAATCGACCTCGGCGGCGCCAGGCTCGTGCTCGCATCCGACGGACATCCCTCCCAGATCGAAACCCTCAACAAGGGGCTGATCAATCGGTTCCTCTCGGGTATGGTCGTGGCCATCGACACGCCCGAGCCGGCGCTGAGGCAGCGGCTGATTCTCGAACTGGCGTCCCGCCGCGGACTCAGGCTCGGAAGAGAGGCCGTGGCCCTGCTTGCCCAGGACGCTTCGGGATCGAGTGTCTGGACGGTGCGCGAGCTCGAAGGTTCGCTCACCCGGCTGGCAGCGGCCGCGAGCCTCTGTCAGGAACGGACCACCTCGGGTGAGATTCCGATGCACATCGTCGAGCAGGCGCTGCACCGCTCGGGCATCGCGCCACGTCCCCACGCGGTCCGGTTCGACCACATCTGCGAGGCCGTCTGCCGGGCACTGGAGATCGAGGCCCGCGAACTGGGCCAGAGCGGGCGACACCGCCGGGTCGTGATGGCTCGCGCGATCATCACGCGCCTGTGCCGACAGCTCACGACGCTCAGCTACCCCGAGATCGCCCGAAAGATGGGCAAGACCAACCACTCGACCGTCATCACAGCCCACCAGCGGATCGAAAAACAACTTGACGACACGATCGCCCTCGGCCTGCCGATCGATGGCCTGACCATCGCCCAGTTCGCCGACCGCCTGACGCGACGCCTGCGCCAGCCCGCATAATCCTCCCGATCCGTCCGGTTTCACACCTCCCGACTCGATATGGCTGGGCTCGGGGGAGCCGTTTGTCATATCCGGGCTGTGGGGATGTGGGCGTACATCGCGGCGATCGTTCTGGTTCTCGGTCTCGGCCGGGCTTCGGCGCAGGGCCGGATCGACCAGCCGCCGTCAACCGATCGGCTCGTCGAGGTGATGCGGAGTTCTCTTTTCTCAGCCGATGCCGAGGAACGCCTCGAAGCCGTTTCGTGGCTCAGCAGTCGAAGGCTTCCATCGGCACTGGCCATCCTGAATCGGCTCTCACACGACCCGTCACCCGATGTGCGTCATCAGGCGGTGCTGGGCCTGGCACGGATCTCGCCGGACCATGTGCTGGGTCGATTCCAGATTCGCACCATGTCGGATTCCCAGCGGGCCGAACTCGTGCGCCGGGCGGCCGGCGAAGGCCTGATCGGGATTGGTCGGCTCGAGTCGATGGCCTCGGACGAGACCGCCGGAGCGCTCGAGCGGGTCGAGGCCCTGCTCGCGCTGCAAACCCTTGACCCTTCCAGAGTACCAATTGACCGCTGGGTGGCGCTCATCGGGTGTGATGTCGATGCGGTCCGGCTTCTGGCGGCCCTGATGACCATCTCGCACCAGTCGGATTCCATGACCCGCTCGGTGCTCGTCGCCCACGATTTCGCCCGGGCGGAACTGGATGAGGCTGTCCGGTCGGCAGCCCGAGGCGAGATTTCCGCAGTGATCGAGGCCCTGCACCTGGCCGGTCGGGCCCACCCGGCGGCTCTGCCCGACTGGGCCGATGCGATCATCCGTGCATGCGACCCCGAGGGCTCGCCCGCGGTCAGGCTGGTTCGACGCGAGGCCCTGCGCGCCCGTCTGCGCTGCGACCCGGCGTTCTCCGGGTCGCGCGAGATCTGGAACGCCCTCTGGGTCGAGGCCGGCAGAAACCGAGAGGCCGAAGCCAGGCTCTCACGCTGGACACTCGAGATCGTCACCGATGCCCGGCGTCAGCACCGCCGCATTCCGCTGTGGATACCAGACGCGATCGAACGCCACGGACAATATGACCAGAGCCGGCTTGCAGCGAAGGTCGCTCGGGCCGGGGTGGATCCATCGTTCGACCTCCTTCAACCGCTTGCCAGGCTGGTCAACGACGCCGATGCTGCAATGGCCGGGCTTGCGTGGTCGGCTGTTCTCGCGCTGCCCGAATCGCAGCGGATGCGGGCGATGCAAGTGGTCATCCAATCGGTGGGTCCCGGGCTTCCGGATGCACGGCTCCGCTTTGCGGTCCGGGCGCTTCTGATGGGTGACCCGGTCGGGGCGCAGATTTGTCTGGCCCATGTCACACCGTTCGCCCGCGATCGGGTCGAGGCGGCCTATGCGCTTGCCGGCGCAGGAATTGGGCAGCGGGGATCGGATGAACGACTGGAACTGCTGGCGGCGCTGTGCCGCGCCGAGTCGGCCATCGCCGGGGAACCGACGGCTGAACGACTCGAGCTCGCCTCGGTCCTCGAGGTTCTGGCGCTGGACCATCGGCGGTTTGGGCTGCCGATCCGCGCCGAGGCCGCGTGGCTGGCGATGGTGCTGCGCGATCAGGGCTCGGAGGCTCTGGCACATCTGCCCAGAGTCCGCCAGGCTGAGGAATTCAGACCAGAGCCCGTCGGCGCCGATAGGCTCTCACCATGGGCCCAGATGCAATACCCCTGAGCAAGCCGGACATCAGCCAGCTCGAACAGACACTCGTGCGCGACGTGCTGGCCAGCGGTCGGCTCGCGATCGGACCCATGCAGGAGGAGTTCGAGCGGCTGGTCGCGGCCCGTGCGGGGTGCGCCCACGGCGTCGCTGTCTCGTCGGGAACCGCGGGCCTGCACATTCTCATGCAGGCTCTCGGGATCGGGCTCGGTGATGAGGTCGTCACCACGCCGCTGAGCTTCATCGCCTCGGCGAACCCGATCGTGTACGTCGGAGCCCGGCCCGTCTTTGCCGACATCGACCCGCGCACGCTCAACCTCGACCCGGCCAAACTCGAACAGGCGATTTCACCCCGAACCAAGGCCATCATCGGGGTCGAGGCCTTCGGCAACCCGGCGCACATGGACGAATACGCCAGAATCGCGGCCAAATACGAGATTCCGCTCATCGAAGATTCCTGCGAGGCACTCGGCGCCTCGCACAAGGGTCGGCGCTGCGGCAGCTTCGGACGGGCCGGGGTCTTCGGTTTCTATCCAAACAAGCAAATCACCACCGGCGAGGGCGGGATGATCGTCACCGATGACTCCAACCTCGCCGCCATATGCCGATCGCTGCGCAATCAGGGACGCGACGAATTCCCAGATTCGGCCAGCGAACAGCAGCGGCTCGGGTCGTGGCTTGCGCACGGACGCATCGGGTTCAACTACCGCATGAGCGAGGTCGCGGCTGCCATCGGGGTCGGACAGATGCAGCGATTCGACCGCATGATGGAACAACGCGAACGCATCGCCCGGCTCTACATCGAACGGCTGTCAGGCATCGGGTCGCTCATCCTCCCCACGATCGACCCCGAGTCGACCATGACGTGGTTCGTCTTCGTCGTCCGGCTCACGACCGACTACACCGCCGAGGAACGCGACCGGGTGATCATGGGCCTGCGCACGCACGACGTCGGCTCGGCCGCATATTTCCCGTGCATCCACCTCCAGCCACCATACCGCGAGCGGTTCGGGTTCAAGCCCGGCGATTTCCCGATCGCCGAGAGCGTCTCCAACCGGACCATCGCCCTGCCCTTCTACAACAGCCTGACCGAACGCGAGATCGACCTGATCGCCCAGACCCTCGAAGTGATGATCTCACGCGAGAGCATCACCCGAGGTTGAAACCGGCCCCGGGCGGGCTAGACTCATCGCCCGGGTTCGTCTGTCGACATTCCCGATCATTGACCAAACAGACGTTGCGGAGTTCAGCGATGCCTTACGAGTGCCACTTCACCGGCAAGAAGACAACCTTCGGCAAGAAGCGCGCCTACGGCGGGCAGAAGATCACCAAGGGCGGTTTCGGCCTGAAAACCACCGGGATCTCGCGCCGATCGTTCAGGCCGAACCTGCACAAGATGCGTGTGATGATCGATGGCAAGCCGCAGCGCGTGCTCGTCTCTGCGCGGGCTGTCCGCAGCGGATTGGTCGTCAAGCCTCTCAAACGCAAGTACGGCTACACCCGCGAGCAGGCCGCCAAGGCTTCGGACTGAACCGCAGCACGCCCTGCTTCGTACATCCCAATGCGCCAGTTGTGCAAGCCGCCGGTCGCCCCGGCGGTTTGTTTATACTGAGCGCACAGGTCTGGTGGAGCGGCGAACATGGCGAATTTCTGTGATGGATGCGATGAAGACCCGGTCACCCACGAGGTCTTCAAGGACCCGGTGACGGGCGAACTGATCGAGCACCATTTCTGCGCCGATTGCCCCAAGGCCAAGGGGATTGCCGGCGGGCCCGCTTCGGAACCCGTGATCAAGGCCAAAATCCAGAGCATCACAATCACGACACGCTCGGGGCTTGGGCCCTGCCCGACCTGTGGGCTGACGCTGGCCAATTTCCGAGAGACGGGTCGGCTCGGGTGTTCGGCGTGCTACAAACACTTCGAGGATCAGATCGGCCCACTGATCGCAAGATCGCAGGAGGGCGCGACGCATCACGTCGGCAAGCTCCCGAGACGGGCGCTCTCGGCAGCGAGTTCGGGCGCGGGCGAACGGTCGCTGGTGGATGTCCTCGGCCGGGCCGAGGAGCGAGCCCGCAAACTAACTGAGCTGCGCGACCAACTCCAGGCGGCGCTGGCGGGCGAGCGCTACGAACAGGCGGCCATGCTGCGCGATCAGATCGATGAATTACGCCGACTTTTCGAGATGCCCGGCGCTTCCGAGGGCGAGACATGATCCCCGAAGATCCAAGCCCGATGTCGCGCGGCGGTGCATTCGGCGAACTGGTCGGACGCCTGCCGATCTGGCTCGCGGAGGGTGGCCCCGACGACGACGTTGTGCTCTCGAGCAGGGTCCGGCTGGCGCGCAATGTCGCGGGTCACCGGTTTACGCCGAAGGCCTCGGCAGACGAACGGCGCGATGTGCTGTGCCAGATCCGAGAAGGGTTGACCAAAGCCGAACTGGTCGCACACCCGGAAGGCACATCATCAACCTACTGGTTCGACATCAATGAGTTGGACACGTTCCAGT
>DRKT01000041.1 GCA_011053195.1 Phycisphaerales bacterium | reverse complement strand
GCGATCGTGGCGTGACGGTCGCCGCTGCGGGGGCCGGTGAGCTCGGCCCGGACGCGCCAGAGCGTGGGTGTGGTGGTCAGCATGGCGACGAGCTGTGTCTGGATGGCGATCTCGATACCGACATCATCGGCGAGGTTGAGCATTGCGGAGCGATCGAGATCGGGCGAGGTGTCGCGGAGGTCTTCGAGCCGGCTGGCGTACGCCGAGGCCTGTTCCGGGTCCTGGAGCAGTGCGAGCGTGATCGCGTGGAGGACATCGGCGGGCGCATGAACGACGTCAATGGCGAGCGGTCCGGAGTCTCGGCCGAAGAGCTCGGCAGCCGACCCGAGGGCTTGGCGGGTTCGGGTTGCAATGGCGCGCTGGGTTTCGAGGTCGATCACCTCGACACTTGGCTGGGATGGGATGAGCCCTTGCGGGTCGGTGAGTGCGGTGGTCTGGTCGTTGATGAGCGAGACGGTCAGGCGTCGACCGCCGCTGTAGTCGAGCGTGAAGACGACATCGTTTCGTCCGATGAGCGCTTCGAGGTCCTGCTTTGCGGAGAACTGGAGCCAGATGGCGATGATCTCGCGGATGCCCCGCTCACGGTGACCCTCGACATAGGAGAGGAGTCCGGTATCGACGTCGTATCGGCGCACGGTGTTGCGGTTGAGCATGACCGTGACGGTGAGGCTGACGATCAGCGCCAGGAGGATGACGACCGGCATGACGAAGGCGCGTCGCATCAGCCGACCCCTCCGATGGGCGAACCGATCGCCGGCGCGTCGGACATGCCGGTTTCTGATCCGGGCGTCCATCCGAGCTCGAACATCCAACTGGCGTAGAGCCCGCCGGTGGTGGTGATCTCGAGCTCGACGTAGGCCGGGAACTGGCGGGACTCGATGGCTCGGATATGGTCGAGGCGTTGGTGGTCCATGAAGCCGGTCCATTTCAGGCTGGCGACGTTGGCGCACAGGAGCGTGGGTTCCGGAAGTGTGCGTTCGAGGAAGCGGATCGAGTCGGGCATGTCTTGGGGTGGGAGCGGAACCCACCAGAGTTCCTTGCCCCGGCCATCTTCGCGGGGTCGCAGCTCGATCGCGGCTCGGTAGCCTTGCAGCGCGTTGGCGCCGACGGATGCAAAGCCGGCTAGGTCGTCCATGCTTGAGCGTGGGCGGATCTCGCCGGCGATGTTTCGGTCGCAGACGAGTTCGAGTCGGGGCAAGCCGGCGCGTTCATCCATGAGAAATCGCGGAGCGAGTCCGGGGATGGGTTCGCTGAATGGGCGTTCTATGATCTCGTTGATCTCGTCGCTGGTGAGGGTGTCGGGCAGGGCGTTTCGGATGGCGTTGTTCGGGGCGGCACGGAGCCGGGAGAGCGCTTTGCCGATGATGACCTGGGTTGTGGTCAGTTCGCTCTGTTCGAGGGCGAGGTCGGCCAGAACGCGGTCGGAGCGTTGGACGGCGAGCATGACGCTGAGCGCGGCGGAGAGGACCAGCATGCCGACGACCATGGCGAGGATGGTTTCGAGAAGGGTGAAAGCTCGGCGGGTCATTGGGTGCCCCCGCTGTCCGGGGCTTCGAACCCGGTGAGGTTTCGGAACAGGTCGGACCGGCGTTCGGGGCTGTTGAGGAGCCGGTCGATGGTGTCGGCCCCTCGGTAGGCGATGGGGTTGACGAGCCGGTTGAGTCGGACGGCTGGCGTGGTTCCGGGGGTGAGTGTTTCGGGCGTGCCATCGTCGAGCCATGCGGTGACGCTGATTTCCTTGAGATGAACAAGGGCGTTGGGGACGGCTCCGGGCGTGCCGGCGGTGATGCGGGCTCGCCGGTTCGGTTCTTCGAGTCGGACGTCGTGCTCGTCGAGTTTCCATCGGTAGTCGCGTTTGCCGTAGTGAATGACATCGGGCAGGCGCCGGGTGCTTGTGTTGTCGTCGAGATAGGAGATGAGAACCCGATTGGCGACCTCGGCTGCTCCGAGTCGATCGGTGTCGTCGTGCTCGGCATTCCAGATGTAGCCGAGGGTGGAGAAGATGGAGGCGGCGATGATGCCGAGCAGCGCGGCGGCGAGGACGGCTTCGAGGAAACTGAAGGCGCGTCGGGTGGTCGTTCGTGGTGTGGGGTTGGGTGTGTTCATTGGCATTGCGCTCCGCGCATGGCCGGGGTTTGGCGCGGGATCAGTTGTTGTTCAGCGCGACCCAGATGTCGATGTCGTCTTCGGTGCCGGAGAGGCCATCGGAGCCCATGCTGATGAGAGTGAAGCGTTGTCCGATGGGCGCGTCGGGCTTGCCGACGGGGCTGAAGTAGAAGGGTCGTTTCCAGCCGTCGAGGTCGGCGCCGGCTTCGAGGATGTTGGCCTGGATGAGGGTCTGGATGTTTGGGGGGTAGGCATTGTTTCGGGCGTTGTAGGTGTTCATGGCGTTTTTGATGACCTGCATGCTCTGGATGGTGGCCTGTTTTTTGGCATCGTCGGCGCCGCCGAGGAGGTTGTACGCGGCGATGGCCATGAGGACGCCCATGATGGCGATGACAAGGGTGAGTTCGAGCAGCGAGAAGCCGTGGGCGGTTCTGTGGGTTCTGGTGTTCATTCTCGGTTCTTCCTTCGGCCCGAGGCCGGTTAATTCTGCATGCGCGTGGTCCAACTTCGGGCTACCCGGTTGCATCCGAGCCGTTGCATTGGATCGTGCCAGTTTGTTGAAAGAAATACTATGCGGACTCGGGGTCGTCGCCGATCCAGTCGGTGCTGCTTGTCCAGTGTCTCAGGGCGTTCGGGGTGGTCGTGCTATCGGTCGTGGGCGGGGTGCATCAGCCGAAGGCGTTTCGGGACAGGGCGAGCATCGGCGCCATGATGGCCAGAATCATGCCCCCGATGAGGAAGAAAATGCCGACGATGAGCAGGGGTTCGAGGACGGCGAGGAATCGGCCCGAAAGGCGTTCAACAAGGTCGGTGTGGTCCTCGGCGAGTGATTCAAAGGCCTCGTCGAGGTTGCCGGCGCGTTCGGCGGCCATGAGGAGTCGGCGTGTGCCGACGGGCAGGGCATCGACCTCGTCGATGAGCGAGCGCAGGAGCCCGCCATCGATGAGCGATTGGCGGAGGGTGTCGAGTTGCGTTCGGAGTTTCGGGTGGTGGATGGTCTGGTTTGCGACACCGAGGGCCTCGGCAAGCGGGACGCCTCCGGTCGCAAGGGCCGCCATGACGCTGAAGAACCGGGCGGTTTCCTGCGCCAGCACGAGGTCTCGCATGACGGGGAGGACATAGGTCAGCCGAGCCAGGGCGCGGGCGATGGGCTTGTGGAGAAAGATGATGGCGATGATGGCGGCAAGCACGGCTCCGATGACGGTCAGCGGGTTGGTACGGAGGAAGATACCGACGGCTGCGAGCGTGCGCGTGATCGCGGGGAGCTGCTTGTCCGGGCCCATCGCGCTCTGCATCGCCTGGCTGACCTGAGGCACGACCACGACAAGCATGAAAACCCCGACCATGAGGCTGATGCTGAGCACGATCAACGGGTAGAACAGCAGGGTTTGGGCGGTTTCGCGGATTTTGAGCCGGCGTTTGGCATTGCGGCAGAGTTGATCTGCGGCACCGGCAAGGTCGCCCGTGCGCTCGGCGGCCCCAAAGACGGCGGCTGTCACTTCGTCGAAGGCGCCTGTCTCGATCGCGGCTCGAGAGAATGCGGTCCCTTGGCTGACCATGTCTTTGAGTTGCAGGACCCGGGGGCGGGCCTTGTTGGAGACGGCCTGGGCGGTGACATCGAGCGTTTCGACGAGGGGAACGCCCCGGGAGGTGAGCTGGGCAAGCTGGGCGGTCATCTCGGCCTGGTCTTTGAGGCCGAGGGGTTTGTCGGATTCGCCGGCGATCCATGCGGGGAGTTTCCACGAGCGGAGGAGGATGAGTTTCTGGTTCGAGAGCTCTCTGGCGAGGACGGCCTCATCGCGGGCGGCGCGTCGGCCGAGGGTTTTCTTTCCATCGACCTTCGCGGCGAGAAAGACGAAGGTTTCGGATTGGTTGGTGGCTGCTGGCATGGTGATTTCGGGCCAAGTCTATCGTGCCGGGGGGCTCGGGCGGGCTGCGTATGATCTGTTTGTGTATACAGCCGACCCGAGTCGCGGCGGCAGAGCATCGCAGGAGCCCCGGCCATGACGCAGACGAGTCCTCTCCAGACGCCGACATCGAGCAAAGCGGGCACGATGCGGTGTCTGGTCAAACACCACGCGGGGCCCGAGCTTGAGTATCAGACGGACCATGCGATTCCGGAGCCCGGACCGAGGGATGTTCGGATCAAGGTGAGCAAGGCCGGGATCTGCGGGACGGATCGGCACATCTGGGAATGGGATGCGTGGGCTGCGGGTCGGATCCCGGTAGGTATTGTCACGGGGCACGAGTTTGTTGGTGTGATCGACAAGATCGGCGGTGCTGTCACGAAGTATGAGCCGGGGCTTCGGGTGAGCGCCGAGGGGCACACGACCAAGGGAACCGACTACAACTCGCGCACGGGCAATGCGCACATCGCGACGGACACGAAGATCATCGGGATCGACCGGGACGGCTGCTTTGCGGAGTACGTCGTTGTGCCGGAGGACAATGTCTGGCCGATCCATGAATCGATCCCGGACCGCGTGGCTGCGGTTTTGGACCCGCTGGGCAATGCGGTGCACACGGTGATGGCTGCGGATGTGAGCGCCAAGAGCGTGCTGGTGTCGGGGACGGGGATCATCGGGCTGATGGCGGTGACGGTCGCCAAGGCGGCCGGTGCGAGCCGGATCTTCGCGACGGACATCAACCCGCCGAGGCTTGATCTGGCGCGCCAACTCGGCGCGATCGAGGCGTACGACGCGCGGGAGGGTGAGGCGTGGATCGATGACATCCGCCGGCACACCCGGGGCGAGGGCGTGGATGTCGTGCTCGAGATGTCCGGCGCGGCGCAAGCGATCCGTCAGGCGTTCTCGGCGCTGCGCAACGGCGGGACCGCAGCGCTCCTGGGCCTGCCCGCCAAACCCGTCACCTTTGATTTCAACGAAAACATCATCTTCAAAGGCTGCACGGTGCTGGGCATCAACGGGCGCAAAATGTTCGAGACGTGGTATCAGATGGAGGAATTGCTGCTCTCGGGCCGGCTCGAGCTGGACGAGATCATCACGCACGAGTTCCCGCTGGAGCAGTACAAAGAGGCGTTTGCAACGATGATCTCGGGCGAGGGGATCAAGGTTGTGCTGGATATTTCGGGTTGATTAAAGTTGTGCGGGCTTACACCGTGCCGTACATGCGGTCGCCGGCGTCGCCGAGGCCGGGGCAGATGTAGCCCTTGTCGTCGAGTTGGCGGTCGATGGCGGCAGCGTGGACGGTGACATCGGGATGGTCGCGATTCATCCGCCGGACACCCTCGGGCGCGGCGACAAGGCAGATCATACTGAGGTCTTTGGCGCCGGCCTGTTTGAGGAGTGCCGCGGCTTCGGACGCCGAGCCGCCGGTGGCAAGCATCGGATCGACGAGGATTACGGGCCCCTCGCTCATGGCGGCGGGGAGTTTTTTCAGGTAGACGGTGGGTTCGAGTGTTTGTTCGTTTCGCGCCATGCCGAGGTGCCCGACGCGGGCCTCGGGCATGACTTCGAGGATGCCCTCGGCCATTCCGAGGCCGGCGCGGAGAACGGGGACGACGGTGATCGTGGTGCTCAGGCGTTTGCCGGTGGTTTGTTCCATTGGTGTGGTGACGGTGACATCTTCGGTGGGGAAGTTTCGGGTGACCTCGAAGACCATGAGGCCGGCGATCTGGGCGATCAGGGCGCGGAAGGGGCGAAAGCCGGTGGATTGGTCGCGCATCCAGGTGAGCTTGTGCTGGATGAGCGGATGCTCGAAGATGATGGCGTTG
Organism: Phycisphaerales bacterium; assembly: GCA_011053195.1. Classification (GTDB taxonomy): domain Bacteria; phylum Planctomycetota; class Phycisphaerae; order Phycisphaerales; family UBA1924. The sequence continues at coordinate 1,074 of DRKT01000041.1, read as the reverse complement.
TCGAAATCCGGATGCCTGGTTCCCATGGCCTGAGCATACCGTTTTGGAAGGAGGCGCACCGATGGAACTGACGAGCCGAGATCAGGCGGCCCTTGATGCTGCGATCGAGCAGGCGCGCAAGAGCCTTTCCGAGGGGGGCATTCCGATCGGGGCGGCCCTGATGGATGCGCACGGCGTGATCGTGGCGCTCGGGCACAATCAGCGCGTGCAGACGGGCGATCCGACGGCGCACGCGGAGACGGTGTGCATCCGCAATGCCGGACGGCGGCGGGACTGGCACACGCTGACGATGGCGACGACGCTGAGCCCGTGCGCGATGTGTACGGGGACGGCTGTGCTCCACCGGATCCCGCGGATCATCATCGGCGAGCACATGACCTACACGGGGCGTGAGGATTGGCTGGCTGCGGAGGGCGTGGATGTTGTGGTGGCGCACGATCTTCGGTGCACGTCGATGATGGAGGATTTCATTGCGGCTAGGCCGGAGCTGTGGGATGAGGATATCGGGGTGCCGGGGGATTGCACGAACGGGTAGTTTGGGGTATGTTGCTGGTGCCTGTTGAGTTTATGTTTCTCGTGGGCCTGCGATAAAGGAGCATAGAATAATGGCACGAATCAGCACGAATCAGCACGAATCAGCACGAATTCGCCGTGTTTGCTCATGTTGTACTGCGATCTTGAGCACCTTGGTTTGTATGAGTGTCGGGGCTCAGCCGTATTCCACGATTCCACCACGTCCTGAGCCGCCAGCAAACCTTGTGATTCCAGGGTTGGGTGAACCCACAATCGACGTCATCTGGACATCGCTCACAGCCAGACCATTCCTCCCCGGTACAAGCGAGCTTGTTTTGGGACAAGATTTTGGAAATGGAGTGCGCGAGCTTATTGCCATCGAAGGAGGATGGGGCGGTCGTGTAGGAGAAGTTCTCATCATCGATCGATATAACAACAATGAAGTGCAGTTGGTTCTCCCTTCAGTGGAATACACAGACGAAAATGGAGTGACGTACAATGGGTTCCGGGAATGGAACCTTGGATCTGCTTCAGCAATCATTTCAGGGGACAACGGATATC
>DRKT01000040.1 GCA_011053195.1 Phycisphaerales bacterium | reverse complement strand
GGGTGGGGTCACGGATCGACCCGGCGACGACTTCAACGCACGCGGCGACGTGCGGGCCGTGTTGGAAACCCACGGCTGGGTGCGCACCAAGGGCGGCGACAACGAGTACTGGCGTCGGCCGGGCAAGACATCGGGCATGTCCGCGACGCTCAAGGACCGCGTCTTCTATGTGTTCTCGTCCAACGCCCACCCCTTCGAAGCGAATCGGGCGTACTCGCCGTTCGCGGTGGTGGCGTACCTCGAGCATGGGGGCGATTTCTCTGCCGCCTCGCGGGCATTGTCCGCTGCGGGGTTCGGACAATCCTCATCGGATCGCACAGGTGGCGGACATTCCGAGGGCGGGGCCGACATCTCGCATCTGTTGGCGTGGGCGGACGACATCGAGGCGCAGATCGAGCGGGTGCCCGACCCCGGGCCGATCCCCGATGAACTGTTCGAGGTGCCGGGCTTCGTGGGGCGGGTCATGGACTTCTGCCTTGAGACGGCCCCGTACCCGAACCGGGCGCTGGCGTTCTGCGGGGCGATGACGCTGCTGTCGTTCCTGACCGGGCGGAAGGTCATGGAGCCGGGCGAGCTGCGCCCGAATCTCTACCTGCTGGCCCTGGCCGGATCGGGCGCGGGCAAAGACCACCCGCGCAAGCTCAACGCCCGCGTGCTCTTCAGCATCGATCGGGTCCAGGCGCTGGGCGACAAGTTCGCATCGGGCGAGGGCATCCAGGACGCGATGGCTCAGACGCCTTGCATGCTGTTCCAGAACGACGAGATGGACAGCGTGCTGCGCCAGATCAACCGCGACAGGGAGGGCACGAAGGAATCGATCCCCGCCACGCTGCTGACCATGTATACCACGGCCGGGTCGGTCTTCCCGCTGCGTCGCAAGGCGGGCAAGGAGCAGGCGGGCGTGATCGATCAGCCGCACCTGACGCTGTTCGGCACGGCCACGCCGAAGTACTTCTACGAGTCGCTCTCGGAAAAAATGCTCACCGACGGCTTCTTCGCGAGGCTGATCATCATTGACGTGGGCAAGCGCGGGCCGGGCCAGCGAGCCGGGTCGCTGCGGGACATCCCCGGGCCGATCCTGGAGACTGCTCGGTGGTGGTCGAACTTCAATCCGCCCCGACCGATCGAGGGCGCGGACCTGCGGAGCATGCACCCCGAACCCGCAATCGTGCCCTACGAGCCGCAGGCCCGGCTGCTGCTCGACGACTTCCGCCTGGTCACCGAGCGTGAATACAGCGCCGGCGAGGAGCGCGACGACGAGGTGTGGAAGGCGGTGTGGGCGCGCGGGTTCGAGAACGCGGCCAAGCTCGCTCTGCTCCGGGCCTGCAGCGAAAACCACGAGCACCCCGTCATCGGTGTGGCGAGCGTCGAGTGGGCGATCCGCTTCGCCGACCACCAGCTTCGTCGCCAACTCTTCCTGGCCGCCGAGCATGTCTACCGCAGCGACTTCGAGGACCACTGCAAGCAGCTCGTCCGTGTGCTGCGTGAGTGGCGGGCCCGCAAGGGCGATGCGTGGATGCCGTTCTGGCGCATCAGCCGCAAGCTCAAGTGGTCGCCCAAGCTCCACGACGAGGTGCGTCAGGCTCTGCTGAACTCGCGCGAGATCGAGTACGAGGAGGTGTCCAGCGGGGGCAGGCCGTCCAAGCAGTACCGGCTGACTTTTTGACCGACTTTTTGACGCGGGAGGCGCAAGAAGATGAGCAATCGACACGATCACGGCTCGAACGCCGGAACCCGGCGCGCAAGAACGACAAGAAGCGCGCAAGAAGTCCGGGTCGTAAGTCCTTGGAAATCATACATATACACAAAGAGAGAGGGCTTTTTGACTTATTGCGCTTCTTGTCCCCGCGACGCGATGCGTGCGCACGCGCGTAGGGCGGCGCGCAAAAAGCGCAAGAAGTCAAAAAGGCATGGTTCCTTCCCCGGAACAGGGCTCCGAGATGGCGTGGGAACCAGCCGCCTTCCCGAACACAGTTTGTTGTCAACGCGCCGAACCGATCGGCGCTGAACCCCAGGCACAAGGAGGTGCTCATATGAACCCACAGAACGCGACCAAGGACGCTGCCACACCCAGATTCACCGTCGGGCTGCGGAAGATCGACGACATTCAGCCCTACGAGCGCAACCCCCGGCTCAACGACGACGCGGTGGACGCTGTCGCCGAATCGCTGCGGCAGTTCGGCTTCCGCCAGCCGATCGTGGTCGACGCCGACGGCGTGATCATCGTCGGGCACACCCGCTGGAAGGCAGCCAGGAAACTGGGCCTGGCCAAGGTGCCGGTGCATGTGGCCACCGACCTGACGCCCGAGCAGATCCGGGCGTACCGCATCGCCGACAACAAGACCGGCGAGCTGGCCGAGTGGGATCTGGACCTGTTGCCCATCGAGCTGCAGGACCTGCAGCAGGCCGAGTACGACCTGAGCCTGCTTGGCTTTGACGAGGACGAGTTGGCGAAGCTGCTGGCGGGCGAAGCGGGTGTGTCGGCTGGGCTGACCGATCCGGACGATGTGCCCGAGCCGCCGGATGATCCGGTGACGCAGCCGGGCGACCTGTGGGTGCTGGGCAACCACCGGCTGCTCTGTGGCGATTCGTCTAGTACGGCTGATCTGG
>DRKT01000039.1 GCA_011053195.1 Phycisphaerales bacterium | reverse complement strand
GAACCAGCAGGCGACAACAACGCCCGAGCCGATGGAGCTGGCCCTGGCGGACGAGCAGACCGAGCCCGATCTCGTGCGGAACGTTCCGCCAACCGAGTTCCGGGCCGGGTCCGGGTTTGAAATTGATGAAGCGGCGCCAGCGGATGTGGATTCGTCCGACACCGAGATGCCGAAAGAACTGGAAACCACAGCGAGGTCCCGGAGATCCGAGTTTCAGCGGTCCGACCGCATCGCGGCGCTTGAGATGGCAAACACCACCGGCGACGCGAGGATGGAACCCGCCGATCAAGGTCTCATGTCGAAAGCCTCGGCGCCCGAGCCGGGCGAGACGGTGGAAACGGTGGAGCTCACGATCGAGGTCGCCGACCCGGCTTCGGCGTTTGTAGCGATCAGCTCGCTGCCCGATGCGGCGTTCGATGAGTTCGGCGATATCCCGGAAGACACGACAGAAGACGGCGCGAGAGTTCTGACACTCAACATCAGGCCCGAACGGGTGCCGGCGGTGATCGAATCGATCGGCAGGCTTGGGCACATCCAACATCAGCATCATCGGCGAGAGAGCCGGGCCGAGCGGGCGCGGGCCGACCTGAATCTGGCCCTCGAAGCGCTCAGGCCCGGGCTGAACAGTCTCGATGAGGTGCTCGGGGATGGGGGCGAACCGATGCATCACCGCGAGCTGCACGGACTGGATCGGCCCGAGCGGGCGCCGGCGCTTGAGGTCGCGCGCACGAGTCTTCGCCGGGCGCTCGACCGGCTCGAAGCGGCCAGACAGTCGATGGACCTGTCGCGCATCCGTGTGGAAATCCATAAGAGCCCAGCGGAGCGGTGAGTTTGTGGCCTCAACTCACCAGTTCGGTGGCGAAAACAGTTTCGCTTTGCAGGATTTTGTGAATCGAGCACCGTCCCGCGATTTCGAGCAGGCGGGATCGCTGTTCATCGGTGAGGTCGCCGGTGAGCTCGAGCTCGCAGTCGAAGTGGTGCATCTTCGGGCCGGTGCCCTCGACGGAGCGGATCTCGTGGCGCGTGCGAGCCGTGGCCGATTCGAGGGGCCAACCCTTGCGCTCGGCGTACATCCGAACAGTGATGGCCTTGCACGCGGCGACGGCGGCCTCGAGCAGCTCGTGAGGCGTCGGGCCCTTGCCCCGCCCCCCCTCGCCCGGGGGGACATCACTAATCAGTTCGTGGTCAACCTCACCCGTGATGGAGACCCTCGTCTCGTACGGCTCGGTTCCAATGATTGCGGTGGCGCACCGGTCTTGAATGGTTTTCATGGTCCATTGTAGACCGTTTGGTCGTTTTATTCGAGCGAGAAATACGCGTTCACCGCATGGGCGATATCGCCCGAGTGCGCCAGCTCGACCATGCTGAGCAGGCGGCGCAGATCACGCCGGCGTTTCTCGGCGATGGCGGCCTCGTCCGGCTCGTTCTGCGGAAAACCCCGGACAAACCGGTACCGAGTGGCTGCATCGGAAACGCTTGTCGGCTCGATGACGCCCATGTCAGCCAGAGTGATCAGTGCGTGCTCGACCAGGCCGCTCTGCCCGGCTTTGCCCAGGACCTCGAGTCGGAGTTCCTCGGCGTCCGTGTCGGCGTGGGGCGAGTGCTCCATCGCGTGCGCCAACTCGCGCAGGATATTTGCCGACGGGTTCTTCCATTCGACGAACTGCTGCTGAATCGCCAGATCATCCTGGCAATAGAGCAATCGGCATCGGCTGGGCAATCCATCGCGGCCGGCGCGGCCGACTTCCTGGTGGTACGCCTCGATGCTGCCGGGGATCTGGGCATGGATGATGAACCGGATGTCGGGCTTGTCCACGCCCATGCCGAAGGCATTGGTCGCGGCGAGCAGGAGATTCTCCTCCGGCGCCGCATGGATGAACTCGGTGTAGATCCGTTTCTTCTCGGCGGGGTCGAGTCTGCCGTGGTAGAGCCTGATGCACCGATCAGGCAGCTCGCGTCGGAGTCGATCCGAGAAACGGTCGAGGTCCTTGATGAGCGCGAAGTAGATGATCCCCGTACCCCGGAACTCGGCACACACTTCGGCGATGGACCGCATCTTGGCATCATCGTCCCAGACATCCTCCGCTTCGAGGACGAGGTTCTCACGCTCGATCGGCGTGGCGAACATCGGCATCGTTTCTTCAGTTTCGCCGAGAACACGGATGACATCCCGACGAACCTCAGCGGTCGCGGTTGCGGTCAGGGCGATGGTTGTCGGATTGCCGAGGCTTTTGCGGAACTCGCCGACGCGCTGGTAGGCGGGTCGCAGGTCGTGGCCCCATTTGGTGATGCAGTGGCATTCATCGACAGCCAGCAGGTTCACGCCCCCGGGCACCGCCGACAGGGCCCGCGTGAACTCTGGTTTGAGCATGCGTTCGGGCGTGGCGTAGATGAGCTCGTAATCGCCGCGGGCGAGCTTTCGGTATCGCCGATCTCGCTCGGCCTTGTCGAGTGTCGAGTTGATGTATTGCGCGCGGATACCCCGCCGGCGCAGGGCAGCGACTTGATCCTCCATCAGGGCGATCAGCGGGCTGAAGACGAGCGTGACGCCCGGCTCGGGCCGGCTGTGCGCGAGCATGAGCGCCGGGAGCTGGTAGCACAGGCTCTTGCCCGAGCCCGTGGGCCAGACGACCAGCGCGCTCCGGCCGGCCATGAGGCACTCGACCACATCCCGCTGACCGGGGCGCAGCTCGTCCAGCCCGAACCGATCGCGGAGAATCTGGTTGGCGACTTGGTGTGGTGTTTCGGACCTCGGCACCGCTGAGGCTAGCCCGTCTTCCGGCGAACTGGAAGACCGGATGACCCGATTTCGGAACCCGTTTCGGCGAACTCACCGGCTCAGGAGCCGAGGAGTTTGAGCAGGGTCGCGGCGTCGATCGTATTTCCGGCCGAGGAAATCCTCAGGTTGGCCTGTTCCAGCACACTGAGCCTCGCCAGCTCGGCGGTCGCCTTGGCATAATCAGTGTCGCGGATGGATGATTCCGCCGAGGCCACGCTTTCGATGGCAACACCGGCGGCCGCCTGCTTGGGCGCGATCACGTTGGCCGAGAATGCCCCGACCTCGGCCTGCGCCCGGACCACGCCCTGCCGAGCCGACCGGATGATCGCGATCGAGCTCTCAAGATCGTCCCCCGTGATGGCAAAGGCGCCATTGGACGCGACATCGGCGAGGGTGTACGACTCGCCATCGATTTCGGTTTGACCAAGATCCAGAACCGAAACACTCGGCAGATTAACCGAGGCATCGCCCACATCGAGCGATGCGGACCCGCGGAGCAACGCCTCATCTTTGAATGAGGTCCCCTGCGCGACGAGATCGATCGCGGAGAGGATGCTGCTGAGCTCGAGCTGATTGGCTTCGCGTTCGAGATCGGAGAGCCCGCTGGTGTTGGCGTTGGCGACAGCAAGAGCCTCGGCGTCGGCCAGCAGGTCCGACACCTGGCCGAGTGCCGAATCGACGACCGCAGCAGCTCGCTGGGCTCGGTCGTACGAACGAGATTCGGCCTCGAGCTCGGCGAGCATCCCGCGGAGCTGCTCGGAACTGATCAGACCAGCCGGGTCGTCCGAGCCCCGGTTGATGCGCACACCGGTGGCGAGGCTTTCGAGGGTGTTGGCTTTCGCCTGGGTCAGGGACCCGAGCTGCCGGGGGCCTTGAGTCTGCGCAAAGCTGAACGAACTGCCGATCGGAACCATGACCTTCCTCCGTGCGGGGTGTGCTGCCCGGGAAAGCTCACAAATGCACGGGGCGTTGGCCGGTCCGGTGGTTGAGAAAGGGATCGGCCCGGCCCGGATGGGGTCGGATCAGCCGCAGAGGCAGCGCAAAATACCAGCGTATGGTCCGGAAATCCGGCATGCGGATGGCTGTCCCCGGAACCATCCGCCGCTAGACTTGCCACTCGGTAAAGGAGACTTGGATATGCGACACAATCGAACCGTGCTGGCAACACTCGCGGCCCTTGCATCGGCCCAGCCCGGGCTGGTCATTCCGACGGCCGCGGCCACGGGAATCGTGGCCACGACGGCCGGGTGCTCGGCGACCAAAATCTGGGTCAACGAAAAACTCGGGCACGCCAAGCGCGAGCAGCTCGTCACCGCGGTCGAGTCGGCACGCGATCAGCAGGAAAAGGCCAAAGAGACGTTCGCCTCGGCGTTGGATGAGTTTCTTGCCATCTCCGCCGGCGATCAGGACACGGCCGCTCTCGAAGCGAAATACCGCAAAATCGAGTCGGCGTACAAAAAGAGCAAGTCCCGCGCCAAGGCCGTCAACGACCGCATCGCCAACATCGAGCGTGTCGCCAATGCCCTGTTCAAGGAATGGAACAAGGAGCTGGACAGCTACTCGAGTGATTCGCTTCGGGCCGCCAGCGAACAGCAACTCCAGGAAACCAAGGCCCGGTACGAAAAACTGGTCGGGGCAATGCACCAGGCGGCCGGAAAGATGGACCCCGTGCTCGCCGCGTTCCAGGACCAGACGCTGTTCCTCAAGCACAACCTCAACGCGCGGGCGATCGCCTCGCTCGACACCGACCTTCAGCAGATCAACTCCGAAGTGACCTCGCTGATTCAGGAGATGGAAGCCTCGATCGCCGAGGCGAACGCCTTTATCGAGGCGCTCCAGCCCCCGGAGTAAGTTCGGGCTTTTCAGGACGATTCCTGCGCAGCGGCATGGGCGCCGGGTCGCCGTCGGCGATGCGGTAGATGAACCACCACATGGTTCCAAGACCAACAAGCACCGCGAGGTGGAACAGTTCGTGCGGGCCAATGACGCCCGGGATGAGTGTCGGCTCGCCCGTGAACTCGCTGAGCGCACCCACGGTGTACGCCAATCCGCCGAGGATCAGCGGCGAGACGAACCGCAAACCGAAACGCCGCCAGACCGCCACCATTGAGAGGCTCCCGGACCAGCCCATCAGCAGGTAGATCGAGATGCCGAGCCACTCGGGCGTGCTGGTGAAGAATACGGTTTTGAAGATGATTCCGAGGATG
>DRKT01000038.1 GCA_011053195.1 Phycisphaerales bacterium | reverse complement strand
CATCAGACCGCCGATGGTGGAGCCCTCCTTGGCCATGGTGATAAAGAGTTCGCCGGGGTTGCCGTCCTCGTAGAGGCCCACCGTGAGGTAGCCCTCGTGCCCGGCGACATTGAACTTGTGCGTGATCGATTCCCGCGTCTCCGGCAGGCGCCGGCGCATCGGGCGGTGGACGATCTTCATGCGTTCGGCCTCGACGCGCGGCGCATCGGCGCCCGCGACGGCTTCGGCCAGATTCGCAACGGATTCTGAAACTTCTGTCCTGGCCTCGGATTCGGCCAATTCATCGACTTCGTCATCTTCGAGATCGACATCGCTCTTGATCGAGAGCGGCTGGCTGAGCTTGCAGCCGTCGCGATAGAGCGCGTTCGCCTTGAGCCCGAGCTCCCAGCTCAGCCGATAGCAGGACTTGATCGTGTCGACCGTGGCATCGTTGGGCAGGTTGATGGTCTTGCTGATCGCGCCGGAGATGAAGGGCTGGGCGGCGGCCATCATGCGGATGTGCCCCTCGGCGGAGATGATCCGCGTGCCCAGCGGGCCGCAGTGGTTGGCGCAGTCGAAGACGGGCAGGTGCGCCTCGTCGAAGCCGGGCGCGCCCTCGATGGTCTGTCGGCCGCAGATGAGGCGATTGAGCACCTCGATCTGTTTGCGCGTCAGCCCGAGCCGGGCGAGCAGGTTGAAGCCGGGGTCTGTCTTGGCGTGTTCGGGGTCCACGCCGACGGCTCGCAGAGCCTCATCGCCGAGTGTCCAGGCGTTGAAGGCGAAGCCGAGCTCGAACGCGCCGGGCAGCGCTTCCTCGATCGTGCCCAGATGTTCGGGCGTGAGGCCCTTGTCCATGAGGAACTCGGCGAAGGTCTGGTCCTGCTCCATGCCGCCGTCGGCATCGGGCATCGGGACCGCCAGGCTGAGCGTTCCGAGGATGGAGGTGAGGATGAGCCGGACCTGTTCATCGGAGTAGCCGAGCGCGTGCAGGGCGGGTTCGACGGAAGCGTTGACGATCTTGAAGTACCCCCCGCCGGCGAGTTTTTTGAACTTGACGAGCGCGAAGTCGGGCTCGACGCCGGTGGTGTCGCAGTCCATGAGCAGGCCGATGGTGCCCGTGGGTGCGATGACCGTCACCTGCGCGTTGCGATAGCCGAACTCGAGGCCGAGCTCGAGCGCTTCGTCCCAGACCATCGCGGCCCGGTCGAGCATGACGCGGGCGTTGGCGATCGGGACCGCGCCGCTGGTGACGAGGTCGTGGTCGATCGGGACGGGCCGGATGCGCAGGCCTTCCCATTCGCCGGCCTCGCGCGGGACGCCGTGCGCTGCCCGGCGGTGGTTGCGGATGACGCGGAGCATGGCGTCCTTGTCCGCCTCGTAGCCCCGGAACGGCCCGTGCTCGGCGGCGAGCATGGCGCTCTGGCGGTACGCGCGGCCGGTCATGATCGAGCTGAGCATCGCACAGATGGACCGGCCCTGTTCGGAGTCGTAGGGGATGCCCGCCTGCATGAGCATCGCGCCGAGGTTGGCGTAGCCGAGCCCGAGCGTGCGGTAGCGTTCGCTGAGCCGGGCGATCTCCTCGCTCGGGAAGGCGGCCATCAGCACGCTGATCTCGAGCACCACCGTCCACACATCGACGGCGTGCTCGAACAACTCGACATCGAAACTCTGCGCCTCGTTGTCGTAAAACTTGATGACGTTCAGCGACGCCAGGTTGCACGCGGTGTTGTCGAGGAACATGTATTCGCTGCACGGGTTGCTCGCGTTGATCCGCCCGGCGTTCGGGCAGGTGTGCCATGCGTTGATCGTGCTGTCGAACTGCACGCCGGGGTCGGCGCACTTCCACGCGGCGTAGGCGATGTCGTCCCAGAGCTGCCCCGCGTCGATCGTCGCAGCCACGGTCTCGGGCGAGGTCCGGCAGAAGGTGTCCCAGCCCTCGCCCGCATCGACCGCATCGAAGAACGCGTCCGGGATGCGCACCGAGTTGTTCGAGTTTTGACCCGAAACGGTCTGGTAGCTCTCGCCGTTGAAGTCGTAGTCCAGTTCCAGCCCGAGACGGTCGCAGGTCTCCCTGATGGATTCATCCTCCTCTTTGAGGAGTTTGAGTCCCTCGACCATCGCGGCCACCTTGACCTCTTCGCGCACCTTCCAGTTGACAAAGGTGCGGATGTCCGGGTGATCCATGTCGAGGCAGACCATCTTGGCGGCCCGGCGCGTGGTCCCGCCGCTCTTGATCGCCCCGGCTGCCCGGTCGCCGATCTTGAGCCAGCTCATCAGCCCGCTGCTCTTGCCGCCGCCGCTGAGCGGCTCGTTCTCGGCGCGCAGGTTCGAGAAGTTTGTCCCTGTGCCGGAACCATACTTAAAGAGCCTCGCCTCGCGCACCCAGAGGTCCATGATGCCGCCCTCTTCCACCAGCGCATCATCCACGCTCTGGATAAAGCAGGCGTGCGGCTGGGGGTGGGAGTACGCATCCTCCGCCTCGCGGATCTCGCCCGTTTTCGGATCGGCGTAGTAGTGACCCTGCGCCGGGCCCGTCGTGCCATAGGCGTAGTTGAGCCCGGTGTTGAACCACTGCGGCGAGTTCGGGGCCGCGATCTGGTGCACCATCATGTAGACGAGCTCGTCATAGAACGCCTGCGCATCCTCGGCGGTGTCGAAGTAGCCGTGCGTTTCGCCCCAGTGCTTCCAGCACCCGGCCAGACGGTGGATCACCTGCCTGGCAGACTTCTCCGGGCCAAACACGACGCCCTCATCCGACGAGCCGCCTGCGTGAGCGGGCGCGCCATCCCAGTCATGCGAAGCGATCCCGTTGGGCCCGCCGTCCTGAGGCACGCCCGCCTTGCGGAAATACTTGCTGACCATGATGTCGGTGGCCAACTGCGACCACGACGCCGGCACCTCGGCATCGGCCATCTCGAAGACGACCGTGCCGTCAGGATTGGCAATCTTGCTGGCCCGCTTCGTCCATTTGGTGGTGGCGAAGGCATCCTGGCCCTGTGTTGTGAACTTCCGTGTAATTTTCATAACACTCTCATTGCTAAAATAAATAATTCAGATCGATCTACGTCATCTATGACGATTTAATTCTTTGATTGAGTAGCCCAAGCTCTCTGACAACAACCTCAGGCACATCAATCTCCGCGTCTTCTTGGTGTGGGTATGACGCCCCAAGAGCGATGCCACCATCCGAATAGAGCAGTATTCCAATTGGGCAACCCACAAGTGTGGAGCCCATCACAGTAAGGCCGCCAATTTGTAGGTTTCCTTGATCCTTTGCATTGATGTATCCATCCACGCTAGTGTGGCAACTCACAAAGCTGCCATCAAAAGTGTGAAGTTCAGCTTCGATTGAAAGAGCAGTAGGTCCTCTTCTTTTTGCTACGAAAAGCTCTTTGCCATTTTGTTCACAGACAGTGGCGTCGGCATGATGTCGCAGCCTTATTTCTGCAGATTCGCCGAATCTCGTTTTGTAGAGTTGCGTTCCTTTGAGAACAGCAAGCAAATCACCAGAATTCGAAAACAAATTGCAACGTAGTGTCCTTGATCCAGAAATTTCTTGAAAACACTCTACGAGTGGCATGTTCTCATATTGCAGGATTGTTGGCACATCCACAAAACAGTTACTCGCAAACATAATCTTTGAGGAAGGCTCAAATATCAAATCGACTGGCTTTGTATGCTTCATGTTAATCCACCTTCGGCAGCGTCAACCCTGCCTGATCCTGATACTTCCCAGCCTTATCCGCATAACTTTTCTCGCACACCTGCTCCGCCTTTAAGAAGATCAACTGTGCGATGCCTTCGTTGGCATACACCCTCGCCGGCAGTGGGGTGGTGTTGCTGATTTCCAGTGTCACCTTGCCTCGCCATTCGGGTTCGAGTGGTGTGACGTTCACGATCAGGCCGCAGCGGGCGTAGGTGCTTTTGCCGACGCAGATGACGAGGACATCGCGCGGGACTTCGATGTATTCGACGGTCTCGCAGAGGGCGAAGCTGTTGGGCGGGATGATGATGTATCGGCTGCCGTTGTCCTCGCCGCCGTGGCCCGGTTTGTCGGTGTCGACCTCGACCATCATCTCGTCGCTGAATCGTTTGGGGTCGACGATCGCGATGTCGCCGGTGTGGGGCGTGGGCGTGAAGACCTTGAACCGGGACCCGACGCGGACGTCGTAGCCGTAGCTCGAGACGCCGAAGCTGACCTTGCCGGGCCGTTTCTCAGCGCCGGCGAAGGGCTTGATCTCGACCAGCTCTCTGATTTGTGAATCGCACAGGACGCCCATGCTCATCTCCACCTGATTGACCCGGGCCTTGAGCTCGAT
>DRKT01000037.1 GCA_011053195.1 Phycisphaerales bacterium | reverse complement strand
GACAACGGCATCGCCGGTCCCTGTGGCTCGTGGCACACCACGTCTTCCTCGGCTTCCTCGGCCTGCTCCGTTTCAATCACTTCGCCCGTCCCGATGGTGATGGTGAATGAGCTGCCCGATCCAAACGTGCTTTCGACGGAGATGTCGCCGCCGAGTTGCTCGGCGAGTTGCTTGGAGATGACCAGCCCAAGCCCGGTGCCACCGAACTCCGTCTCGGTGGAGTGCTCGGCCTGCTGGAACGGCTTGAAGAGCCGGCCGATCTGCTCACTGGTCAGCCCGATGCCGGTGTCGGCAACGGTGTATGTGATTCTCGACGGGTCATGCGCGACCGGCTCGATGCGGATGGTCACCGAACCCGTCATCGTGAACTTGATCGCATTACCGATGATATTGGTCAGGATCTGCCGAAGGCGGTTGGGATCGGTCTCGATGGTTTCCGGGAGCCTGTCACCCGTCTCGAGGCGGAGTGTAAGCCCCTTGCTGCTCGCCTGGTCCTTCAGCAACTCGACCACATCCTCGGCGGGCTCGATCGGTGATGTGCATTGGCGAATGAGCGACATCTTGCCGGCCTCGATTTTGGATACGTCGAGCAGGTCGTTGACCATCTGAAGCAGAAATTCGCCGTTGCGACGGATGATCTCGGCGCTCTCGCACCGGCTTCGGGTGGACATCTCGCCCCGGATGTCGCCCGCGAGAATCTCCGCGTAGCCGATAATCGCCGTCAGCGGCGTGCGGAGCTCATGGGTGATGTTGGCCAGGAAGGCGCTCTTGGCCTTGTTGGCGGACTCGGCAAGATCGCGGGCGTGCGCCATGGTTCGTTCGGCGTTCTTGTGCACATCGATGTCGATGATGACACCGACGAGCCGTGAGGCCGAGCCGTCGTCGTCGCGCTCGATGACGCGCCCGGTTTCGCGCACCCATTTCCACCGGCCACACCGAGTGAGCAGGCGGTACTCGGCTTCGTATCCGTCTCGGCCGGCGTTCATCGCATCGTCGATGATGGCGTGGACTCTGTCTCTGTCGGCAGGATGCGCGAGCGTGTCAAAGGCGCGGTCGTGACCACCGATATCCTCAGGTTTGAAACCGAGCATGGCGTACCAGTTGTCGCCCCGGTAGACCTCATTGGTCTTGGGCTTCCAGTCCCAGAGTCCCTGGTTGGCAGATTCGAGGGCAAGGCGGAGACGCTGCTCGCTCATCTCGAGCTCGCGCGAGGTCGCCTTGTTCTCGGTGACATCCTTGGCCACGCCGACAAGCCCGATGATCTTGCCGGACTTGTCCCGGAAGGGTCGCTTGAAGGTGTGGTATTGGCGGGTACCGATCGATGTTTCCAGCGTTTCCCAGATCTCCTGCGTCTGCCCGGTCTCGATGGCGCGCAGGTCGGCCTCGTGGATCTGCCTCGCATCTTCGCAGGAAAAAAGCTCATCATCGGTCGCGCCGACGATCCGATCGGCAGCAATCCCGCAGACCCGCTCGACGACGCTGTTGACCATGAGATACCGGCCGTGAAGATCCTTGACGAAAATCGCGTCGGTCGAGGACTCGGCAATCATCCGGATCAGTGAGTCGGGCTCGCACAGATTTGAGATGTCCTCCACCCCGCCGTCGAGAATCCCGCCGGCCGGCCCCCCTCCGCTGTCCGTGTGATGTCCATCCCGGCAGTCCATCGCCCCACTCATCGGGGTGTTGCCGACGGAAATCGACCCAAAAATGGATGCAGAACCACCTCATCCGGCAGTTTCTCGTCGCACACCCATCCGAAACCCGAATGTGTTGCAAATATTGTGCGGACGAGCGGGTCGGTTTTGGAGGCATTCGCGAAAAAGCCCCGTGAACTCGCCGAAGTTCACGGGGCGAAGAAGAGGAGCGAGTCTGTAAGTAAGACACCGCCGGAGCCGGTTGGTTCCAAGAAGATCGCAAGTTTTTTGCATTACCCTGATCTGGGGGTGTTCTGGGCAGGTCTCGGAGAGGGGCTCGGCGGTTTGAGTCTGGTCAGAGACCGAGGGCGGCAGCAAGATGGTCGCCTGCATCCGTCATGGCGATTCGCTGTTGCCCGGCGGTATCGCGATCGCGGACGGTGATGGTGTTGTCGGTCATGGTTTGGCCGTCGATGGTGAAGCAGAGTGGACAGCCGGCTTCGTCCATGCGGGCGTATCGCTTGCCGATGGATTGTTTGGCGTCGGTTTCGATCATGCCGAGGTGGCCGAAGCGTTTGACGAGTTCCCGGTGCAGCTCGGCCGCCTTTTCGGGCATGCCGTCCTTGTTGACCAGCGGGAAGACGGCGGCCTTGATCGGCGCGACCCTCGGGTGGAACTTCATAAACACCTTGCTGGGGCGATCCGGATCGGGCGTGTAGGCCTCGCAGAGGATGGCGAGGACGCCGCGGTCGAGGCCGGCGCTGGGTTCGATGACGTATGGGAAGTAGCGTTCGCCCTTGGGCTGGCCGTTTTTCGCCAGTTCTCCGCGGGTGGGGTCGAAGTATTTGAGTTTGTCGCCGAGGCCGGAGTGCTCGGCGTGCTGCTTGAGATCGAAGTCGGTGCGGTCGGCGATGCCTTCGAGCTCGCCATAGCCCGGGGCGGTAAAGGGGAACCGGTATTCGATGTCGCTGGTGCCGGCGCCCTCCTTGGCGTAATGCGCCAGCTCGTCGCGGTCATGCTCGCGGAGGATCAGGTTGTCGCCGGCGAGACCGATCTCCTGCCACCACGACATCCGCCAGTCGCGCCAGAAAACGTACCAGTCCTTGGCCTCATCGGGATGGCAGAAGAACTCGATCTCCATCTGCTCGAACTCCCGGCTGCGGAAGGTGAAGTTGCGGGGCGTCACCTCGTTTCGGAAGGCCTTGCCTGTCTGGGCGATGCCGAAGGGAACCCCGACGCGCGTGGTGTCCACGACATTCTTGAAGTTGATGAAGATGCCCTGGGCGGTTTCGGGGCGGAGGTAGGCCTTGTTGTCTTCGAGATCACCTGTCGCACCGATGACGGTCGGGAACATGAGGTTGAAGGCGCGGGGCTCGGTCAGTGTGCCGGCTTCGGTCGCGTCCGGGCCGACCGAGATCGCCAGTCCGTCGGCCGAGAGGTCGGTCAATGAGCAGATGTCGATCTCGTCATCATTCAGCGTCCGTTTCTTGTATTTATCGAGTTTCTTGCGCGCTGCTTCGTAGCTCTTTTCGTTCGCCTCGATATAGACGTACATCCTCCCGGCTTTGTCACCTTTTTCACCGATACAGAGCAGGTGATCGGCCCTGTAGCGGTTCTTTGTCTCGCGGCAGTCCACCATCGGGTCGTTGAAGCCGCCGACGTGGCCGCTGGCTTCCCAGACCTTCGGGTTCTGGATGATGCAGGTGTCGACGGGGACGATGCGAACGGGTTGGCCGTTGGGGCCGGGCTTGCCCTGGCATGGGTTCATGACGACATCCTGCCACCAGGCGTCGCGCAGGTTTTTTTTGAGTTGGGCGCCGAGCGGGCCGTAGTCCCAGAAGCCGTTGATCCCGCCGTAGATCTCGGAGGCCTGGTAGACGAAGCCCCGGCGTTTGCACAGGGCCATGATGTCGTCCATGGATTTGGTGGTTGGGTTCTTGTCGGTCATCGCAGGCTCCACGGGTTTGGTGAGCCCGATGGTAGAACGCGACCCGCCTCGACGCGATGAAGGCACCCCGCCGATGGATCAGCGTGCGCAAACGACGAGCACCTCCATCATGGCGTCCGTGTGACGCGGAAGGGCAGGAACGAACGAGATCGAGGCGGACCCGAAGTGGATCGACGGCCCGTCGGCGTCGCGGCACCAACGACGGGAACGGTCGGGCCCATCGTGGAATCGACCGCCGGTGTGGTTTCGCCCCGGACCGCCCGCTCGATATCGCCGACACTCAGCCGTTTCGGATGGCCGGCCCAGACGACCTGCCCATCCTGGATAACGAACGTCCGGGGGATGCTCCGCACGCCGAAGGCATCGAACATCGAGCTGTCCGCATCATGGCCGATCCACGTCCGCATCGGCACGTGCTTGCGGAATGCCCTGATGGTGTCGCCGTCCTCGTAGGTGACGCTGAGAAAGACGACGTCGGGGTTCTCCTGAAAATGATCGGCGAGTTCGTTGAGGTGCGGGATGGATGCGACGCACGGGCCGCACCATGTCGCCCAGAAGTCCAGCACGACGGTCTTGCCCGCCAAGGCTTCCCAATTGAGCGAACCGGGATCGACACCGGGGGCATTCTGCACCATTTCGAGTGAGATGGGCGGGGCGGATCGCCCGATGGAAGGCTGCCCGTGGATGGCGCCGGAGAGGACGGCCCAAACCGCCGCGAATATGGCAAGAACGTGCAACACAACAGATCTCCTATCCTGAAAAAAGAATCAAATGGGAATCAGAAACACACCAGCGGAAGGACACCGGCAAGGCCGGCCTCGACGCGGGGAGAGAGAACGCGTCGAGGCCGGTCTGCTGGAGAGAGAGTTCAGAATTCGCGAATCGGTCTTCCATCAGCGACGACGGCGGAGGGCGAACAGACCGGACAGGGCGAGCAGGCTCGAAGCCGGTGCGGGGACCATCCGCACGATGCTGGCCGAGGAATCGATGATGCCGAAGTCCGGCGAGTCACCGGCCATGCCGATGGAGAAGAAGGAATCCGGGGCGATGCCGGCAGCGTTGCCATAGTCCTGCACGATGAACTGCCATGTCTCGCCCGGCTCGAAGATGCCGTCGGGGGTGAGGCTCTCGAAGATCAGAGGCCGGTTGGCGCCGAAGCTGTCGATGCGGAAGGCCAGACCCCGGACACCCGGCGACCCGCCACCTTCTCCAAAGCCATCGACATTGCTGAACGAGGTGAACTCATCACCGACGTAGTACAGGTTGTCGAGGAATCGGCCGGTGAGGTTCGTGATGACCACAAGGGCGTTGGGGATGGACTGGTCGTCGGTGACGACGCAGGCCGATTGGTTGGTGAAGGTGGATACGTGGTCGATCGTCTCGTCCGGGGCGAAGACGGTTGCATCGCCGAACTCCTCGACGGCGTTCTGGAAGCCGTTGTCATCGCAGCCAGGCGCATCGTAATAGATACCGGTGATGGGCTCGGCCGAGGCGAGCCCGGCGGCTGCAACAAAGGAAAGGGCCAGTACGGTTCGTGTCATGGTTTTCATTTTCTGCACTCCTGTTCAAAAATTGTCGCCGATGCACACAATGCGTTCCGTGGCGAAGTTCGTTGTTCTTTCCGGCTCAACATGTCCGGCCACAGGGATATCCGCAGGGCGTGCGAACACACGACAGGTTCTTGAAAAAGAAGCAAATCCGAATGCATCAACCCGTCTTCCGAGGCGTGAAACGGGTATTCAGATCGCCGATCCTTTCCCGCTTTTGCGGGAGTTTTCCGTTTATTTCTTTGTCGGCTTGCCGAGGAAGATCCGGCGGAGGACGTCGCCCGGGCCGATCTGCTTGATCTCGTCCTTGGCCTCTTTCTCGATCTCGTCGTATCGGCGCACGGGCGGGCCCTTGACGAGTTCAACGGTGTCGGCGGGCCCGGCCTGAACGAGGTCGAGCGAGCCGTTGGCCGTGACGGTGACCACCCACCGTCCCTCGCCGAGGGAGCGGTAGACAGCCTTGCCGAGCCGGCTCTCGACCCGGTCCCAGTCGACATCGGAAAGGGCCGCATCGATCACCATCGCATCGGCCGGACGGGTCGCCTCATCGAAGATCCGGCGGATCAGCAGCCGGCCATCGACCACGACGTAATCGACATAGATCTCGCCGGCGGGGTCGTAGGGCGTGTCGAGCTCCTGCACGACGCCGGCGGCATTGCGCACACGCACCGAAAGCTTGCCCTCGTGGACGATCAGTTCGGTGACGGCGGTGCGGGTGATGGCCTCGTTGTAGGTGCTCCGGAGGTTCTCGTAGTCACCGGCGAGCCCCTGGAGGCGATCGAGGTAGACATCCGCCGCGAGGTCGGCGCGCAGCAGGCTGTAGCCGAACAGCCCCGCCGCGACGACCACCGCCGCGGTGATCCCGCGCGAGACCCACGTCAATGCTGAGAAAGAATCCTTGGCCATCGGAGGCTCCTATCGGCCGAATCGCGGACGGGCCGCCGTGATTTTGTCAGGCGGAGAACCGCTTGATGCAGATGGAGTTGTTCTGCCCCCCGAAGCCGAAGCTGTTGGACAGACAGACATCCACACCACCGACGGCCCGACAGTCGCGGGGTTCATTGGCCACATGGTCCAGATCACACTTCGGATCGGGTGTGTTCAGGTTCATGGTCGCCGGGATGATCCCGGTCTGGATCGCCTGGACGCAGGTGATCAGCTCGACAGCGCCCGCGGCCTGAATGAGGTGCCCGAGCACGCTCTTGACGCTTGAAAAGGGCACCTTCGACGCGAGTTCGCCGAAGACATGCTTCACCGCCATCGTCTCGATCGCGTCGTTTTCCTTGGTCCCCGTGCCATGGGCATTGACCCAGTGCACCAGGGGCCGACCCGATTCATCCGTCGCCGAGGGATCAATCCCCGCCTGCTCGAGCGCTCGGCTCATCGCGGCGGCCCCGCCGAGACCCTCGGGCTGGATGTCGGTGATCCGGTAGGCATCCGCACCCGAGCCGAAGCCGACGATCTCGGCCAGCGGTGTGACGCCCCGATTCAACGCGTGTTCGAGCGATTCGACCACGACGATGCCGGCGCCCTCGCCCATGACAAAGCCCTCGCGCGTCGCGTCGAAGGGTCGGCTTGCGGTTTCGGGTTCGTCGTTGCGCGTGCTGAGCGCGGTGAGTCTGATGAACCCGGTCATCCCGAGCGGGTGGATCATGCTGTGTGCCCCGCCGGCGAGCATGACATCGGCATCACCCCGACGGATGATCTCGAAGGCCTCGCCGACCGCCTGTGTCCCCGCGGCACACGCGGTCATGCAGTTGGACACCGGCCCCCGGCAGCCGAACTCCGCAGCCATGTGCGCCAGGCACATCGAGGGTTCCTGTTCGAGCTCGGCGACCACATCGAGGTACTGGGCCGCGGCTTCGGCCCAGTGTTCGTAGTCCAGCCGGCGGTCCTCATCGGACCACGATTCGACGCAGGTGCGCGCAAAGTTGTCCAGATCCATCCGGCCCTCGCCGGAACCAAGGTACATCCCGAAGCGCCGTGGATCGACATGCGGGCTGCGCTGCGACTCGCCCTCGGGTGCCTCCAACGGCCCGAGCCCGGCGCTGGTCCACGCCCGGTTTGCAGCCGCCAGCGCCATGCGCGTCGCCCGGCTCGAGCGCGCATGCCGGCCGGCCCGTTCACCAAGGAAGTCCTCGAGCTGAAAGTCTCTGACCTGCGAGGCAAACCGGGTTGCGAAGGTCGAAGCATCGAAGTGCTCGATGGCACCGATGGAGCCCTCGCCGGCGAGCAACCTTTGCCACACCCCGTCGATGTCGCTCCCGAGTGGCGTCACCCAACCCGCACCCGAAATGACGACCCGGTCGGTGCTCACTCGTCGCTGCTTTCCTCGTATTCGTCCTCGTGCTCATCCTCGGGTCGGGTCAGGTTGAGCTTGTCCGGGTTGAGCACGCGGACGAGCCCGTCCTTCAGACGCCGCTCCGAGAAGTTGATGATGAGCCCGAGCTCGACGTCGGCAGCCCGGAGCTTGGACCGCAGCGCCAGCCTTTCGAGCGAGCCGATCTGTCCGGGACGGGCCAGCAGTTCGACGGCAAAGCGTTCCTCGACGAAAATATCGATCGAGACGCCGCCGAGATCCTGGTCCTTGTAGACAACCTCGAATTCGGTATCGACCTCATACTCAAGACCCGCAGCATCGAGCTCGATCTTGAGGGCATTGAGGTAGATGTCCCGCGAGAACCCCGGCCCGAGGGCCTTGTGCACCTCGATCGCGCCCCCGATGACCAGCCTGCTTTTTTCGGTGAGTGCGGGGTCGAGTTCTGAGAGCGGCAAGCCCCGGCGCCGATTGCCGTGTCCGTGATCGTGATCCATGGTGAAGCTCCTATTTTGGTTGCACTAGATACGGGTTGTCTCGGTCGGTCCGGGCCGCTGCCCTGAACCGATCCACGTTCACTGTCATCTTATTCCAGGTCGGGCCTTCGGAGCACGGCCGCCGCGGCCTGACCCGCGAGCGACCCGGTGCACACCACGACATACCGGAGATCCGCCCCGACGGATTCACTCGCCCCCGCAAGCACCCGCCCATCGGGCCGACCCGCGTGGATCCGGGCGGGGAGCCTCTGCTCGGAAATCATCATGGCGCCCACCGCCAGCCCGAACGCCCCGGAGCCCGCAAAAAGCTGGCCGACATAGGGCGTCAGCACCGCCAGCGGGATCTCGCTCAGTCGGTCACCGAACACCCGCTCGAGCGCCCCGAGCTCAGCGGTATCCATCAGACGCACACCCGATGCGGCGGGGATGATGGCGTCAACCTGATCGGGTGAGATCCCGGCATCACGCAGAGCAACCTGAATCGCGTCGGTCAGCCCTTCATCCTCCTCGACCGGCGCTCCCATCCCGCAATCAAACTCGGTGGCGATGCCGAGTGTTCGCATCTGCGCGTGGGCGCTGCCGAACCCCGCCAGCTCGGCGTACACACGGGCACCTCGCTTGTTCGCATGGGCCGCATCTTCGAGCACAATGATCCCGCCGCCCTCGCCGGGCACGCCGCCGGGGGCCTCGACGTCGTAGGGCCTGATCGCACGCCAGGGCTCGGGATCGCCCGAGTCGATTTCAGCGAACCGGTTGCACAGGCCCATCCGCGAGATCCCCATCGCGTTGACCTTGCTCTCGATCCCGCCGGAGAGGCAGGCCTTGGCGGCTCCGCGTTCGATGATGCGTCTGGACTCGCCGACCGACATCAGCCCGCTCGCCTCGGAGCAGGTGATGGTGTTGGACGGGCCCTCGGCGCCGTGGATGATCGTCACGTGGCACGCGAGCATGTTGGGCAGGTATTTGAGCATCCAGAGGGGCTGGAGATTCCCGATGCCGTGCTCGCCCCATTCACGCAGTGAAAAGCGGCCCGCATCGTCTTTGGCCGTCACAAACGCCGAAGCGATCTCATCGGCCTCAGCGGCGATCAGCCCGGCGCCGATGTGACAGCCGAGCTCTTCAGGCGCGTAGGTGAACTCGGCCGGGTCCTGCTGCGATTCTCGAGTGACCAGCCCCGCATCGCGCACGGCCAAAGCCGCGGCCGCCACGGCGAGCTGCGTATCCCGCGCCATGACCTTAGTCGCCTTGCGATACGACTTGGGCACGTAGTTTCGCGCGCTGAGGAGTGTGTCACCCTCGAAGACCTCGCCGCCGACGCTGCACGGAAAGGCCGAGGCATCGAACGCGGAGATGGCCCGCAGGCCCGACGACCCGCTGCACAGCGCCTCCCACGTCGGCCCAATCCCCACACCGACCGCTGAGACACACCCGATACCTGTGATGACACATTCCGTCGGCATATGAAGCGAAGTCTACCCGGCGGCCGGTTGTTCCGACGGAAGATGGACCCGGCCATCGGACTTGGCCGATACGCCGGAGAGAGATGTCCCCATCCTCACACCAGCACCGATCACTCATTCCGGACGCGGGGTGGCTGTTTGTATTCGCCGGATTGGGGATCATCGCATCCGCTGTGCTGATCCCGGCCTCGGAGGCGCTGCAGGAGGCCCGGTTCCAGCGGGATCGGGCCCTGGTCAGCGAACAGCTCCGGCTGGATCGGCTCGACCGATACCGCGCCTACCTCCTGGCGCTCGACGAGCGTCAGCCGGCACTGCTGGCGCAGCTCCGTGCGATCCAGCTCAACCAGTACCCCGAGGGCATGCGTCCGCTGGGCGAGCCCGCCGGCGATCCGGCTTTGGCCAGCGCGTCGGTGTTTGAGATGCTCGAACCTCCGGTGCCCGCCGAGCCGGAACCGCCGGCGTTTTTCAGAGGTCGATCCCGGCTCGCGGAACTGGCGCACGGCGAGCGATCGCACCTGTGGCTGATCGCGGGCGGCGCGGTGTGCCTGCTCATCGGCGTTCTACCGCCGGCCCGCGTCAAACCTCGGCGACGGGAACGGACCTCCGATGCCGCCGCTACCGTTTCCGCATGACCGCACCGCCCGGCGGGCGTCCGCTGTACCGCCGACGCCACCGCCTGACCCACGCCAACGAGTTCCGCGCGGTATACGCCGCCCGGCTCAAGCAGGTCCGCGGGCCGCTGGTCGTGTTTGCGATGGGAAATACCCTCGGCCACCCCCGGCTCGGGCTCTCGGTGGGTCGGCGCGTGGGCCCGGCGGTGGTCCGCAACACGATCAAGCGCCGAATCCGAGCGGCCTTTGCCGAGCTGGCGGCTCGCTGGCCCGAGGATCGGCCGGGACTGGATCTGGTCGTCGTGGTTCGGCCGCACGAGGCAAGACCAATGCCGGCCTACCTTGAAATGATCACTTCCGCAGCCGATCGGCTGGCTGCGACGGCGCACAAGCGGGGTGCGTCGTGACACGTCTGGCGAGGGTGATGACGCTCCCGCTGATCGGGCTGGTCAGGCTCTATCAGGTGACGCTCTCGCCGATGGTCGGAGGCCAGTGCCGATACAGCCCGACGTGCAGCGAATTCGCGATCGAGGCCTTGCGCGAGTATGGACCGATCCGTGGGTCGTGGATGGCGGTTCGCCGGATTCTGCGGTGTCATCCGCTGGCGCGGGGCGGCTACGACCCGGTGCCGCCGGCGAGACGTGATCCCGATCCGCCCGAGCGGATAAACTCCCGCGACGGGTGAGATTCACGCGGGCGATTCGTCAACAGGTTCGGCCCGGTTCCGGGTCGAATGGAGCAGCCATGGCCGACCAAAAGCGATCGAAGCGGCTCCCCGCGGCCAAGCGGCGCGAGCAACTGCTCCATACCGCGACCAAGCTCTTTGCCGAGCAGGGCTACGCGCGGACGACGACCTCGCAACTGGCCAAGGCGGCCGGCGTCACCGAACCGATCATCTACCGGCACTTCGCTTCCAAGCGCGATCTCTTTGTGGCGCTCATTGAGCGCACGGGCCAGCGGACGCTGGAGATCTGGAAAAAAAGCCTCGCCTCGGCCACCGATCCCGCGCACCGGCTCCGCATCCTGCTCGGGCAGAACCCGATGATCTCGCTCGGTGACGAGGAAGCCAACGCCTACCGCGTCGTGCTCCAATCCATCACCGAGGTCGAGGATGAGGAGATTTACCGCGCCATTGATGAACACTTCCATGCGCTGCACAGCTTTTTGGCCGAGGAAGTCCAGCGCGCCCAGGATGCCGGGCAGGTGGCGATGCGGTTCTCGGCCGAGATGATCGCGTGGATGCTGATCGATGTCGCACTCGGCTATGGCGTGCTTCAGGCGATGGGCGTACGGGAGACGAACCGATCACCAACAGGCACGCCACTGCTCGATGTCATCTCCCAAATCCTGCTCCCCAAAGCCCATTTCGGCCCCGCGACGGATCAATAATCTCCCATGATCTACCTCGACAACAATGCCACCACGCGCCCCTCATCCGCGGCCAGGGACGCCATGCTCAGCGCCATCGACGAACTCTGGCACAACCCGTCGAGCATGCACCGACCGGGACAGGCCGTCCGGAGGCGCGTCGAGCTGGCGCGGGCTTCGGTGGCGCGCCTCATCAACGCCTCACCCAAAGAGATTGTCTTCTGCAGCTGCGGCACCTGCTCGATCCACACCGCCATCGGGGGCGTCTTCGCGGCCCGCGATGATGTCGCTGCCCCGAACCTCATCACCACGCCCATCGAACACAGCGCCATCAAAGCCATCTCCAACAAACTCGAAAAGCAACGGGGCGTCGAAACAAAGCTCGTCCCGCTCACGCCCGGCGGCGTGATCGACCTCGACGCGCTGGAAAAGTTGATCGATGACAACACGGTGCTCGTCTCGATCCAGTGGGCCAACAACGAGACGGGGGTGATTCAGCCGATCGAACAGATCGGCCGGCTGTGCAAAGAACGGGGCGTGCTGCTGCACGTCGATGGCGTGCAATGGGTCGGCAAGATGCCGACGAATGTGGGAACGGGCAGCGAGGAGCCGACCGGGCCGGCGCACGATGATGCCGCCGGGGCGTGGATCGACATGCTGAGTTTTTCAGCGCACAAGTTTCATGGCCCAAAGGGCGTCGGCGGGCTCTGGATCCGGCGTGGGACCCGGATCGCGCCGGTCTCTCCGGGATCACAGGAGCAGGGCCGACGCGGCGGCACGGAGAACGTGCCGGGGATTCTGGGCATGGCGGCTGCGGCCGAGGAGTGTCTCGAGTTTCTGGATGATCCGGCGCAGCGCCCCGAGGCGGCCCGAAGACGCGACCGCTTCGAGCGGGCGATTCTCGACCGCGTGCCGGGTTCGCACATCAACGGCCCGAGCGACCCGGCCCTGCGAGTCTGGAACACGACGAACATCGCATTCCCAAGACTTGAAGCCGAGATCGTGCTTCTGATGCTCTCGGAGCGGGGTGTGTGCGCCTCGGCGGGGTCGGCGTGCTCGAGCGGGAGCCTGGAGCCCTCGCCGGTGCTGTTGGCGATGGGTGTCGACCCGGCATCGGCGCACGGGTCGGTGCGGTTCAGCATCTGCCGGGAGACGACAGCCGAGGAGCTGGATCAGGCGATCGAGGCCGTTGTCGGGTGCGTGCAACAGCTTTCAGGGACGATTTCGGGCTGAGTCGGGGATTGCCGGGGTTGGTGGTCCGTGGGTGAAGTTGCCGATAGGCTGTCACCATGAACCAGAATCCCTACGAGGCCGGCGCTGATTTCTCTGAGCACCGATACGACGAGCCGCCGCGCACAAGCCTGCTGGCGATCATGTCGCTGGTGTGCAGCCTGGTGTGCTTTATCCCGGGTTTGAGCGCGATCGGCTCGCTGCTCGGTGTCTTTGCGCTTCTCGGGATCTCCAAGTCCGAGGGGCGCGTCAAGGGCACGGGCCTGGCGGTGGCCGGGATCGTGGTCGGGATGCTGGTGACGGTGATCTGGTTTGTCGTCGTGATCGGAATGCAGAAGGCGATGAGCCAGTACACGAATCTTGGACAGGCGATCACGGACATCGAGGCCGGCGACCTGTCGGCACTCCGGGGCGAACTGAGCAGCTCGACCCAGGCGGTGCTGACCGACGAGATGGTCGCCGACTTCAAGGCCGCCTATACCGCCGACGGCGGTGCGTTTGTCGAATGGCCCCAGGGCATGCTTCAGATTTTCGGCGAATTCATGAAACTCGGCAAGGCCGGTCAGCAGCCCGACAATACCAAGGTGCCGTACGCGAACGCCGTCCCACTGCCCGGCAAGTTTGCCAACGGCACGCACCTGGTCTGGGTGGTTCTGGACCAGAAAGAGCTGGCCGCCTCGAGCACGAGGCCCGCCACCATCAACGTGGGGTACACAGCCAGCGACAACTCGACCATCTGGCTGGTTGATCCCGATGTGCTCAGCGCCGGTCCCGCGCCAACCACGCCGGACGAGGCCGCACCGGACGAGGCTGCACCGGACGAGTCAGGGGCTGATGAATCACCGGCCGAGGGTGGAGGCTGAGGCCAGAACATGTCTGAGAGCACGCCGACGGATGCTCGCGAGCCGGTGATCCGGTGCCGGGACGTGGTCAAGCGGTTCGATGGCCGGGCCGTGATCGACGGTGTCAGCTTCGACGTGTACCGGGGCGAGACGCTGGTCGTCATGGGCGGCTCGGGATCGGGCAAAAGCACGACGCTTCGGCTGATGATCGGCTCGCTCGAGGCGGACGGCGGCTCGATCGAGATCGCCGGCACCGACATCGTGCGCGCCGGCCGAGACGATCTCAACCGGGTCCGGCTCAAAATCGGTGTGCTGTTCCAGTCCGGGGCGCTGTTCAACTCGATGACGCTGGCCGAGAACGTGGCGCTGCCGCTGGTCGAGCACACGCAGTTGGACCGGGACATCATCGACATCCAGGTCAAGATCAAGCTGGAGCTGGTCGGCCTGCGCGAACACGCGGACAAGTACCCATCGGAGATCTCGGGCGGCATGAAGAAGCGCGCCGGGCTGGCGAGGGCGCTCTCGCTGGACCCGCAGATTCTTTTCTATGACGAGCCGAGCGCCGGGCTGGACCCGGTGACCAGCGCCGAGATCGACCGCCTGATTGTGGACCTGACGAAGAAACTGGGTGTGACGAGTGTTGTCATTACCCATGAGATGGATTCGGCCTTCACGATCGCCGATCGGATGGCGATGCTGGACAAGGGGAAGATGCTGGTGGTCGAGGATCGGGCGTGGTTTGAGGCGGTTCGGGACACGCCGGCCGCCGAGGCGGCCCAGATGAACGAGCAAAGGCGGCTGATTCGGCAGTTTCTGCGTGGTGATGCCGAGGGGCCGATCACCGCCCGGCGTGAAGAAACGAACTATGCCGAGGATCTGATGGGATCGCCGATTGACCGCGAGACGATCCCGAGCGTGGTCACCACACGCCGAGCCTGACAGACGGAGATGCAGCACCATGGCCCAGCGCCACCGATCCAATGCCAACCTTGCAGCGGGAACCTTTCTTCTGGTCGGGCTGGTCGGGTTCTTTGTGATCAGCATGCTGATCGCGGGGACGTTCGATCGGCTGCACCGCACGCACGCCTACACGGTCCGATTTGCGCTCAGCCAGAACACCAACGGAATCCAGCCCGGCACGAGCGTCATGATGGGTGGCCAGCCGGTGGGCCGGGTCTCGAGCGTGGGCTTTGCCAAGGATGGCGACTTCACCCAGGGCGTGGATGTCGGCATCAAGATCAACGCCAAGACAACGATCTACAGCGACGCGGAGTTCGTACTCGAGCGGCCACTGGTCGGGGCGGGCGCCACGCTCAACATCATCTCGGTCGGGTCGGTCGCGTCGGGCGAACTCGAACCCGGCTCAACGCTCCGCGCGGGGCTGGCGGTGCCCGCGTTCCTGGAGGCTTCCGGGTTCGGGCCCGAGCAGATCAAGCAGGTCCAGCGCATGATCAGCCAGACGGGCGATGTGATCGAACGCATCGACACGATCACGAATCGGCTCGATGATGATCTGGACGTGATGTCAGCCAACCTCAAGGAATTCACCGAGAGCATGGCCGAGGTGGACGCGGGCCGACTGACGACCAATGCCGACCAGGCCATCACCGATATGAGGGCACTGATCGCCGAGTCCCAAGAGATGGTGCGGGTCAATCGACCCCGGATCGATGACACGCTCGCGACGGTGCAGCGACTGTCGGCCCGCTTTGAAGACGAGGCAGCCGATGACCTGATCGAGACAATCCACTCGGCGCGGGAGGCGGCCGACAATCTGGCCGATCTGGCCGACAATGCCGATGCGCTGCTGGCCGAGAATTCGCCCTCGATCGAGCGTTCACTGGCCAACGCGAGGCTCGCCAGCGACCAGCTCCGCCTGGCGACCATCGAGATCCGGCGCAACCCGTGGCGGCTGCTGAGCCGGCCCAAGACCAAGGAGCTGCGCGAAGAGCTGGTTTACGACGCCGCCAGAATCTACGCCGCCGCCGCCAGTGACCTGCGCGACGCTGGCGCTTCGCTCGAATCCGTCCTCGCCCGAGGTACCACCGACGAAGAAGAGATCAAGAAACTGCAGGACAACATGAAATCGGCGTTGGAAAGCTACAAACAATCCGAGGAGCGCTTGCTCGATCTGCTCTTTGAATAGAGCCGGGAGCCCGACCGATGGGGCGAAAGATGTTCGCAGTGCTGGTGCTGGGCAGCGTTCTTGCCGGAGGATTCGCCGGGCAGCCCGGGCATCCCGAGCTGCCCGAACAGGCCGCCCCGGCGGTGATGCGTTTCTTCGACCCGAATGCTCCCGACGAATGTGATGCCTGGCGACCGATCGAAACCTGGAAAGCCCCCGAGGATGGTCGGCGCGTGGTGGTGCTGATCCACGGCCTCGACGAGCCGGGCCCCGTCTGGAACGCGCTGGGCCCGGCGCTGGCGCGCGCTGATATCCCGGCTGTTCGCATCGACTATCCGAACGATCAAAAGATCGCGCGCTCGGCGGAGCAGGTCGCGGACCAGCTCGACCGACTCGGCGCGATGGGCGTCTCGCGCGTGGCGATCGTGGCGCACTCGATGGGCGGACTGGTCGGTATGGATGCGCTCTCCCGAACCGGCCTGGACCGCTCCAGCTGGCCGGAAGTCGATCGGCTGATCACGATCGGCACACCAGCTACCGGCTCACCCCTGGCGCGGTTCCAACCCCTAACCGAACTCCGCGAGCAGGCGATCCGGGCGCTCGACGACGGGCACCTCGACCGACGGGACTTTGAGCGTTTCGTTGAGGACGGCCGGGGCGGCGCGGCAGCCGACCTCGAGCCCGGCTCGACCTTCCTCACCGATCTGGCCCAACGCGACCCGCCGAAGGACACCGCCATCACCGCGATCGTGGGCCGGTTGGACACACCCGATTCCGGTGGTATCCGAGATGAAATTCTGGATATTTTGCCCGATGCCGTGGCCGACGATGAGGCGGCGGTGGCCCTGGCCAGCGATCTTGGACGGTGGGCGGCCCACTGGCTCGACCGGGCGGCCACGCTGGCTGGCGACGGGGTCGTGCCGGAGGGCTCGGCCGAAGGCTTCTGGACGGATGATGTGGTCGTGGTCTCGGCGACCCACCGGGCGATGATCGAGGCGTCGGACTGCCCGGCCGATCCCGAAGACCAGCCACCCGCGGTGGCGATCGTGCTGGACCGGCTCCAGCGAGACCGCTAGGGCACCCCATACCTTGACGAGCCCATCGCGTGAGCAAGGGGCCATCTCAGAAGGCCCAGTCCCATCGCTCGCGCATCGGGTGTGTTCAGAGTTGTGCCCGTTTATGGGCAGCCGGCGTTGAAGTTGGCGATTACGCTTGTACCCATTTCTGTACCGGCCGCAGGGTGAGGCTTCGGGCTTCAAAGATTCATTCATCGCGCAAATCTCCATAGAGAGGTCGGATGAACGCCGATTCCCTCGCACTACGAGTCGGTCAGGAAATGTGTTAGGGCGTACCACGCTACAATGATCGTCGATGGCCAAACAGCTAGGGACAAGAGAATCAGCAGTAGCTCAGAATGAACGTTCGTAATATATACAGCATTGAATATCGCAGCCATCGTCACCAATACAGCAGCCAACAGGCCCTTTGCGACCAAACCGCGTATCGTGGCTGGGTGTTTGCCGTGGGTGATATCTAACCCGAGAACCCCCATACCGCGATCCACAACCTCTGCCAAGCACATACTGCCGCATTCTGGACAACGTGACGATATTTGCGTATTCAATATATACCCACATAAATAGCACATGGTATCATTTTGGTGCTTGGCCAGGAACTTCTGATAGGCTTTGTACACTCTGAAGGCCCAGAACGAAAAGAACACGGTGTAGACAGCAGAAAATGCCAAAAGAGCTGACGCAAGAGCCAATGGATGTGATGTATTGGAGACTTTCCAATTGCTCAATAGCTGTAATACTGCTGGAAATGAAATCGAGCATAGGATGATGTACTTTGCTCGTTGTTGCAGGATAGGTGTGCCAAGAACGGTCGGTTGTAAAATTAGAACATACGCAACGAATGATATAAAAACGTGATATATAAGGAATAAGTATTCACTCAAAGTCCTGTATAAACCGTTCTCAGAAACAGGGACGTTCCCTGCTTCTGAGAACGGAACGGGATATTCAAGGCGCGCTCACTCTGTGCAGTTGAGCAGGTTGATTGTATAATCGTTTGCTGCGCCCACTAGGCAAGCGCGCTGGACATCAAGTGCGTGAGCCAAGCAAAGGGCTTCAGCACCTGCAGCAGCGAGGCCGCCAGCGATACCACCGATGAGGCGGCGGTGGCCTTGGCCAGCGATCTTGGACGGTGGCGGCCCACTGGCTGGACCGGGCGGCCCGGTTCGCCGGCGATGGCGTCGTGCCGGAGGCCTCGGCCAAGGGCTTCTGGACGGATGATGTGGTCGTGGTCTCGGCGACCCACCGGGCGATGATCGAGGCGCCGGACTGCCCGGCCGATCCCGAAGACCAACCGCCCGCGGTGGCGATCGTGCTGGACCGGCTGCAACGGGGCCGGTGAATCAACTACAGGTTGGCACCATCGTCATCGAGTACGAACGACAGAACAGGCGACATCGCATCCCAAGCATCAACGAAGAGTTTAATGACTTTGCGAGAACGAACGATCGGGCAGGTGTGCTGAAAAACGATCTGAAACCCGAGTTGGATATTTGAACGCTTTCGAGTTAGGATTTCGTACACGGCGCTTGCCCATTCGGGCTGATACTTTGTGCCTCTCCTTGCACCTGTGACGATGGTACAAAGGTTCATTTCGAGCTTTGCATCAACCTCTCCCATGGATCTCTGGCTGTGAAAGTGACGTTGAACAATGTATACCTTGGCGACAGCTCCGCTCGATCGCGTCCTGACTCTGCGGGATCGTCGCTCAATTTCTTCGAGCAGTTCTATGAATCCCTCTTCACCCGCGTTGTGTAGCCGTGTTCGAAAGCCCCCGCGCACACCATTCGGAACCGTCACCCCGGCGCTTACATCAGAATCCCGAATTCCCATCGTAAAATGCGGGAACGAGGTGAAGTTCGTCGCGCCACGAGCGACACGGAGCGGAAGGAAGTCCCATACCCTGGTCGAGTCCCGACCCGTGATTGCACTACGCCGCTCACCTTTCGGGTCTACACCGAGCTTGTGCAGGGTCTTGTGTTGTTGCAGTTCATCGCCGAGGAGCCGGATCAGGCGCTTGCCCTCGCGGTAGGTGTACGGGTTGTTCGCGTCGAAGCGGATGCCATCAAACATCGTTAGCGTTCCTCGTACCGTGTAATTCTCCGCGATCATCCGGGCTTCGAGCGATTCCATATACCGTGTTAGCTCGCGCGCCCAGAATGATCGATCCGATCGCTTTCGGAACCACGCATAGACATCACGCCACTGCTTGTGCATCACCGATGAAGGCAGGGCAACCGTCTGGTCGTCCGTCGTGAGCAACAGGACGTGCGGGTCCTTGTAGTCGTGCCGCTTTGCGGTCTGAATGTGCCGGTTGAGTTGATCGACCGATGCTTTGCTCTGCACCTTGGATTCGATGATCATCAGCCAGCCCTCGTCGTCGAAGACACACGCATCTGGGATGCCCTTGGCGTCTGATTCATCCCCAGAACCCGGCACACCGGGCGTCTGTTGCTCCGTGATGGAAAGCCGGCTCACGGCCGGAGCGTCGGCCGCTCCCGCCCACCTGAGAAACGGACCGAGCAAAGTACGGTCGGCATCGAGCGTGCACGCGAGCGCGTGCGTCAGCCGGTTCTCCGGTTGGGAATATTGATCAAACACACTCCTCATCGAGTTTGAGAGTGTACCGAGACGGTCAACCGACGCCGCAACCCCCACCTCTTGAGGATCAACGATTCGGAGCCCATACCCCTCGGCCCCGATGCATCCCAATGAAGCCTCGATGTTCCTTCAACGCGGCCCGCTCTGCCCCGGAAGGGGCCTCTTGTGCTTCCGAGGAGGCCCCTCGAACTCCTCAAGAGGCCTGCTGAACTCCTCAAGAAGCCTCTTGAACTCTTGAAGAGGCCTGTCGAGCTCCTCATCGGCGGCCATATTGGACGTCTATCGTGGATTCTGAACGATCAGCAGCGTTTTCCCCGCTCCGACGCCGCAACCCGAACCAACCCCTGTCCCGTCGGTCGGGATCTGGTATACTGGCGGCATGGGGCAGTCGAGGCACCACTACGAACAGGCGCTCGAAGCGCACCTGCGGGATCGGCGGATCCCGTTCATCTCGCTCAATGAGGCCCGGCGGGCACTGCTGCCGCCGGGGCAGGCGCTGCGGGCGACCGAGCTCGGACACGATCAACCCCGCGAGGTGACGCTCAAATCGTTTGACCACGTGATCTATGGCTCGCCGCACAATCTGCTGGTGGACATCAAGGGCCGAAAGGTCAAGGCCCGCAAGTCGGAGGCCACCGTCGGGCGTCTGGAATCGTGGGTGACGCTCGAGGATGTCGAAGCCCTGACACGGTGGGAAAGACTGTTCGG
>DRKT01000036.1 GCA_011053195.1 Phycisphaerales bacterium | reverse complement strand
GCATGCAGATGATGGCCCTCCACGCCGGCGGATCGCTCAACCAGCATCTTCCAGATACCCACCCGGACCATGCCATCCACTGGGACAACGAGCACGAGATTCTGCCATCAACCGATGCGCTATTCAGCAGGGGCGCCGTGCACAGCCGACACCGACAGGCGGTCGAAAATCCAGGCGATATGGGAGTCCTCGCCATCGCCCCTGATGGGCTGATCGAAGCGGTCAATGATCCTGGTCGCCCGTTCTATGTCGGTGTCCAGTGGCACCCTGAACGCACCGACGACCCGGCTCTGGGCGCCATGCTCTTTCAGAAACTCATTTCGTGCGTCAATGGAAATTCAGCTTGAAAGCTGGGAGGAACTCTGCACACCAAGCGTGGCGTAGATTTCCCGGGTGGCGGTGGACTGGTTCAAGGTGTAAAAGTGAATGCCATCGACGCCGTGGTCCAGCAGGTCCACGCATTGTTCGGTCGCCCAGTGCACGCCGACCCTTCGGATTGACTCCGGCGTGCCATCCGTTCGATCCAGCGCTCGCAGCAGCCTCGCCGGGAAGTGGGTCCCGAGCGCCAATTGCGCCATCCGCCGCATCCCCGAGAGCGACGTCAGGGGCATGATTCCCGCGATGATTGGAATATCGATGCCGCAGAATCGGCAGCGATCCCGGAAGTCCAGAAAGCTCGCGTTGTCAAAGAACAGCTGCGTGATGATGAAGTCCGCACCGGCATCAACCTTGGCCCGCAGGTGGTCCATCTCGTCGAGCCGATTGGGCGTCGCCGGGTGTCCCGCCGGGAAGCCGGCAACACCGATGCCGAACCCTTTGCCATTCGGATGCGTGCCGAGTTCGTTGAATCGCCGGATCGCACCGACGAGCTGGGCCGCGAATCGGTAGTCATCATCCTCATGCCGATGATCGGGATTGTCCGCCGGCGGATCGCCTCGAAGTGCCAGAATGTTTGAGATGCCTTGCGCCGCATAGCGTTCGAGCAGCCTTTGAATCTCATCACGAGAATGACACACGCATGTCAGGTGGGGCATCGCGTCGAGCGATGTCTCCTTGTTGATGCGCACAACAAGGTCGTTGGTCAGGTCGCGGGTCGCCCCGCCGGCACCGTACGTCACGCTCACAAACGCGGGTTCGAGCCGTTCCAACTCGGAAATCGACTTGAACAATCTGTCCGCACCCTCGGCAGACTTCGGCGGAAAGAACTCGAATGAAAACGTTGTTTTCTGCCGGTTGAATACATCGCGGATGTGCATGGCGTGCGTCCTGCTAAGCCTATCGGAAGGCCGAATGGGGCGGTTGGGCCCCATCCGACGAATCGCTCACAATGTCATCAATACCGGTAATGATCCGGCTTGTATGGCCCCTCGATCGGGATGTTCAGATACGCCGACTGCTCCGGTGTCAGCTTCGTCAGCCGAACCCCGAGTTTGTCAAGATGAAGCCTGGCCACCATCTCGTCGAGATGCTTGGGCAGCACATACACCTTGTTCTCGTATTTCCCCGGATTCTGGTGCAGCTCGATCTGGGCAATCACCTGGTTCGTGAAGCTGGCGCTCATCACAAAGCTCGGATGGCCCGTGGCGCAGCCGAGGTTGAGCAGTCGGCCCTCTGCCAGCACGAGAATGCTCTTGTCCAGATCTGTGAACCGGAACTCGTCATACTGCGGCTTGATGTTCGTTCGCTCGACATTCGGATCCTTTGAAAGCCTTTCGATCTGGATCTCGTTATCGAAGTGCCCGATGTTGCCGACGATTGCCTTATCCTTCATCTGCCTCATGTGCTCGAAGGTGATGATGTCCTTGTTGCCGGTGGTGGTGATGAAGATGTCCGCCGTCCCGATCACATCTTCGAGCCGAACGACCTCGATCCCTTCCATGGCGGCCTGGAGCGCACAGATCGGGTCGATCTCCGTGACCAGCACACGACAGCCCTGACCACGCAACGACTGGACACAACCCTTGCCGACATCGCCGTAGCCACAGACCACCGCAACCTTGCCCGAGAGCATGACATCCGTGGCGCGGTTGAGCCCGTCGATCAGTGAATGTCGGCAGCCGTACACGTTGTCGAACTTGCTCTTGGTCACACTGTCGTTGATGTTGATCGCCGGGAAGGGCAGCGCCCCCGATTCCTCCATCTGGTACAGTCTGTGTACGCCCGTCGTGGTTTCCTCGCTGATCCCCTTGATCGCCGGCGTCATCTTCTGGAACCAGCCCGGCGTCTCTTCGATGGTCTGCGAGATGCACGCCAGAACATGCGACCACTCCTCCGGATCATTTTCCGGGTCAAACTCCGGCACCTTGCCCGCATTCTCAAACTCCAGTCCGCGAACCATCAACAGCGTCGCATCGCCGCCGTCGTCCACGATCTGCGTGGGACCCGAACCATCGGGCCATGTCAGGGCCTGCTTCGTGCACCACCAGAATTCGGCGAGCGTCTCACCCTTCCACGCGAACACAGGCACGCCCTTGGGATGCTCCGGCGTACCACCGGTCTCCGGGCGTCCGACAACCACAGCAGCGGCTGCCGAATCCTGAGTCGAGAAAATATTGCAACTCGCCCAGCGCACATCCGCGCCCAACAGGTCGAGCGTCTCGATCAAGACACCCGTCTGCACCGTCATGTGCAGCGAACCCATGATTTTGATCCCGGCCAGTGGTTTGGATTCGCCGTACTTCTCACGCAGGGCCATCAGCCCGGGCATCTCCTGCTCGGCGAGTCTCAATTCTTTTCGTCCGAGCTCGGCCTCGCTCAGGTCCCGAACCTTGAACTGAAGATTCCCGATCTGATCGGGACGCATGGGATTGGTCGTCATGGTTGTCACGCTGCGGTCTCCTGATGTGAGGCATTCCTTGGCCTCAGGTGTCATGTGCCTGTCTCGATGCGGGCCGAGGCCACGAAAAGCCCCGGACCGCGTGCATCTGTCTGTGTCGGCAACTCATGGAATCGGATCTCTCCGAATCCCGCCGATCCGAAATATCCCCGGATATCCCCGCTTGAGAATCCGAGGTGTTGGTGTCCCATTGTTCGTCGGTATTCATCCCGATCGTGCGCCAGCATGTCGACGATGAGCGCCACACCCCCGCCTTGATCACGGCACAACGTCCGACGAACCTCTTTCAGAACCCGGGCAGGATCTTCAATATGGTGCAGGACGAGCGAGAGCACCGCGGCATCGACCGATGCATCCGGTATCGGCAGCGATTCAAGATCACCCGCCACGAACTCAATGTTGTACTGCGATCCGAGCCGCTCCCGGGCAGCGTCAAGCATCGCCTCATTCTGATCGACCCCGATGACCCGCCCGACGTGGGGAGAAAGCAACCGAGCGACATCGCCCGAACCACACCCAAGGTCGGCCACCACCCAATCCGGGTTCAGAAGCGACAGCAAGGCCTGCGACGTGAACCCCGTACCAAAGAGTGTGGTGCGCACCTCGTTCCACTCGCCCGCGACACGCCCGAAAAAGTCCTTGCTGTCCATCCGACGCTCGGCGAGCACCGAAGCAAGCCGGCGCTGATCACCCTGCGCATGGGGCAGGCTCCCGAGCTGGGATCTCACAGCGAGCCAGAGCGGCCTGAGCGATTCATCCAGATCGTCTGGGACCAAGCGGTACAGCGTTGCCGTCGCCACCGAACGCCTCGCGACGAACCCAACCTCGGCGAGCGTTTTCAGATGCCGACTGACCGTGGACTGGGGCAACTGTGTCACTCTGGAGACTTCGCCAACCGAGAGCTCCTCGGCCTCGAGCACCCGCAGGATGCGCAGCCGGACCGGCTCGGCCAAGGCCGAGAGAGACGCCGACACGGGATATGATGATGCCACCTGTTTCATCCGTTTGTGCGGATGAATGGTACAATGTGTGGCGGCCGCTGTCAAATCGTCCGGTCGAGACGCCGACGGCTTTGCGTTCAACCCCGCTCAGCGGGAACCAGAGCGAATGACGGTCCGGGAATCTCACCCATTTCTCGGATCTGCTCGGCAACTTCTTTGTTTTCTGGGTCGATGAACAACGCCATTCTCAGCCGTTTGAGTCTGTTGGCATCGTCGTGAAACCGGCCATACAGCTCGGCCAGTTCGAGCTGCGGACCGATGGACTGGCCGCCGTCCAGTTTCGCAGCCAGCAGCAGGGCCTCCTCGGCGCCATCGGCGTCACCAACTTGGGCTGCAAACCGCCCCAAACGGGTGTAATCTTCGACCGACCGGGTGCTCTCCGCACGCTGGCGCAGGAGCTTGTACAGTTCGTCCTGCTGGCCCATATCGACCAGCGTGTCCGCGACCCCATCCACGAACCGCCCATCATCCTTGAGTTCCAGCCCCAGGATGAACTGCTCACGGGCCATTGAAACCCGATCCGCTCCCAGATAGGCGATAGCCAGCTTGTAGCGTCCCTCGGCGTCCAGCGGGCGACGGTCCACGTACTGCTCGTAGTAGGTCACCGCCTCGTCATAGTTCCCGGCATTGAGCGCCTGGTCGCCATAGATCCCGAGCGTGTTCGTCGATGGTGTCTGGCATCCACCGAGAACGCCGAACGTGACCACCAAACCGCCGATCAACCCGAAACGTCGCATGTCCAGTGCCTCCAACATTGTGTGGGTCAGTCTAGCGGGTTGCCGTGCTCCCGGCCCGCTACCCTCAGTTGTGCTGAGAACCGTCCTGCTGCGCCACAGTCTGCCCGATGGGTCCTGGCATCATGATTGGCTTGTCCAGTGCGATCCGGACCCCGCTGCCCCGGTCCCGACGTTCCGCACGTCGGCACGGGTCGATGATCGAGAACCGACCGGGTTCGATGCTCTACGCATCGGGGACCATCGACCTCTCTATCTCGCGTACGAAGGGCCGATCTCCGGCGGCCGGGGCGAGGTGTCCCGAGTCGCGGCGGGTGAGGTGGTGATCCTGAGTTGGGCCGACGATCAGATCCGGCTGGATCTCCACTTTGATGGAGTCGGTCGCCGATTGCTTGGTTGTCGGCAACAGGGCAACCTGTGGCGATTCGAGCGAGTCGAACCACCCCGATGATGGACATCGATCGGCGAACGGGTCGATAAAACGAATATGTGCGGCGTGCTCGCGATTCTCGGTGAAGACCCCGGCGATGCTGCGGTGCTGCGCATGCGTGACACCATGCGCCATCGTGGGCCGGATGGCCAGGGACTCTGGCGAGGTGATGGGGTCGTGCTGGCCCATCGTCGTCTGGCGGTGATCGACATTTCAGAGCAAGGCGCCCAGCCGATGGTCAGCGCCGACGGTCTGGGTGTGATCGCGTACAACGGTGAGTTGTACAACGACGATGAACTCCGCACTCGACCCGAGCTGGCGGGGATTGATTTTCGATCAAACTGCGACACCGAGACGCTGCTGGAACTCATGTGTGCCCACGGCTGCGCAGCCACTGACCTGCTGCGCGGCATGTACGCCTTTGTCTTCGTGGACCAGCGTACTCGGCGGGCATTGGTCGCTCGCGATCCATTTGGAATCAAGCCGATGTACTGGGCAAGGGTTGGTCGATCGGTCGTGATCGCCAGTGAGATCCCTGCGATCCTGGCGCATCCGTCATTTTCGGTGCAGCCCGACCGGGTGACCATGAGCGCGTACCTTTCGTCCGCACGCGCCGAGCTCGATGATCGCACGCTCTTTGCGGGTGTGTCTGTTGTGCGTCCGGGCGAGATACTCGAATTCGATCTCGACACCCCGGATTCGGAGCCGAAGCGGGGTCGGATTGCTCGGAGTGGTGAACCCGATATCGAGGTGACGCCGGAGTCGCTTCGGGAAACGATCTCACAATCGGTTCTGGCACATCTTCGGACGGATGTGCCGATCTGTTCCTTGCTTTCCGGCGGGCTTGACAGCACGATCATTGCGACAGTCGCGGCGGAGGCGTTTCCCGGATTGAATACATATTGTGCGGGCGTGCACGCGGATGAGGGTGATCCGATATTTGCGCGCCGTGTGGCCGAGAACATCGGGACTTCACACCACGAGACCTTTGTTGACCGGGCGTACTTCCTCGAGCACTGGCCAAGGACAGTCTGCGAGCAGGGTGTGCCGATGTGCACGCCCAACGAGGTTGCGATTCGATTGATCGCGTCCCGGCTGCGCGCCGATGGGTGCGTGGTCACGCTGACGGGCGAGGGAGCCGATGAGTTCTTTGCCGGGTATGAACTGCCGATGCGGTTGGCGTATGAATACATTACTTCGGGCACCGGCCCGCCCGGTCGTTTTCAACTCGAGTCCAATGCGTGGATTCCGCCCTCGGCCAAGCCGGGTATCCTCATGCCCGATTTCTGGGCCGATCTCGATGACGATGCCGAGCTGTTTGCAGCCTACGAAACCATGTTTCAGCAGTCCGCCGAGGGGGTCCGTGATGAACGGGCGGCGCATCTTCGCTTCCACCAGCGCGTGAATCTGACGGGCCTTATGCGCCGGCTCGATAGCGCGATGATGCTCGAATCGGTCGAGGCGAGGACGCCCTTCGCAGACCGTGTGGTCGGCGCTGCTGCCGATGCGATCCCGATCGAGAACCTCTACGATCCGAACATCGAGCCAGTGGCGCTTCGCACGAAGCGGATGCTGCGGACAGCCTTTCGCGACGCGGTTGATTCCAGCGTACTCTGCCGGAAAAAGGCGAGCTTTCCGCTCCCGTTTCAGGAGTGGATCGTGGACGCTTCGGAGCTGCTCCGAGAATCGAGCTTTGCGCGCGAGATCTTCACACCGGCCGCGATCCACCTCGTTGCGAACCAGGCGGGCCAACTCTGGAATCTGGCTTGGCCGATGATGAATCTGGCGATCTGGGGAGAACGGTGGTGGGGCAGTCGACCTGATTTGACCACCGGCAGAACGTCTGCCCTGGTGCTGGACTAGCAGGCTTTTGAAGCGTGGTCCGTTCTCGGTACGGATGCGAGCAGTCGTTTGGTGTATTCGTGCTGCGGATCGTACAGGATCTGGTCCCGTTCGCCGATCTCGACGATTTTCCCTTTGTACATGACTGCGATGCGTTCGCACATATGCCGGACAACCGCCATGTCGTGGCTGATGAACATGTAGCTCAGTCCGAATTCTTCCTGCAAATCGCGGAGCAGATTGATAATCTGACTCTGGATCGAGACATCGAGCGCCGAGGTCGGTTCGTCGCAGACGATGAAGTCGGGTCTGACAGCGAGGGAGCGGGCGATCCCGATGCGTTGTTTCTGGCCGCCGGAGAATTCATGCGGATAGCGTCTTCCAGCAGAGGCCGGCATCCCGCAGCGTTCAAGCAGGGCCGCCACGCGGGCGTCGATGCCCTTGTCGGATTCGATTTTGTGGACACGGATGGGCTCGGCAATGATGTCTCGGATTCTCATTCTTGGATTGAGTGAGCCGGCCGGGTCCTGGAAGATGATCTGCATTTTCTTTCGGAGTTGGTGCATGTCAGCAGAGGATGCACCGAGCACGTCCTTGCCTTCATAGGAGACGGTGCCAGAGGTTGCGGGGATGAGTCTGAGTATGGCACGCCCGATGGTGGTTTTACCGGAACCGGATTCCCCGACGATACCGAGCGTCTCGCCCCGGTTGATGTCGAAACCGACGCCATCGACGGCTTTGACGACCTTTTCTTCGCCGCTGAACAGGCCGCCACCGGAGGAAAAATGAACGCGCAGGTCGCGGACCGAGAGCAGCGGCTTGGTCTTCGGGGCCGGCCGGGATTTTTGGGCGGAATCAGACATGGACGGATGGTACCACATGATGGTTGGGCGTGGATCTTGACGGGCGGGTCTGGTCTGCTAAAGTTGCCGCGTCGGGCAGGTAGCTCAGTTGGTAGAGCACGGCACTGAAAATGCCGGTGTCGGCGGTTCAAGTCCGCCCCTGCCCATTGTTCTGCGGGGGGTCCACCCGATCCTGGGTCGCTGATCCTGCGACGGTCCCGCGGACGTTC
Organism: Phycisphaerales bacterium; assembly: GCA_011053195.1. GTDB lineage: Bacteria > Planctomycetota > Phycisphaerae > Phycisphaerales > UBA1924. Next base: position 19,845 of record DRKT01000036.1, on the reverse strand, counting down.
AATAATCCAGACATGGAAACCTACGAAAAACTCGGTGCGTTCTATCTGGGGAAAGAGTTTGACCCGGATCAGGGCAAGGTCACCGATGATCTGCTGCTTTACGATTCCAAGGACCTGACCACACACGCGGTCTGCGTCGGGATGACCGGCAGCGGCAAGACCGGGCTGTGCATCTCGCTCCTTGAGGAAGCGGCAATTGATGGTGTACCGGCTCTCGTGATCGACCCGAAGGGCGACATCGGCAATATGTTGCTGACGTTTCCCGAGCTTCGGGCCGAGGACTTTCGGCCATGGATTGATGAGCAGGCTGCAGCTCGGAAGGAGATGACGCCGGACGAATACGCGGCCAATCGTGCGAAACTCTGGAAAGACGGGTTGGCCAGTTGGGGGCAGGATGGGGAGAGGATCCGTCGGCTCCGCGAATCGGTCGATCTTTCGATATACACACCCGGAAGCAGCGCCGGACTGCAGCTGCGCGTCCTTCGGGCATTCACTGCTCCACCTGCAGCGGTGATTGATGACTCCGATGCGATGCGTGAACGGGTCGCCTCGACGGTGGCCGGCGTGCTTGGTCTTCTTGGAATTGATGCCGATCCTGTGCGGAGTCAGGAGCACGTGCTGCTTTCGACCATACTTGATCGAGCCTGGCGGGCGGGTCGGGATCTTGATTTTGCGGCTCTGATTGGTGAAATCCAGTCGCCACCCTTTGACAAGATCGGCGTGCTCGATCTTGATGCCGTGATACCGGACAAGAAACGGTTTGAGCTGGCCATGGCCGTCAATACGCTGCTGGCATCTCCGACGTTCAGCGCATGGACGAGGGGAGAGCCGATGGACATCGGTCGGCTTCTTTACACGGCGGATGGTCAGCCAAGGGTCTCGATACTCTCGATTTCGCATTTGTCCGAATCCGAGCGCATGTTCTTTGTGACGCTGCTGCTGAACGAAGTGGTGTCGTGGATGCGGAGTCAATCGGGGACCACGTCACTCCGTGGGCTGCTGTATATGGATGAGGTGTTCGGGTTCTTTCCACCGGTCGCCGAGCCACCTTCGAAGCGGCCGATGCTCACGCTGCTTAAGCAGGCTCGTGCATACGGGATGGGTGTTGTGCTCGCCACACAGAACCCGGTGGACCTGGATTACAAAGGGTTGTCCAATGCGGGGACCTGGTTCCTCGGGCGGCTTCAGACCGAGCGTGACCTGCGCCGGGTGCTTGATGGCCTCGAAGGCGCGACCTCGGCTGCCGGTGGAACATTCGACCGTAGCGAGATTGAGCGTCTGCTGGCCGGCCTGAAGAGCCGAGTCTTTCTGATGAACAACGTCCACGATGATGGCCCAACGCTTTTTCATACCCGTTGGGCGATGTCATATCTTCGAGGCCCGATGACGCGCGACCATATCCGCACACTTATGGCGGATCGTGCCAAGAACTGTGTCTCGGAATCGTCTGATGGCTCGGCTGCACAACGTCCCACGGCCGGCGGACGCGGAGGACAATCGAAAGTATCGTCTTCGAGGCCTCCGATTCCATCCGGGATTGAGCAACGGTACATGCCGATGGACCGCGTCCCCGGCGAAGGCGAACAGGTTGTCTATCGCCCGAAGATTCTCGGCTCGGGGCCGCTGCACTATGTGCGGGTCGCAGCGAAGATCGATCATTGGCAGGATGTTTCGCTGCTTGCGGATGTGCCGGTGGACGAGGCACCGGACATCTGGGCGGGTGCTCCGAAGGTGGACATTTCACCCGATGATCTTCAGGAAGAACCGGATGATGGCATCGGGTATGCGGGCTTTCCGGCGTGGGCGGTGAACACCAAGCAGGAAACGGTCTGGCAGCGATCGCTGAAGAACACGCTCTATCGAGAGCATGCCGAGCCGATCTGGCATTGTAAGAAACTCAAGGTGTATTCAGAACTTGGAGAGAGCAAGTCCGACTTTCTGGTTCGTGTCCGCCAGTTGATGCGAGAGCACCGGGATGAGATGGTTGAAAAGCTCAGATCGAAATACACACCCAAGCTGGACACGCTGGATGAACGGATCAGAAAGGCTCAGCAACGGGTCGAGGTCGAACGTTCCCAGTGGAGAGCCGCGGGGGCCGACAGCGCGGTCTCGTTCGGCGCATCCATTCTGGGGGCTTTGTTCGGGAGAAGGAAAAAGAGTCTCTCCACAGCGGCCCGGAAGGCCAGCCGGGCGATCCAGCAGCGGGGCGACATCGGCCGAGCCAAGGACAACGTCAAGGCCCTGATCCGCCAGCGCGAGGAACTGGAGCAGCGATTCGAGCGGGATATCGAGGATATCCGGATGCAGGACGAGATTCCTGAAATCGACGAGATCATCATCCGCCCCCGCAAGGGCGACATCTCACCGAGACCAATAACACTGGTCTGGTGTGCTGTTTCGTCGGAGTGATAAATACCGCTTGCGCAGGCATGGAGTGTGGTGTCCTGCGTTCATTTCTCCCGCCATGATGCAATGAAGGGTGATCTGCGCACATGGGACAATCGGCATGATGCGTAGGCGAAATGGCTCTGATGCTTCCGGAATGTTCCCTGATTCCATGGGGAATTCGAAGGTTCCGGTATGAAGCGAACGATCCAAGCATTCGTAGCTGTGACGATCGCGGCTCTCGGCAAGACATCGGTCGGCCAGTCGTACACGACAGACCCGGCGTTCCTTGCAAAGCCGATAGTTGACGGCTCTCGTGTGATTTTGGAACCACGGGGTTTATCGCTCGTGGATCCCATCGGGCTACGGGATGTCGTTGTCCCGACGATCAAGATCCAGAATCAGCAGAGCATGGGATATGATATCGTCTTTACTTTTCGGAATGATTCATCTCACGATAGGCCTCTTGGAAGGATATTGACCGGCGTGCTGACACTCGGAGAGCGGATCACCTATCTCGAAGACATCAAGAACACGACCCTGAAAGACACAACATGGGACCGTTTTATTGGGACGGGCTACAGGTATCCGGGATCATGCTACAGCCCGGTCTGCATGCTGATGAATGACGAGTATGCTGTGGGCGTAAGCTTGCTGTATCCGGTTCTTGAGTATAAGCATGACGTGCTTGTCCGAATCATGAAGGCGGGCGGAGCGTTCAAAGGGCCGCAAGAATCGCGTGGATGGATTGTGGCCTTTGATTTTCAGAACACGACAACGGATGATCAATTCACAACGCTCGCCCATAAGGGCATGCTCAAACCAGGTGAGGAACGTTCATACACCCTTGTGATCCGTGCCATTCGCCGAGGCAACACCGCCACATCGGCAAACGGCCCCCAGGGGTGGCTCAAAACGTTAAAGCCCTATGGCGACTATTTCAGGTCCCTCTACGGCGGCGTTCGCTATACGCGGCATCCGGAGCCGGTGCATGGCCGAGAACTTGCGAACATTGATGCCATCAATCTTCACAACACACGCGGAATGCTTGGCGGCCTTAAGCGGCCTGACCGGGTGGGATTTGCCGGTGTCGTGCAGGAAATCATCGAACCGAATGGGTATGAACGTGAAATGCTGTGGGCATGCAGTGGTGTGAACTCGATCCACAGACAACTGAATTTTCCATCCCGTTTCACGCTCGGGTGGATGGATATAGAAAAAATGCAAAATGCTACAGACAGCGTGGCCTTTCCGCGAATCCCTCGCGCTGGCAAGCAACTTGGCTTGTGGTGGGGACGTGCTGCGGAACATACTGATCGCTGGGACGCGAGCACGTCAACCCCACTGGACCCCAACAATCCCGATCATTTCGCGACTGTGGTGCAGCAACTCGATCTGGCCAGAGATGCAGGTGCAACCTACATCGGGCTGGATAACTTTATACACAGCAAGATGCCTGTCTGGGAACAGATCCCATATCTGCAAAGGCTTCAGCAAATGTATCCAGAGATGACGTTTGTCACGGAGCCGATGAGCATTGATGTTGTTCATGCATATGCGCCCACGTTCACGCGTGGATTTCGGGCCCCGAGCGATGCTGTGAGTCGGAGTGATTTTCACAGAATCTCGTCTCCCCATTACCTTGCTGATTACCTTCTTCCTGGGCATGAAATTTGGGCTTACTTTCGATATCCCGAGATTTCACGGGTTGAGCACAAGCGAATCACGCCGGAGCGGATCCAATGGGATGCAGAGCAGATTGCCAGCTTTGGGTATATTCCCGTGATGCTCAACGCGAATCCAATTCCAAACGCGAGTCGTGCGGTAGCGAAAGAAACCTGGTTGACGACGGTGCCGGCGGATCTCCGATGGCCGAACGAAGATGCTGGCGATACGGGTTCCCCGGATGTCGAGCCGCCACCAGATGAGCAAAAGACGGGTTCCGGGGATACGAATGATGGATCGGCTCCGAAGGATGAGCCCGATCCTCCCGAACAAACGGATGTTGTATTCAACATTACACTTCCGACCGGAAAGCGGGTCCAGATTCGTGTACCGAGTTGGGAAAAATAGAGTCGAAGGCATCAGACGGAGGCGAGCGATGCCTGAAGCTCGGCCAGAATGGCGGAGGTGACATCCTTGGCATCGCCGAACTGCATCCGGGTGTTGTCCTTGAAGAACAGAGGGTTTCCGACACCGGCGTAGCCGCTGGCCATGCTCCGTTTGAGGACGATGACGAGTTTGGACTTCCAGACTTCGAGCACGGGCATACCGGCGATTGGGCTTGATGCATCCGTCTGGGCACTCGGATTGACAATATCGTTGGCGCCGATCACCATGACGACATCGGTCTCAGGGAAGTCCTCGTTGATCTCATCCATCTCGAGCACGATGTCGTACGGAATATTCGCTTCGGCAAGAAGCACATTCATGTGCCCCGGCAACCGACCCGCGACGGGATGGATGGCGAATCGGACAGTGATGCCCGCCTCGCTGAGAAAGTCGACTATCCCCGAGACCTGTTGCTGGGCCTGTGCGACAGCCATCCCATATCCGGGAACAATGATGACATTCTTGGCTTCACGCAATGCCAGGGCCGTCTCCTGGATGGTGATTTCCTTGATGTCGCCCTCGACTGATGGATCGTGGGTTGCAGGCCCGCCATCGCCACCGAAACCACCGAGAATCACGCTGAAGAACGAGCGATTCATACCTCGGCACATGATCAGGCTGAGAATGGCGCCGCTGCTGCCCACAAGCGCACCGGTGATGATGAGCAGATCATTGGACAGCATGAACCCGGCGGCCGAGGCGGCCCATCCAGAATAACTGTTGAGCATCGAAACAACAACAGGCATGTCGGCGCCGCCGATCGCAGCAATCAGGTGCGCCCCGGCAAGGCCGGTGAGTACCGTCGCTGCAATCAGCAGGATCAGAGCGGTTTGCCCCTCACCTTCTCGGACAAAGAAAATACCGAGCAGGACTGTCACAGCCAGTATGGCGAGATTCAGAACGTGGCGACCTGGAAGAACCAGAGGCTTTCCGGAGAGCGAGCCTTTGAGTTTGAGATAGGCAATGATCGAACCCGTGAACGTCACCGACCCGACACAGACGCCGATATAAATCTCGATCAGGTGGATCGTTGCCTCGGCGCCGGCCGCGTGCGGAGTCGGCACCAGAAAGCTGGAGATGCCGACGAGTACGGCCGCGGCTCCGACAAAGCTGTGCAGCAGAGCAACAAGCTGCGGCATATCCGTCATCTTGACGCGGGCGGCAAGCGTCGCCCCGATCAGTACAGCCGGTACCACCGCGAGCACGAGTGCCACATACCCGGTACCCGAGATGGCGGGGCCTGCTACGGTGGCAACAAGGGCGATCAACATCCCGAGCATGCCGAGCATGTTGCCTCGACGAGCTGTTTTCTGGCTCGATAGCCCGCCCAAACTGAGGATGAACAGGACGGCGGCTGCGATGTAAATCGTTGTGATGGCGCTGGTGGGCATGGGGTCTCAATGGTTTGGTGTAAACATCGCCAGCATTCGGCGCGTAACGAGGAAACCGCCGGCGATATTGATCGTGGCGACAAAGACAGCAAGCACGCTCAGGATTGTGCGTGGACTCAGGGCTGGACCGGAAATCTGCAACAAGCCGCCAATGACGATGATGCCACTGATCGCATTCGTGACACTCATCAGGGGCGTATGCAGGGCCGGCGTCACATTCCAGACAAGTTGCCATCCAACAAAGCAGGCCAGCACGAAGACGGTAAAGTGGCTCAGGAAAGACTCCGGCGCCGACCAACCAAGCCCGACGACTGCCAACACGGCCAAGACGAGCCCGACAATCGAGAGCCAGCGATTGCTTGAGTGATGCACGGCTTGGGTTGGTGGAGTGGGTTGTTCGGGGGGGGGCAATTCCCTCTCTGGGGATTCCGTGCGAGGCAGCGGTGGAGGAGCGGGTTTGGGCGGTGGCCAGGTGGTTTCGCCTTGATGAACGACCAGGGCGCCGCGTGTGATCTCGTTGTCAAGATCGATCACGACTTGTCCATCGTGCGTGATCTCTTCGAGCAGATGCACGAGCGTCATGCCATAGAGCCAGCTTGTCTGGATTGCCATTCGGCTCGGAAGATCGGTATAGCCGACGATTCGGATGCCGTGGTGGGTGACCAACTCACCCGGGACGGTAAGCTCGCAGTTCCCACCTTGCTGGGCAGCCAGATCGACAATGACCGCGCCCTCGCGCATTGATTCGACCATGTCCCGCGTGATGAGTTTGGGTGCGGGCTTGCCCGGGATCAGGGCTGTGGTGATGATGATGTCGACCTCTTTGGCTTGTTGAGCAAAGAGCTCAAGTTCGGCCTCAATGTAGGCGTCGCTCATCTGCTTGGCGTATCCGCCACCACCGTCGGCCTCTTCCTCGAAATCCAACTCGAGGAATTCGGCACCCATGCTGCGGACCTGATCGGCAACCTCGGGGCGGGTATCAAAGGCTCGGACAACGGCTCCCATGCCTCGCGCCACACCGATCGCCGCCAGACCGGCGACACCGCCACCAATGACCAACACCTTGGCCGGGGCCACACGGCCGGCGGCGGTGAACTGACCGGCAAAGAGCCTTGGATACACCTGCGCCGCCTCGATCATTGCGCGGTAGCCCGAGGCGTTGGCCATGGCGCTGAGCGCATCCATCTTCTGGGCGCGTGAAATTCTGGGCACGCAGTCCATCGAGAGGGCCGTCACGTTCCTTGAAGCAAGGCGGTCAAGGGCATCCTTGTTCTGCGCGGGCCAAAGAAAGCCGATGAGAACGCCGCCTTCCTTGATCAGGTCGGCTTCGTGCTGTCCGGTTTTTGGATCAACCATCGGCCCGCGCACTTTGAGCACAATATCCGATTGTGCCCAGAGTTCTTCACGGGTCGGGACAATTGTTGCATCCACCTCGGCGTACAACTCATCGGCGAATTCGGCGCTCAGCCCGGCGTTGTGCTCGATCAGAACCTCGAAGCCGAGTTTCTGGAGTTCACGAACGGTTCTCGGCGTCGCTGCGACCCGTCGTTCGTCGGGGTGGATCTCGCGTGGGATGCCGATCTTCATCATCAGGCTGCTCCAATTGCATGGACGACGTGCGAACTAGTCTCCGTTGGGGTGGACTTCCCACGTCTCATCGCCCCGGACGAGCGATTGGATGTCACACAGCGTGGCTTTCTCTTTCGCTGCATTGATCTGACCAACGATAATATCATCGTAAGTGGGTTTGGAATCATCCACATACAGCACGCCGATCGGCTCGGGCAACTCCGGGTGCTTCATCTGTGTCAGCAGGAAGGCATGGTTGATGTCGTTTTCATTGTGAACAAGAAGGTCGGCCTCGGTGAACTCGCTGCCCAGCGTCACCGCGCGTATGGTCGTGCCATCGAGAACAATCCCCTTGTCACGATCCTTCCCGAAGATCATCGGCTTGCCATGTTCGAGCAGAACCGTGTTCTCCGGCTTGGTGTCCTTCTGCGACGCATAAAAGAATGCCTTGTGGTTGAAAATATTGCAGTCCTGATACACCTCGACGAACGAGGTGCCTTTATGGCGTATCGCACGGGTATAGACCGAATCAAATAGTTTGAGATCGACGTCGATCGTCCGGGCAATAAAGGTACAACCGGCAGAAACCGCGAGAGCCAGCGGGTTGGCGGGGTTGTCGGGTGAACCCTGAGGTGTCGACTTGGTGATCTTGCCACGTTCGCTGGTCGGAGAATACTGGCCCTTGGTCAGGCCGTAGATGCGGTTGTTCAGCAGGAGAATGGTCAGGTCGACATTGCGGCGCATGGTATGAAAAGTGTGGTTGCCGCCGATCGAGAGCAGGTCGCCATCGCCGGAAACGATGCACACATTCAACTCCGGATTGGCCAGCTTGATTCCCGTGGCAACACTCAGGCTCCGGCCATGGATCGTGTGCATCCCATAGGTGTTCATATAATACGGGAACCTGGCCGCGCAACCGATTCCCGACACAAAGACATGGTTCTCCTTCCGAATCGGGAGTTTGGCGAGTGCTTTCTTGACGCCGGTGAGCACTGCATAGTCGCCGCAGCCGGGGCACCACCGTACTTCCTGATCGGATGCAAAGTCTTTCGGCGAATACTGTGGGAGTTCGATCTCGTTCATGGTCGTCATGGCTGTTCGGTGTCCCGCTTCAGGCTTGTTCCAGGTGTTCTTTAATGGACTCGACCAGTTCATTGACCCTGAACGATCGGCCACGAACGTAGGTGATCGGGGTTGCATCGACCAGATACTTCGATCGGATCAGCATACAGAGCTGGCCCATGTTATTCTCAGGGACAAGTACGTTTTTGAAATTTGACAGGACCTGTCCAAGGTTGCACGGGAACGGGTTGAGGTGACGAAGGTTGACGCTGCTGACATGAAGTCCCGACGCACGAAGCCGGGCCGCAGCGGTGGTGATCGGGCCATAGGTCGAGCCCCATCCCAATAGCAGCACGTCGCCCCGCTCCGGGCCGTCCACTTCGAGCTTCGGGATCGACTCGACGGCCCGCTGCACCTTTTCAGCACGCTCACGCGTCATCTTCTCGTGGTTGAGCGGATCGTACGACACCGCGCCGGTTCGCTCCTGTTTCTCAAGGCTCCCGATCCGATGTTCCAATTTCGGTGTGCCGGGCAGCGCCCAGCCCCGTGCCAGAGTCTCAGGATCGCGGATGTACGGCTGGAACCCGAGATCCGGGTCGTACGCGTTGGCCGGATGGTGCGTTTCGATCGGTGGAATCGTCGAAACATCTGGAATCTTCCATGGTTCAGCGCCGTTGCCGATGTAGGCATCCGAAAGAATCACCACCGGACACATGTGTTTCACCGCCAGACGGACAGATTCGATCGCGATGTCGAAGCAGTCCGCCGGGCTGCGCGGTGCCAGCACGATGCACGGGCTCTCGCCGGAGCGACCGAACATCGCCTGAAGCAGATCCGCCTGCTCCGTCTTCGTCGGCATCCCCGTTGAAGGACCGGCACGCTGCACATCGACTACGACCAGAGGAAGCTCATAGATCACCGCGAGCCCGAGCGCTTCGGATTTCAGACACAGCCCGGGACCTGACGTGCCTGTCACCCCGATGTTCCCCGCGTAGCTCGCCCCGATCGCTGCACAGATCGCTGCAATCTCATCCTCAGCCTGAAATGTCTTGACCCCAAACTGTTTCAATCCAGACAATGCATGCAAAACATCAGATGCGGGTGTGATCGGATAACTCGCATACAGCAGCGGCTTCTTCGCCTTCTCGGCGACGGTGGCAAACCCGATTGCCAACGCCATGTTTCCGTTGATTCGTCGATACGTCCCCGGTTCCAGCTTCGCCGGCGGGACGACATATCGCACCGGCAGCAACTCCGCCGTCTCACCAAAGTAATACCCGGCCTTGAGCACACGAACATTGGCCTCGGCAACCTCCGGCCGCTTCTTCTTGACGCCGTAGTACGACTCCAAGTGTGAAATCGTCGCATCCAGAGGCCTCTGGTAGATCCAGTACGCAATGCCGAGCGCAAACATGTTCCGGCACCGATCCGCATCCTTTGCCCCGATATCGAGATCCTCGGTCGCCTCGCGCGTGAGCCGGCTCATCGGTACCTGAACGATGTGGTACTTCGCATTGAGCGCATCATCTTCGAGCGGGTTGTACCCCTCCGGATATCCGCACTTGTGCAGATTGGTCTCGTTAAACTCATCACTGTTGACAACCACCAGGCCGCCCGGCTCGACCTCGTGGATGTTCGTCTTGAACCCTGCCGGGTTCATGGCGAACATCGCATTGACCGTATCTCCAGGCGTGTGGATCTCGCTGCTTGAGAACTGGAGTTGGAATCCGGAGACGCCGAAGGTCGTGCCCCGGGGCGCCCGGATCTCGGCCGGGAAATCCGGAAAGGTCGAGATATCGTTGCCGAAGATCGCCGAGGTTGCGGTGAACTGACCGCCGGCGAACTGCATCCCATCGCCCGAATCCCCACAGAATCGGATCACGACCGATTCCAGCTCCTCTGAGCGGGGGGCCACCGTCGTGTTGCTGCTCATCAATACCGCCTTCTTTGTGTAGAAAAGCCCATGGTGCCCCTCACAGAGATCTGCCACGATAGCGTCGGCAACCGGAACAAGATCCGATGAATCCTCTCTCTCAAATCCGCTCGATCGTCCCATTCTACGCCTTCGAACCACCGGCCCGCGAGCAGTCTCCAAACTATGCTATCGGATACGCAGATCATGTTCTGTCAGGAGTTGCCGGCATGGGCTCGGGTTCTCAGCCGAATCAATCCACCCACCCGCCGGAGCTGGCGCTGGATGGCCTGTGCACCTCGGCCATCAATCTGGGAAGGTGGGCGCTCCACCAAACGCCCGATCCATACACCGCCCAACAATTGGCCTCGTCCGAATCCCGTCAGCGATTATTCACCGAGATCCTGTGGCGAACCTATGAACTCTGCTTCAAAGTATGTGCCCGGCAGGCTGGTGTGCCCGCCGATCGGCTCGAATCGGTTGACTGGTGGCAGGACTGTGATCCACGATCCAGAGTGGATCTGCCCAAGCCACCCGAGCCCGTTGCATCTCGTTGTCATGAACACCCGGATGAGCGTCTCAAATTCTTTGACTACGCCTCGGCATACCCGGCACTGCTTGCCCAATCCCAGACCATCACAGACCGGATTCTGGACACCGATGTGCCTTCGACAAGATCCACCCCCCGTCGCAGCCGTGGTGCGTTTTACACGCCAACACCCCTGATCGAGCACATCCTTCAATCAGCGGTCATCGAACCACTCGACCAGCGATTGCGAGCGAGTGGCGTCAACACGACTGACCAAAGGGAGAACATTGTCCGCAATTTCCGCATCTGCGATCCGACGGTCGGTGTCGGCGGCTTCCTCATCCGGGCAGCTCATCACCTTGCATCCCGGCTCGACAAACCAAATGCCCTAACTGAGATCATCGCAAACAACCTGTATGGCGTTGATATTGATCCGCTCGCCGTCACGCTCTGCCGGGCTGTGCTCTGGCTCGAAACACCGGCATCACCCTGCGAATGGGCAGCGCTCTGCAGCCATATCAAGGTCGGCAACTCGCTCATCGGCGCCACACCCGAACTTATCTCCAAGGGTATCCCGAATGATGCCTTCCGCGCAGGACCCGGTGATTCACCCCAAGCCGTGCGCTACTACCGCACCCGCAATCGCGCAGAACGGCGCACGATGCAGAGAGGTATCGTCCCGGTTGATCCGAAGCTTGCTGCTGACGCGTGGTGTGCCGCGTTCGTGTGGCGCAAGCACGACACCGACCGTCCCGGTCTGATCGAGGGCTGCCCCGGCCGGTGGGATGCAATAACGCAAAGAGTGTTCGAGCAAATCCAGACCCGCCCGGACAACGTGCCACCCTGGATATTGGCCGAAATCGCACGGCTCTCGGCACAGTATCACTTCTTCCACTGGCACCATGAATTCCCGGAGGTCATCCACATCCAGCATTGAAGTTGACAATCCATGCTGTGAAATCCGTCTGGTCGCAGTTGCCGTCACCATTCTGATCGCATTCAGATGCACTTGTGTTGAAGGCGGCGATCCATGCGGTGAAGTCGCTCGCCGTGAGCGAACCGTCACCGTTGACATCGGCGACACAGTCGCAGCCGGCCTGTAAGAGTGAGCAGAGCTCCACCGAAAACCATTCAACCTCATCAATGTTCCCGTCGCCATTGCCGGCGGGAACCTGAGCCAGCAGCGAACCGCCATCAGGTGTGTCGTACGCGCCAACGGCCAACCGGATGGTGGTCGGCAAAACCCCGAACTCTGCAATCAGGTCGATCAGCCCTTCGAGAACACCACCCTGCGCCTGGGTCGCGAAACCGTCGGCATCGAACCATCCACTGAATCCATTGTCCGCTTCGTCGGCAAGAAAGGCGACCCATCCATCAACCGTGCCCGCTTTGGCCCAGGGCGAAGCGACAGGCGAGCCAGTCATGGCATTGACAAAGATGAAATGGTCCCGCCCGGAGTTCGCCGGCGTAGCCGCGACGTACAACTGCTCACCATCGAGCCCCGCCCAGAGCGAAATCCCCGCGTTGGTCCCAATGAGAGTCGCGGATGCGTCGAGTGAGCCGTCAATACTGAACACCGGCGGCTGAGACCCATCAACCTGAAAATGCCAATCTTGACCATTGTTATTGTCCCAGTTGTTGGTGCCATCATTGAACACAAGATCAAGTGACGAAGCCGTCGAGATCACCGGCGCCGTGATCTGCCATTCCTGAGTCGCAGCATCAAACGTCATCGCCGGATCGGGGCTGATCACGGTGGACCACCCATCAAATCCATAGTGCAGATACACCGCCGATGCGCTTGCGATTGGTCCTCCTGAAGCATCATACGAGATTGTCACATTCTCTCCTGCAATCGCCGGATCGGGCAAGATGCTTACTCGATCCCCACCCGGGTTCGAGCCGGAACCATCTCCGATCCAAACATGCTGAATCGGAGACCGCGTCGTATACCCGAGCGTATCAGTTGCTTCAACATAGTAATCGACAAGAGCATCCGAGAGTCCGGTCAACCTTGCCGAATACTGGGTCGCAATCTGCTGAGGCATTTCGAAGAAGTCGATGCTCGGATCGTTGTACACATTTTCCGCCGGAAACGGCCGAGCATTCATCGGCATCGTTTGCCATGGCCCGATACCCAGATCCTCGGCATACAACTCATTGGCATGATCATCCATCGGATTCAAACCATCGCTGTCCACTCGGTATTTAAGTGTCACCGACTGGACACCAGAGACATCGTGAACAAAGGTCCAGACCGTCATATCCGTCGGCATCTCTATTGCCTGGTAGCCGAATGGTGCACCGAAGTTTGTTGAACCAGGATTCCATGGCCACCGCTGGGGAATCCACACCGCGGGCGGCGTGCGATCATCACCCATCACTATTACGGCATCGGCGTGCTCAAGAGCTTCATTGCACGCGATCGTGGGCTTGACTTCCATATCGACGGCAGTGCCATAGTACATATACCCGGAATTGAGCGAGCCGAGAAAATAATGCCAGGCAAGCTCCGCCTGTGTCGCTGTGCCGTCTGGTTGAACAACTTTGTCGATGCGTACAGCCGAACCCTGCCGGGTAGCTATCTCTTCTGCCGTGTCAACGTGGTTCTGGGCCGCGGTGATCACCGCCCAGTTTCGGACATCTTCCGCCCATCCATTCTCAATATCGACTTGTCCTTGTGCATTGACCGGCGGATAGTTCCAGTTGAGAAACCAAGGCGAACCAAAATCCCCATCCGCATTGACCCAAGCGCCATCCTCAACGTGCACGATTGCGTTGGCCGGCACCGGATGGTCCGCGAGATATTCTTCGATCACGGTTGCGTGGTAGCCCGAGGCCTCGGCTTGTGAAACGAGATTTGGTGTGGCCTCTCGGTAATAGGAATACCCACCGCCATAGGCATTATCGCCATCATGTGCCAGCGTGATGAGCATCGGCCGGGAGGTCGTCCCCGCAGACTGTTGGATTGCATCGAAATGTTGTGTACCGATCGGGTTGAACCCGTCCTCCCATGAAATGGACTGACTCGCCGGGATGACCACGATCTCATGCACCTGGCCTGTTGCTGGGTTGACATACTGAGCCCGTTGAGGCGTCAGTGCTTGCGGATATGCTTCCGCCGGCGCACACCCCCTCGAGATCTGGACCCGGTAATAGCTCTGCGCCCCAGGATTGACCTGATCGGCCCTGTTGGGCGGATCGCAGTTCACGCCACCGGAGCCGAGCACCACCGGGTAATCAACATTGGCCCGACTGATTTTTTCAGCGCTGACGATCGACCATTCGATTCCTTCCTCGTCAAGCACCTTGATGAGGCGTTCTGAAAACGCCATTTCTGGCGGAAAGAATCCGAGCGACATCGGTGCCGATGATCCCCATGTGGAGGCATACACCGACTTGTACGCTTGGATCTCTTTGCGTTGGGCACTCTCACTGATCAATGGCATGAGTGCATGGTGAAAGGGGAAAATCACCATATCGAGCCTCGGCTTGCTCTGCCCAACGGTTCGCCAGCCTCGGGCTTGTTGAATTACTGTATTCCATGAGGGCGAGTACCCGAGTTGATTATTCGAGCCAAGAGATTGAATATTCTGAATCAAGCCTCCGGAATACGACACCTGTGCACCGGCCTCTGACGCCCAGCTGATATCTCCGATGGCATCGCGGATGCGCCACTGATATACCGCGACGCGGTCTGGTTTGCCGAAAATATCACGAAGATTGTTCTCCGGATGTGCTGCGCCACCATCCGTGCGCAATATCGAGTCCCAGGCAAACTCGTACTGATCGGGCGATCCCAGCTTCTGGTCCGGCCAGTAGATCGGCTGCTCAAGGTGCCACAGGTATGTGAAGTGCAACGACTCTTGCGTCTGCGCATATGTCGCCCCGATGACTCCTGCAGCAACTCCCAGTACCTTCAACATAAGAGTCTCCTTACGTGTTGCATGGAAGTGTAACAAATCATGTACACCGGTATCGACATGACAGATGATTATGTTGTATACAATGCGATTGCTTTACGAAGGGAGCGTATAAAACCCCTGACCGGTATCTTTCAGAAGACCTGCCGCAACGAGAGAGTTCCACACATCATTGGAATACCCGTCTGGCGGAACGATGGCGTCGATTTCCGATCTCGATCCACCCGTCAACCGACGGTTGCCGATTCTGGATTCATCATCGAGCCGGACCAGTTTCAGGCGTTTGCGAAAGGCGCGGAGCGCCTTGCGCATTTCGTGGGTCACTTCAACATGTTCCGGCTTGCTCTCGACCCGGGTGGGTGGTGCCTCCAGAGCGGTCAGCAACGCATCGAGCGTATCGACATCTTTCTCTCGACACGCCTGCTCGGCCCTGACCCGGTCCACCGGCACCCGCATGACCAGACGCTCGATCAACTCCCAGTCGTCCTGCAGCTTCATCGGGTCCTTGTTCTCTCGGATCTCATGGATGACCCGTTGGATTTTCTGGATGATGTTCATAGAATCAGTATACGCGGCCGCAAGATTATGAGACTACGGGCATACGGTTGTGGCATTGAGAATCCACGCCGAAAAATCAGATGAATCAATGAGCCCATCTCGATTTTGATCCGCTCGCAGGTTGCCGTCGCTGTAGAACTGCATCCATAACGCGAAGTCATCCGAATCCCGGTCGCCATCCTCATCAAGATCCGCGAGATCGTCAACATCAAGCGAAAGCGTCGGCATCAGCTCCACCGGGTCATTTTCAGCTTGCATCACAACCACGCGCAGGCGATCGTGCCCGGTCAATCCGGCACCCGAAATCAACACGCGATACGACCCATTGCCGAGATCGGTGACATCTCCGATAGCCGAGGCCTCATCGCTTCCCGGCGCGTGCTCCACGTGAATCGCCGAAGCATCCAGACCAGCAACCGCATCACCTGAGAAATCACGCAGCGAGATCGTCAACTCCTGCCGGCACGCCGGGCTTGTTCCAAGCAGATCATCATCCAACTCAGCCGTACTCACCACCGCATCGACTACCCCGACATGGTCACTCCGCCATTGATCGAACTGACTGCGAAGCGTCAATATCGGATCGGGATCGGAAACATCGACGAAGGGCACATTCAGATTCAGAAAGTACGACCCGGAAGCGCATCCCGTTGCCGGTGCCAGTTCGTGTTCTCGCTGCTCAACAAGCCGAACCGATCGCCACGCCGAGGCAACATACGCCAAGTCCTTATCCCCATCACCATCAAGATCCGCAAGCGTCATCGCCGAGGCGTTGCCGGGTGTCAGGAACGGTGTCGGGATCAGCAAATCCGGCAGAAAGTCAAATGCCAGCGCCGCCGTCGAATGGAGAAACGACAGAGCCAGGACATCGGGCCGGCCATCCTTGTTGAAATCACCAACATCGAGCCCACGGATCGGACCGCCCACCGGGTAGTTGCTTTCCTGCGAGGTTCCGTCAGGTCGTCTCAGGATATGCCTGAGCGTGGGTGCAACGCCCGCAACGAGGAAGTCCACGCGTCCATCGAGGCTCGTGTCGGCCGTCTCCAAATACATCGGTAAATCCAGACCGGTATCAAGGATTTCTCCAGCCACGAAGCTGTGATGACCCTGCTGTTCGAACACCAGCACCCTCGCATCCGTCTGTGTCAGGACAACAAGATCGACACTTCCATCCTCGTTCACATCCACCGCCTGCACCGCCACCGGATCGCTTCCGACGAACACCTGCGTGGTTTCAACAAACGTATTCCGATCAGCGCCCCAGGCGATGATCGCCTCCCCCGCAGAGGCATCGACCGCCACGAGATCTGACAACCCGTCGTCATCCACATCTGCCACAACCAGATCCCGCAGATCCGAACCCAGAGGTCTGGGAAACGCATCAGCAAAGCCCGTCGGCGAGCCCGGATCTGCAAACCGGATCCAAACCGAGGTGTCCACATCCCCGGCATCGGAAAGCATCGCAAGATCCGCTAGTTGGTCCCCATTGAGGTCCTCAAAGATCACTTTTTTCCCCGGCTCCGGTATTGGAACAATCGTGCTCGGCCCAAGAGCGGCAGGCGTGGGGCCGTGCAGAACTGGTAGGATTTCAATCCCATTGGAACTCGAGTTGGTCAATGCCAATCGCCCGGCGGGAACGCCATCGACTGTCTCGGCCACAATGTCATTCGCCGTGTTCGCAAGCCGATACGTCGGCGCACACCCCTCGACATCTCCCGCCCGCGCTACGAGCATGTACCCGATGTGCGCCGATTTCTCAAACGACGCCGGTGGTGAACCGCACGCCGTGGGGGCGCCCGTCATGCACGAACACCGGCCATCGCCGCCCATCGCCCGCGCTGCCTCCATCCCGGCCATCAGTTTCTCAGCAAGATCGCCGGGCGTGTTGGTCACCGCGGCCAGCGCCTGCGATATCACGGGATCCCCGGTCAGCACATTGCCCTGGATCGCATACGCGATGTCACCACCTCCGATGCCGGCACCGACAAGCACACCCGTCACACCGCCACGATATTCACCGGCGCCAGTCCCCGTAAATGTCGTCACACCACCATGGACACTGACGATGCCGTACTGCCGGCTCTGGTGCCCGGGATCGAAGCTTGACAGGTTCGCGAGAATCTGTTCCGTCGTCAAACCCTCCGCCAGACCATCACGGATGAGTGTCCTGTTCTGACCGGTGGTATCGACGAAGGATTGAGCCGCCGCACCGCCGACACCCGGGATCAGTACAGGCGTGTTGGCTCGAAGATCAAAGTTGGCAAGGCACGTCGCACTCCCGATCGCGATCTCGCCCGTGCGCAGATCAACAAGCAGAATCGACCACGTTGCCGAGGCTTGCCCCGCAGCCAAACCGCCCGCCACTGCGACCAACTGCATGATAGGTTTCTTGATAGGAAACATGACACCACCAATTTCCGGACTCCGCGGTCCACAAGGTCATCGGAACAACAATCCAGTATCTCAGGAATAGGCGTGCCATGCAAGGTCTGATTTCTCGGTTTGCAGCGCATTGTGAGCGAGATATCATCGACGTTCAATACCGGCTGACCTGCCCAGATTCGCAATCCAATGTGTCCAGATCGAGAGCACGAGCAGCAAATACAACCGTTGAGAATGGTCCCGACCATGCCACGGGTTGATTGATTTTCCGCCGGCCGCATCATGCTCGCGGAGCATCTGCCGGATGAACTCCATATTGATCTCCACGCCCGCATCCGCAAGGCCGGGGAACGGGTTGCTGGATTGGAGGTGGTCATAGAGGAGCGTCCGCATTGAGCCGTAGTCACTGCGGAACCACTGGCCAACCGGTATGGCAAAGCCCCGCTTCGGCCGATCGACGATGTGGTTCGGAAGGTATCTGCGGGCAACTCGTTTCAGCAGCCCCTTGCGCTCCCCGCCCGGCATAAGCACATTGAGCGGTGTCGCCAAACACGCATTCACGATCGGCCGACTCAGCAGCGGGGCGCGCAACTCGATTGGCACGGCCATCGAAGCCGTGTCCGATTTGCGCAGCAGATCGTGGGGCAAATAATTCATAAAGTCATATTGTGGACCATCAACACACGTCCCCGTTGTGCTCCCTCGAACGCTCTCTGCTTGGCCGGTGAGCCGAGCCAGCATCTCGGTGTCGAAGATCGAGAGGAGATCGGGATACCCGCCATGCTTCGCTGCCCGTGAGAACCGCCCGAGTTTGTCGAGTCGTGAGGATGGGTCTCTTGCCGGGAATAATCCAGAAGGGACATGGGAGACCATCGAGCGAATGATTGAGCGTTCCTGGAAAACTGTGTGCCTCAGATAGCCCGCGAACAGTTCATCGCCGCCATCACCGACGAGCGTCACCTTTCCGACCTCGGCAGCAGCCCGGCAAGCCCAATACGTCGGCAAGAGTGAACTATCGGCAAAGGGTAATCCGAGCCTATGGATCAGTCTGACGAGATCATCGGCCGGTTCGGAATCACAACCCACAATGTGATGCCTGAGCCCGGTATGCGATGCAATTTCGGCCGCTACTGACGATTCGTCACACCGATCCGCCGGCATGCGCACCGTCACCGCAGATATGTCAAGCCCGAGTTCAGCCGAAACACCCGCAAGCAATCCAGAATCGACTCCTCCAGAAAGTAGCAGCGCGATCGGAACATCTGCGTCACTGCAAGATCGAACAGCATCTCGAATCAGCCGCTGAACCCGATCCTCGCTGAGGTCATCCGTGCCTCGCTTCGGCCGGTCACGCTTCTGAACTGACCGCAGCCTCGACACATGCTCCGAATCAACCTCCATAAACCCGTCCGGCGGGACCTGCCCCCCAGAAGGGCTCAGCATGCCTTTGCCCCACCCGAAGCGAAGCCAATGCTTCAACTCTGAACATGATCCGAGCCGGTCCGATGAGACATGCGAGACCGGTTTTGATGCTCGTAGCGCCCCGGCCTCGGATGCAAAGGCGAACAGACCGGGCCCCATCTCAATAACGTACACCGGCTTCTGCCCGGTTTGATCCCGCGTGAGCACGAGCGCCCCTCGCACACGATCCCAGATCCCAGCGACATGCATCGAATCCAATCGTTGTGGTAGCCCAGCCCCCCAAGCGCGCCAGCCGTGTACCACGACTTCGGTATCCGAATGATCTGTCTCAAATTTGCATCCTGAAGATTCCAGTTCTGTGCGCAGGACGCGGTGGTTGTAGACGCACCCGTTGAACACCACCCCGACCAATGGCAAGTCCGTCGCCAGTTCGTGCGCCAGCTTCGGTTCATCTCCCGGTTGATACGTCAGGTCTTCGCGGAGCCGCTTCCCATCATGGACCATCGGCTGATACCCACCCTTATGGTCGATGATGCTCAGTCTGCGATGGACGAGTGCAACATCAACAACCACTCCATCCTTCCGGGCCGCACGATCACG
>DRKT01000035.1 GCA_011053195.1 Phycisphaerales bacterium | reverse complement strand
GTCGTCAAAGTCGACGACGATCGCTGGAGCTTCGGCATCGCCGGCGGGCCGGGTGTTGGTGCCGGGCTGGGAACTCGTCATCATCGCGCTGACAAGCGGTACGGCCGCGAGCATGGCTCCCCCGCACATCCACCCAATCGCCGCCATGGCCTTCTCCTTCCTCCGATCAGCTCGGCATCGGATCAGTGTACCACCGCGAATACGCGCCTTGCAGGCTCACCCGCACCCGGCGTTGAAGTTGGCGATCCAAGCGGTGAAGTCGGTTGGGTCGCAGTTGCCATCGCCGTTCTGATCGCACTCCGGCGCGTTGGCGTTGAAGGCGGCGATCCACGCGGTGAAGTCGTCGGGTGTGAGTACGCCGTCGCCGTTGACATCGGGTACGCATGGCGCTGCATCCGACCGCCCGAAGACCACGTAGCTCTCACCGGCGTCCGTCTGGCCGTTCGGGTCGGCCAATGGGGCCCCGATAATCAGGTCGTCGATCCCGTCGCCGTTCACATCACCGGCCGATGACACGGACCGTCCGCTCCTGTCAAAAGCATCGATCCCATTGATCACAAAGCCCGTCGTCCCGTCCAGCGAGGACAGATCCAGCGAAGCGCCAAAGCCGATCGACCGCCCAAACACCACATAGCATTCGCCGGCATACAACTGATCGTTTGGATCGGCACCCCAAGCCCCGATGATGAGGTCGTCGATCCCGTCGCCATTCACATCGCCCGCGGACGACACTGATGAGCCGCTTAGATCACTATCCTCGATTCCATTAAGCACAAATCCATTAGTCCCATCCAAGGATGCGAGATTGAACGAAGCACCGAAGCCAGCCGAACGCCCGTAGACCACGTAGCTCTCGCCAGCGCTGTAAGTGCCGTTCGGATCGGCCCTGTAGGCCCCGATGATGAGGTCGTCGATCCCGTCGCCATTCACATCGCCCGCGGACGACACTGATGAGCCGCTAGAATCACCCACATCGATCCCGTTGATCACAAAGCCATTGGTCCCATCAAGCGACGACAGCTCGATTGACGCACCGAAGCCGGTCGTCCGCCCGAAGACCACATAACTCTCGCCCGACGGTGCGGCATTGAATGCACCGATAATGAGATCGTCGATACCATCGCCATTCACATCGCCGGCCGACGACACGGACCAGCCGCTGAAATCGTATACGTCGATGCCGTTGAGTACGAAGCCCGTGGTCCCGCCAAGCGAAGACAACTCGATGGAAGCAGCGAAGTTAGTCGAATGCCCGAACACGACATAGCTTTGGCCGGCGATATAGGTGCCGTGGGGGTAGGCCCGGGGAGCCCCGATAATGATATCATCAAATCCATCGCCATTTATATCACCCAACGAGGAAACGGAAAGGCCACTCTGATCGATCGCATCAATCCCATTGAGCGAGAAGCCCACTATACCATCCAACGAGGACAGCTCGACCGATGCGCCAAACCCAGTTGACTTCCCAAACACCACGTAGCTCTCCCCTGCTCCAGACTGGCCATTTGGGTCGGCTCCGAATGCACCAACGATAAGGTCATCGATCCCGTCACCATTGACATCACCGGCACCGGACACGGAGTCGCCGCTCCAATCTTCGGCATTGATCCCGTTCAGCAAGAAGCCGTTGGTCCCATCCAACGAGGACAACTCGATCGACGCACCAAAGCCGGTCGTCCGCCCGAACACAACGTAGCTCTCACCGGCAGCCGAGTGGCCGTTCGGATCGGCGTCACGAGCCCCGATGATGAGGTCGTCGATCCCGTCGCCGTTCACATCGCCGGCCGAGGACACGGAATGGCCGCTGCGATCGCCCGCATCGATCCCGTTGATCACGAAGCCGGTCGTCCCGTCCAGCGAGGACAGCTCAACGACAGCCGGGAACGCCTGACCCGAAGCCGAGCCGGCCAGGGCGAGCAGGATGAAAGGAGACAGTGTGGACATCGAGCGCATGGTCAAACCCTCCAACACCAAGCCGGACCCCACCGAGGACCCGAACCGGGACCAAACCAGCGTATCGGCAGCAAGATTCCCCTGTCAAGGGGTTCCCCTGAGACAGCCGGAGGCCCGATCGCGGCTCCGGGCGGCGAGCTGGGCCGGGACTTGTTGAATATTGAGTGCCGAACAGTCTGGGCCCGGTGCCATTCTTTTGCATACCCGCACCCGGCGTTGAAGTTGGGGATTCAGGTGGAAAGGTCGGATGGGTCGGGGTTGCCGTCGTTGATAATGATGTCAGGAAGGCAGATGGTGCAGTCGGCGGCGACATCGACGAGCATCAGCCCTGTTAGACGCCGGAACGTCGGTCCGGTTCCCCGGCACCGACCGGTTTTTCGATCTTTTTCCCGTGTGCGGGCCGCAACCGGCATTCTCCGGCCCCGGATCGGGGCTGTCCGGCCCCCGGGCCGCCTTGCTCGGCTCCTGATCCGCGTGGATCGGCTCCTGATCCGGCGTGACCAACGGTTGATCCGACCTGACCGGCGGCTGATCCGGGCGGTTCAACGGCCGGGCCGGCCGGATCGCGGGCCGATCCATCATCCCCGCTCAAGCGGCCGGGCGGCTCGGCCGATGATCCGCTCGGCGGCGAACGAGAATCGTGCTATTTGGCGAAGGAACGGAATCCATGCCCCGCATCCCCAAAGGCCGCAGGCTCCGCATCCAGTACTTCGAGCAGCGCGTGGACCAGTGGGCCCTGAGCGCCGGGACGCTCGGGCTCGACCCGGCGCGGGTGGCCGAGCTGGCGAGCCTGACCCAGGCCGCGCGCGAGGCGTATTCCCTCGCCCAGATCGCCCGGCAGAAGTCCCGCGATGCGACCGCAGCTCAGAACAAGGCCATATCCAGCATGGTCCGGCTCGGCTCGGCCCTGATCTCCGGCATCGATGCCGCCGCCGAGCTGAGCGACATGCCCAACGAGATCTACTCCGATGCCGGGATCGATCCCCCGCGCCGGCCCGCCCCCCGGCCCGACCCGGAGGCCGCGACCAACCCGAGGACCGAGCTGCTCAACAGCGGATCCGTCCGCATCGCCTGGGACGGCACGATCGCCAACGGCACGTTCTACACCATCTGGCGGCAGCTCGCCGGTGAGACTTCATTTTCTCAGATCGGCGTGAGCGGTTCAAACCACTTCGACGATGATGCCCTGCCCGCCGGCACGCCCCGGGCCGGCTACTTCATCCGCACCCACCGCGGCACCAGGGCCAGCGAAAGCTCCGAGATCGTGCTGATCCGCTTCGGCACCGAGCCGCCGCCGAAACCGGGCCTGACCATCGCCGCATGACGGGAAAGGGAAGGAGGCATTGGGTACTGGGCATTCTATCAGACGCGATGCCCTCCGGGCTCGGTCATATGCCTTATGCCCGGTGCCTTCTTAACCGCAGCCGGCGGTGAAGTTTGCGACCCACGCCGTGAAGTCCGCGGGTGTGCAGAGTCCATCGCCGTTCTGGTCGCACTCGGGTGCCATCGCGTTGAAGGCGGCGCTCCACGCCGTGAAGTCGGCGGGCGTGAGCATGCCGTCGTGGTTGGTGTCGGCCAGGCACCGGCGACCGAAGACGACGTAGCTCTCGCCGGCACTATCGACTCCATTTGGATCGGCCCTGGGGGCTCCGATGATGATGTCGTCGATCCCGTCGCCGTTCACATCGCCGGCGGCTGACACAGAGAATCCGCTGTAATCGAGTACATCGATCCCGTTGATCACGAAGCCGTTGGTCCCATCCAGCGATGAAAGATCAAGCGACGCGCCGAAGCCGGTCGACCGCCCGAATACAACGTAGCTCTCGCCGGCCTTCGAGTTGCCGTTCGGATCAGCACGGTAAGCCCCGATGATGAGGTCGTCGATCCCGTCGCCGTTCACATCGCCAGCCGACGACACGGACCGGCCGCTGAGATCATACGCATCGATCCCGTTGATGACGAAGCCCATCGTCCCGTCCAGCGAAGACAGGTCCAGCGACGCGCCGAAGCCGGTCGACCGCCCGAATACAACGTAGCTCTCGCCGGCCTCCGAGTTGCCGTTCGGACCAGCAAGGACCGCTCCGATGATGAGGTCGTCGATCCCGTCGCCGTTCACATCGCCGGCCGAAGATACGGAAAAACCGCTGCGATCATTCGCATCGATCCCGTTGAGCACGAAGCCGTTGGTACCGTCCAGCGAAGACAGGTCCAGCGACGCGCCGAAGCCGGTCGACCGCCCGAATACAACGTAGCTCTCGCCGGCCTTCGGGTTGCCGTTCGGATCAGCAAGGATCGCTCCGATGATGAGGTCTTCGATCCCGTCGCCGTTCACATCACCGGCCGACGATACGGAGTAGCCGCTGTAATCAAATGCATCGACCCCGTTGAGCATGAAGCCCGTCGTCCCGTTGAGCGTGGAGAGATCGAGCGACGCGTTGAAGCCCGTTGTCCGGCCGAACACCACATAACTCTCGCCGGCAAGAAGGTTGATCCTGTTCGGATAGGCCTTGTAGGCTCCGATGATGATGTCATCGATCCCGTCGCCGTTCACATCACCGGCCGAAGACACGGATGCGCCGCTAAAATCATTCGCATCGATGCCGTTGAGCACGAAGCCCGTCGTCCCATCCAGAGAGGATAACTCCAGCGAAGCGCCGAAACCCGTGGTCCGACCGAACACCACATAACTCTCACCAGAGCCCGAGTTGCCGTTCGGATCGGCCCTGTTCGCTCCGATGATGAGGTCGTCGAGCCCGTCGCCATTCACATCGCCCGCCGACGACACGGACCGGCCGCTGAAATCATACGCATCGATCCCGTTGATGACGAAGCCCATCGTCCCGTCCAGCGAAGACAACTCCAGCGAGGCGCCGAAGCCCGCCATCCGACCGAACACCACGTAACTCGCACCGGCGGCGTAGTGGCCGTTCGGATCGGCGCCATTGGCTCCGATGATGATGTCGTCGATCCCGTCGCCATTCACATCACCGGCCGATGACACGGAATTGCCGCTGAAATCGCGCGAGTCGATCCCCTTGAGCACGAAGCCCGTTGTCCCGTCCAGTGAGGACAGCTCGAGCTCCGCGGGAAAGAACGCCTGCCCCGAGGCCGAGCCGGCCAGGGCAAGCACAAGAACGGGAGACAGTGTGGGTACTGGTCTCATGGCTACCCCTCCTTTTTCCGGGCCGGGCACCACCGTGGCCCCGATCCGGGACCGGACCAGCCTATCTGATTGGAGATTTCCCTGTCAAGGGATTTCCCGGAAACACCCCGGGGACCCGATCATGGACCGAATGACCACGCTGGGCCGAAACCGGTCGATCATCGGATGCTGAACCGCATGAGCCCGGCGGACCGCTTCTGCTCAGGGGCAGCCGGTGTTGAAATTGGCGATCCACGCGGTGAAGTCGGTTGGGTCGCAGTTGCCGTCGCCGTTCTGGTCGCACCCGGGCGCCATCGCGTTGAAGGCGGCGATCCACGCCGTGAAGTCCGCGGGCGTGAGCATACCATCGCCGTTGACATCTGGCACGCATGGCGTTGTGTCCGACCGCCCGAAGACGACGTAGCTCTGGCCTCGTCCATTCACGAAGTTTGGAGTGGCGTTCCAGGCCCCGATGACGAGGTCGTCGATCCCGTCGCCGTTGACATCACCGGCCGAGGATACGGAGATACCGCTGTAGTCGAAGGCGTCAATGCCATGGATCACGAAGCCGTTGGTCCCATCGAGTGATGAAAGCTCCAGCGAACCGCTCGCGCCGAGGCCGGAACCGCCAAAGACCACATAACTTTCGCCGGCCCGATTGATTCCGTTTGGACTGGCTTGATGAGCGCCGATGATGAGGTCACCGATGCCATCACCGTTGACATCACCGGCGGCGGAGACGGACTTGCCGCTGTAGTCATGCAGCCCGATCCCGTTGATGACGAATCCATTGGTGCCGTTGAGCGAGGCGAGCCCGATCGAACCGATCGCCCCCACGTTCGGACCGCCGAAAAGGACAGAACTCTCGCCGGCCCGAGCGACCCCGTTCGGGGCGGCAAAATCGGCCCCGATGATGAAATCGTCAAAGCCATCGCCATTGACATCGCCGGCGTCGGCCACCGATCGGCCGCTGGAATCGCCCGCATCGATCCCATTGACGACGAAGCCATTGGACCCATCGAGAGACATCAGCGGGAGCAGAGCGCTGAAATTGTTGGCCCCACCGAAGACCACGAAGGACTGACCGGCAGCCAACACGCCTCCCGGATCAGCGCCCGGCGCGCCCATGATGAGGTCGCCGATGCCATCGCCGTTGACATCGCCGGCGGCGGAGACGGATCGACCAACGACATCGCCCGCAAAGGTACCCTGCAGCACGAAGCCGTTGGCACCATTGAGCGAGGATGGGTTCATCGAAGCCGCGAAACCGCCCGCAGCACCGAAAATCACGTAGCACTCGCCGGCGCTGAGCTGGCCGGGATACTGATCGACCTCGGGTGCGCCAAGAATCACATCATCGAACCCATCGCCATTGACGTCGCCCGCACAGGAGACGGAATACCCCGAGTTATCCGCCATGTCAGCGCCCTGAAACACGAACCCGTTGGCCCCATCCAGGGATGACAGCTCGAACGATGAGGCAAAGCTCCCGGCGTGACCAAAGACGACAGAACACTCGCCCGCATCGGTGATGCCATTCGGATCGGCCCTCTTGGCACCAATCATGATGTCATCGAAGCCATCACCGTTGAAGTCTCCCGCCGATGAGACGGCAAAGCCGCTGACATCCACCGGATCGATCCCGTTGAGCACAAAGCCGTTGGTTCCGTCGAGCGAGGAGAGATCCAACGAGGCACCGAAGCCGGTCGAACGGCCGAAGACGATGTAGGTCTCGCCGGCGACAGCGTTGCCGTTGGGATCCGCGCCGTACGCACCGATGATCAGGTCACCGAGCCCGTCGCCGTTGAAATCACCTGCGGACGAGACGGCAAAGCCGCTGTAGTCGTACCGGTCGATCCCATTGATCACGAAGCCCGTCGTCCCGTCCAGCGAGGACAGCTCAACAACAGCCGGGAACGCCTGCCCCGAGGCCGAGCCGGCCAGGGCGAGCAGGAAAACGGGAGACAGTGTGGACATCGAGCGCATGGTCAAACCCTCCATTACAGGTCCGGGCACCAGCATCGATTCCGGTCCGGGATAGATTCAGACTACCGCCAAGGCTGCGGGCGAGCAAGGAGATTCTTGGAAACGGGCATGGCGCCGAGCGGAGACGCCGAGCCGGAGTCTGTTGAACTTTGCGCACCGATCAGCATTTGCCCGGTGCCCCGTCTCTTCTTGTCACCCACACCCGGCGTTGAAGTTGGCGATCCAGGCGGTGAAGTCGGATGCGTCGCAGTTGCCGTCTCCGTTCTGGTCGCACTCGGACGCCATCGCGTTGAAGGCGGCGATCCACGCCGTGAAGTCGGCGGGCGTGAGCATGCCGTCGTGGTTGGTGTCGGCCAGGCACCGACGCCCGAACACGACGTAGCTCTCGCCGGCTGCAGAGTTGCCGTTCGGGTCCGCTCCGGTGGCCCCGATGATGATGTCGTCGATCCCGTCGCCGTTCACATCGCCAGCCGAAGAGACGGAGGAACCGCTGGCGTCGTATGTATCAACCCCGCTCAGTACCAATCCGTTCGTCCCGTCAAGTGAAGAAGGGCCGATCGACGCCGGAAAGGCTCCCGTACGTCCAAAGACGACGTAGCTTTCGCCGGCACGATCAAGCCCGTTCGGATCGGCGTATTTGGCGCCGATGAGAAGGTCGTCGATCCCGTCGCCGTTGACATCGCCCGCCGAAGACACGGCTCCACCGGAACGGTCGTATGGATTCCGTCCGTGTAGCACAAATCCGTTTATCCCATTCAGTGATGAGAGATCCAACGAGGCCGGAAACCCGGTCGAGCTCCCGAAGACCACGTAGCTCTCGCCGGCGTATGTGTTGCCGTACGGATCGGCCCGAAATGATCCGATGATCACGTCATCGAGGCCATCGCCATTCACGTCACCGGCGCCCGAGACGGACTCGCCGCTGAAATCGACTGCATTGATGCCGTTGATCACGAAGCCATTGGTCCCATTGAGCGAGGAAAGCTCGAACGAGCCGCCCGCTCCCACACCCGGACCACCAAAGACAACGTAGCTCTCACCGGCGCGATCGACTCCGTTCGGATCGGCAAGAGGAGCCCCGATGATGACATCGGAAAATCCATCACCGTTGACATCGCCCGCGGCCGACACGGAGCCTCCACTGTTGTCGGATGCATCAACTCCATTGATCACAAATCCGGTTGTTCCGTTCAGTGAAGACAACTCCATCGAAGCATTGAAGGGCGTCATCCTCCCAAACACGATAAAGCTCTCACCGGCTGCCGAAGAACCGTTCGGATCGCCACCCGGCGCCCCGATGATGAGATCGTCCAACCCGTCACCATCGAAGTCACCGGCACAGGAAACGGACAGGGCACTGTTGTCGTATGCATCGGTACCATTGAGGACAAAGCCGTTGGTCCCGTCAAGGGCAGAGAGTTCAAGCGAGGTCGGGAAGCCCCCCATATGCCCAAAGACCACGTAGCTCTCACCCGCGTTTGAATTTCCATTGGGTTCCCCACCCGGCGCCCCGATGATGAGATCGTCGATCCCGTCACCGTTGACATCCCCGGCGGCTGACACAGAGAATCCGCTGAAATCTTCACGATCGATGCCGTTGATGATGAAACCGCTGGTCCCGTCGAGTGAAGAGAGATCCATCGATGTCGAAAATCCGGTTGCCCGGCCGAACACGACATAGCTCTCGCCGGCTCCACCAACGCCATTCGGATCAGCCCCGAAGGCGCCAATGATGAGATCGTCGATCCCGTCGCCGTTGACATCGCCGGCCGACGACACGGACTGGCCGCTCTGATCGAGCGCATCAATCCCGCTCATCACGAATCCCGTCGTTCCGTCGAGAGAGGACAACTCAAGTTCCGCGGGAAAGAAAGCCTGCCCCGAGGCCGAGCCGGCCAGGGCGAGCACAAGAACGGGAGACAGTGTGGGCACTGGTCTCATGGCTACCCCTCCTTTTTCCGGGCCGGGCACCGCCGTGGCCCCGATCCGGGACCAAACCAGCTTACAGCCAAGCCCAGAGGGATGCAAAGCGAACCACGGAAACAGGTGCATCGTCCCCACTGAACGATCGTGCCGCACCGAATCCGGTCAACCACCAGGTGCCGAACTGTCTGGGCTCGGTGTCTTTGCTTCAGCTCCAGAATCTGAATCGGCTACGAAACACTCGATTGCGTCGTGAGGGAAATGGAAGGTGTGCCGAGGGAGAATGGGGTCGCGGTCTACACTCGCGTGAGGCGCGTGTGACATGAATGAAAACGAACTGAAAGAACTCGCCCGGGCGATCGAGCGGCTGATCGGGCCGCATCTCGAGGCCTCACCGGCACTCCGCCGGGCGGTGGCCGAGGCCGGGGCCTGGCTGAGCCGGCTCGCCGCAACCGGGAATGACGAGCCGGCCGAGGGCGTCGGCGCCGGGACAACGTTTTCTCCAACGGACACCGTACCGATGCGACTCGGCGATCACACCGTCGATGTGCCGGTGACGGGCACCGCAGAGGAAATTGATCGGGCACGACGCTCGGCCCGGTCCGAATCTCCGGCCGATCAGTCGATGTCGTATTCCGAACCGACCGATCCGCCGATCGATCTGGAACTCGTGGAGCGTCGTTGCCGGCTCAAGGCCGACTCATGCCGGTTGCTTATCGAGCGCCGAGCCGCCGCATCTTCCATAGATCCCACGGACCGCGAACAGGAATCACTGGCCAGGCTCAACGCGATGATCGCCGAGGCCAAGGCCATGCCGGGTTGCTTCCTGTGGGCGTTCACGCGGGACCGCCCCCAGCCGGGCGATACGGAGCTCACCATCATCGCCGAGACGTACGAGGCGCATGCGGATGCGGCTTCGCTCGTCCGATCGATCGATGCGGCCCCCACCGATGCGGACGATCAGGCCGATGCGTTGGCCCTGTTTGCCGAGGCGAACTCTGCGCTCCGCGCCGCGGTCGAGCTGTCATGGTTGCCCGGCGCGGACCGGGACCAGTCGGACGGGCACCGGTGGCTTCGGCGGGAGTCGTCGCTTCGGCAGATCTTCATCGAACGCCACATGACGATGCACGACCCCGCCGACCCATCCCGGTCGGCGGATCTGCGGGCCCGGATCAAGGCGCTTCGCAGCAGGATCGACCTCGATCGCAAGCGGAACAAGACGATCACCCAGGCCATCAATCGCATCCGCTACCACGCCGGCCGCGTAGCCGATGGCAATGAGACCGAAGCGCTGCGGCACTGGAAAGCAATTGACGAGACGGTGACGCGTCTGGAAGAACTCGGCCTTCGCCGGGCCGACCGCCGCATCGCCGAGGCGATCGGTTCCGAGGCCGCGACATCGCCGGCCGCCCGTGAATTTCCGAAGCTCGTCGGCCTTGTCACCCGGGCGCTCGACAGGCCCGAGCCCACCTCGAGTGCATCGATCGAAATTGCCACGAGAACGCGCACATGGAGCTCGCAGGTGCTCCATGTGCGCGAGATGCTCAGAGGCCGGAATCTCGTGGTTGTCGGTGGCGAACCAAGACCGGACGCCATCAGTCGGTTCATCGAGGCCTTTGCGCTCGACGGGGTTGATTGGGTGCCGCTATCCGAACACGGCAGCAGCGCACCGATGCTGGCACCGATCCAGAACGAGCAGACCGCGCTCGTTCTGGTCATCGTCAAACTCACCGGCCACCTGCACGCCGACATGGCCCGGGAGTATGCCCGCTCGGCAGACACCCCATGTGTCATGCTGACGGCCGGCTACAACCCGGAACAGATCGCCCAAGCCGTGCTCGAGCAGGCCAGCGACCGGCTCACCGCCGCTACCGGTCGCGCCACCGGTCGGTCATAACACCGCACAGCCTCGAACCGGCGGCCCGCTCCTGCTCAGGGGCAACCGATGTTGAAGTTGGCGATCCACGCGTTAAAGTCGGCGGGGTCACACATGCCATCGCCGTTCTGGTCGCACGGCAGGAGACCGTTGTTGAAGGCAACAACCCAGGCGGTGAAGTCGGCAGCTGTGACCATTCCGTCGAAGTTCACATCCGGCAGGCACCGGCGTCCGAACACGACGTAGGTGATACCGGCGCCGGAAAGGCCGGCCGGATCGGCGTTGGGGGCCCCGATAAGAATGTCGTCGATCCCGTCGCTGTTCACATCGCCGGCCGACGACACCGACCAGCCGCAGCGGTCGCCCCCATTGACACCATTCATCACAAATCCGTAAGTCCCGTTCAGTGAGGACAGATCGAGCGAGGCGTCGAAGCTCGCCGTTCGACCGTACACGACATAACTCTTGCCCTCGAACAGGCCACCCCCCACGACGTCGGCATTCCAGGCCCCAATGATGATGTCATCGAGCCCGTCAGCGTTCACATCGCCGGCCGAGGACACCGCCCAACCGCTGCGATTGTTAAAGGCTTCCCCGTTGATGACAAAGCCGTCGGTTCCGTCCAGCGAGGACAGATCAACCGTTGCGCCGAAGCCGGTCGTCCGCCCGAACACGACGTAGGTCTCGCCGGCATCCGTCCCACTGAACGGGTCGGCGTAGAACGCCCCGACGATGATGTCGTCGATCCCGTCGCCGTTGAGGTCGCCCGCCGACGACACGGCTTGGCCGCAGCGATCATTCGCATCGATGCCATTCATCACGAAGCCGTTGCTCCCGTCGAGCGTGGACAGATCAATCGACGCGCTGAAGCCCGACGTCGAGCCGAACACGACGTAGGCCCTCCCGGCATCCACCCTGCCGCCCGGATCGGCCTTGGGGGCTCCGATGATGACATCATCGAGCCCGTCGCCGTTCACATCGCCGGCACATGACACGGAGGCGCCGGTGCGATCGAACGCATCGATGCCTGTGAGCACGAAGCCCGTCGTCCCATCCAGCGTGGCCAGTTCAAACGGCAGGCTGTCGAAGGTCGTCGTCGAACCGAACACCACGTAGCACTCACCGGCCTCGGATTGACCACCGGGTGAAGCTTTATTGGCTCCGATGATGATGTCATCGAGCCCGTCGCCGTTCACATCGCCGGCCGAGGACACGGAGCTGCCGGTCAGGTCATACTGATTGATGCCATACAGCGCCCCCACCGGTAATGAGCTATTGGCTATGAAACACGAGCCGGCTGTCGACTGGCCGTTCGGATCGGCTTTGGGGGCTCCAACGATGAAGTTGTTGAATCCGTCACCATCCACATCGCCGAGCGACGAGACCGAGGTCCCGAGCTCATCTCCCGGAACGACGCTGTAGTAGACGATCACACCCACACCATTCGAGTCGGACAATTCCTCCGAAGCGCTGAATCCCGTGTTCCGCCCGAACACCACGTAGGCCTCTCCGGCTTTGAAGTTTCCGTTCCGCGAGGCGTACGGGGCCCCGATGATGATGTCGTCGATCCCATCGCCGTTCTCGTCGCCGACCTCCGACACGGCAAAGCCGCTGGAATCACCCGAAACGATCCCGTTGAGGGCGAAGCCGTCCGTGCCGTCCAGATCGGACAGCTCCACGACGGCCGGGAACGCCTGCCCCGAGGCCGAGCCGGCCAGGGCGAGCACGAGAACAGGAGACAGTTTGGACAATGATTTCATAGCGAACCCCCTTCACTGGTCCGGCCGGGGCCCCCCACGGACCCCGACCCGCCATTGGGCCAGCCTACCTGTTCCGGAATTGCCCTGTCAAGAGGTTTCCCGGAAATACCCCGGGGCCCCGGCCGCGGCCGGGCCGGCCTCGGCGGGAATCGGTGTGCAACCGGGGCGGCTGTCCGGGCGATCCGGGCCCTCGGCGCGCGAAGATGGGCCCTTGACTCCCCCGAATTGGTCCTTCAGGCGCGACCGTGAGCCCTTCGCGCGCGGCAATGGATCATCCAAACGCGACAATCAGTCGTTCAGACGCGACGATGAGCCATCGGCGCGCGATGATGAGCCCTTCGCGCGCGACAGTTGATCGTTCAGGCGCGACCATGAGCCCCTCGCGCGCGGCATTTGGTCCTTCAGGCGCGATGATGAACCCTTCGCGCGCGGCATTCGGTCGTTCAGGCGCGGCGATCGGTCCCTCATCGGCGGCTTTCTTTCCCCCATGCCGGGCCGGGTTTGACGGTTTCTCGGGCGATCGGCGCGCTGCGGCTTCAGCCGGGGGCCGATTCCGCCGACACGATCGCCGGCACCCGGGAGGCGGTTCCGACCCGGACGGCGGCCGCGCGGCCCCGCGGGATCTGTTCACCTTCCGCATCATACAGGAGTCATCCGATGGCCACCGTACCGAACGGGATCAATGAACGGATTTCATTTTATGAGAACCATGTCAATATCTGGGGGCCCAATGCCGCGGCGATCGGCCTCAACCCGGCCGACATCGCCTCGCTGGTGACGCTCGTGCAGACCGCCCGCGCCGCCCACACCGCCGCGCTGGCCGCCCGCGAGAGCGCCAAGGCCGCCACGCTCGAGCAGACCAACGCCCTCAAGGGCATGGACACGCTCGGCGGCGACCTGATCAAGACGATCCGCGCCTTCGCCGAGACGACCCAGAACCCGGACGTCTACGCCACCGCGCAGATCCCCGCGCCGGCCGCGCCCACGCCCATGGGCCCGCCCGAGACGCCCACGGCGCTCAGCGCCACCATCACGAACGCCGGCGAGGTCGAGCTGGCGTGGACCGCCTCGCGCGCCGGCGGCACCACCTTCGCCATCGAGCGCCGCACGCAGACCCCGGGCCAGCCCTTCGGCGCGTGGGAGCTGCTCGGCTCGACGCCCAAGAAGGAGTTTACCGACACCGCCGTGCCCGTCGGCCTCGAGAGCGCCCAGTACCGCATCACCGCCGACCGCACCGGCGGCCAGAGTACCCCCACCGAGCCGGTGGTCGTGCTTTTCGGCTCGGCCTCGGGCCAGAGCGCCGGCGGGACGAGCTCGCTCGGCCTGGCCGCCTGACCCGACGCGACGCCAAGCCGGATCGTGGAATGATGGATCCCGCGATCCGGACACCGATGCCCGGCCCCCGCGGCCTTGCAGCGCGGGTGCCGGGCCGCTTTGGGCCACATCACCCCGGCCGATCGGCTACCTTTGCTGCGTATGGCCGAGCCGAGATTCGCATCCACGCAGACGCCCGCAATGAAGCAGTATTTCCGCTTCAAGGCCGAGCACCCGGACTGCCTGCTGTTCTTCCGCATGGGCGACTTCTACGAGCTGTTCTACGAAGATGCGGAGCTGGTCTCGAAACAGATCGGCCTGACGCTGACGGAGCGCACCGGCGGCGTGCCGCTGGCCGGGATCCCCCACCACCAGCTCGAACCCTACCTGAACAAGCTCGTCGCGCTCGGCCACCGCGTCGCCATCGCCGACCAGACGCAGGACCCGAAAGAGGCCAAGGGCGTCGTGGACCGGGCGGTGACGCGCGTGGTGACGGCGGGCACGCTCGTCGATGCCGGGCTCGTCGACGGCTCGACGGTCAACCGGATCGCGGCGGTCGTCTTTTCCGGCCCGGGCGATGATTCCCCCGCCTCGGTCGCGGTGGCCGAGCTCTCCACCGGCGAGTTCTTCCTTTTCGATGCCGAGGCCGAATCCATCGCCGATGAGCTGGCCACACACGCCATCCGCGAGCTGCTCTACGCCGAGCCGGGCTCGGGCGAGCCGCCGCCCCGCACGCAGCGCCTGCTGGACCGGCTGAACATCTCGGGCACGAACCGGCCGGCGTGGTCGTTCCGGATGGATGAGGCCCGCGAGGCCCTGCTCGAACAGTTCGAGGTCTCGACGCTCTCGGGCTTCGGGCTCGACGATGATGACCCGGCGATCGCCGCGGCCGGGGCGCTGGTGCGGTATCTCCGCGAGACGCAGGCGATCGGCGATGCCAGGGTCGCGGGCCGACCCGGCGCCACCACACCGGCGACGCTGGCGCACCTGCGACCACCAAAGCGAGCATCCGCAACGGGCCGATGCATCGTCGATGCCGTCAGCCTGCGGGCGCTCGAGGTCGAGAACACCATCCGCGAGGGCTCGGCCAAGGGCTCGCTGCTCGGGCTGTTCCTCGGATCGCCGGGCTCCGGCGGGTGCCGAACGGCGATGGGCAAACGCCTCGTGCGCGACTGGCTCTGCCGACCGTCCGGCGACCTCGAAGAGATCGAGTCGAGGCACGCCTGCGTGGCCGCCCTCGTCGAAGATCGAAGGCTCGCGGGCGAACTCGCCGAAGCGCTCTCGCCGATCCAGGATGTCGCAAGAATCGCGGGGAGACTGGCGCTCGGGCGAGCCTCGCCGAGGGAGGTGGTCGGGCTCGGGACCTCCTCGGCCTCGCTCGATCGGCTGATCGAACTGACCGACGGCACGCCGGCATTCAAGCCCACCAACACGGAGCTTCGCCGGCTCGAAGAAGCCATCCGACCGCTGACGCAGCGCATTGCGGAGCAATGTGTCGATTCGCCGCCGACGCACCTGCGCGATGGAGGCCTCTTCCGCGATGGCGTCGATCCCCGGCTGGACGAGGCGCGTTCGCTCCAGCGGGACTCGGCGAGCTGGCTGGCGGCATACCAGCAGCGGCTCGCCGACGAACTCGACCTGCCGGGGATCAAGGTCGGCTTCAATCGCGTCTTCGGGTACTACGTCGAGCTCACCGCGGCCCAGGCGCAGGCGAGCGCCGCGCTCATCGCCGAGCACGCGCTGACCCGCAAGCAGACACTCAAGAACGCGGAGCGGTACATCACACCCGAGCTCAAGGACTTCGAGGAGAAGGTATTGCACGCCGAGGCGCGGGCGCTCGAGATCGAGCGTGAGCTGTTCACCAAACTGGTCTCAGCAATTGTGAAGGAGCTTGATGCTCTGGGCGCATATGCTCGCACGGTTGCAAGGGCCGATGTGCTCTTGGCGTTCGCCGATCGGGCCGCCCGTCGGGGCTGGACCAGGCCGACGATGACCACCGATCGTGAGATCGACATCGCCGACGGGCGCCACCCGGTGCTTGAAGAATCACTCGAACAGGACTTCGTGCCCAACAGCGTGACGCTTGGAGGCGCCGAGCCGGCGCTGGCGCTCATCACCGGCCCGAACATGGCGGGCAAGAGCACGTTCATCCGACAGGTGGCGCTGATCACACTCCTGGCGCACGCGGGAAGTTTCGTGCCCGCAGCGTCGGCGACCATCGGCCTGACCGACCGCATCTTCACCCGCGTCGGCGCGGACGATGCCCTGCACCGGGGCCAGTCCACATTCATGGTCGAGATGATCGAAACCGCCAATATTCTGAATCATGCGACCAATCGCTCTCTGGTGATCCTTGACGAGATCGGGCGGGGCACTTCGACGTTCGATGGCCTGAGCCTGGCATGGGCGATAATCGAATCATTGACAGATTCCGGGCCGCGGACACTCTTTGCCACGCATTACCATGAGTTGACCGAACTTGAAGAGCAGCTCGCCGGCCGGGTGCGCAACCTCCACGTCATGGTCCGCGAGTGGTCCGGCTCGGACGGTCAACCCGAGATCGTTTTCCTCCACCAGATCAAACCCGGCCGATCGGAAAGCTCCTTCGGTATCCACGTCGCCCGGCTGGCGGGCGTCCCCGCCAAGGTCACCGATCGGGCACGCGAGATACTCTCGACCCTTGCGGTTCAGCATGGTCCTTCGTCCGCGCCAAGGTCCGATCCTACGGGGCCGGCCGAAACTCAACTTTCACTCTTTACCGAGTTCGTCCCCCACCCTGCGGTCGATCGACTCCGAGAGATCAAGCTCGACGAGCTGAGCCCGATCCAGGCGTTCGATGAGCTGCGTCGGCTATGCGCAAAAGTCAACGGGTCCGATTCCGAATGACCATGCAAGGGGGAGCCCGATGTCCAATGAACGCGTCCTATGCGAAGCAAAGTTTGACAGTGCTGTCCGATACTATGTCCTCTCGACCGGACTGGTGCTGGCGCTGACGATCGTCGGCATCCCACTGGCCCTCATCATTCTCCCGATCATCTGGATCGTGCGCACGATTGAATACAAAAACATCCGCATGACACTCCACGAGCGCACGCTCCACGTCCGCAGGGGCGTGTTCAACAAGGTCGAAAAAACAATCCCCCTGGACAAGATCACCGATCTCGCGGTTATTCAGGGGCCGATCATGCGATTCTGTGGCGTCAACGCCATCAACATCGAAACCGCGGGCGGACAGAGCGCCGGTGTCGGCTCGGCACTGGTCAACATCGTGGGTGTACGCGATGCCAAGGCCTTTCGAGATGCGGTACTTGAACAGCGGGACAGGCTCGTCGATGGTGTGGCGACCGAACGACCGAACCTGCCTGCCTCATCGGACGAGATGATCGGTGTGCTCCGTGAGATTCGGGATTCGCTTGTGCGCATCGAGAACCGACTGGGACAGGACTGAACATCCCCGGAATCAACACTGTGCTCAGGCCTACAGTGCGACGCTCGTTTCTTGGAGACCCTGCCATGCCACTCGATCATTACATCACCCTCGGCCGGAGCGGCCTGCGGGTCAGCCCGCTTTGCCTCGGCACCATGACCTTCGGCGAAGACTGGGGCTGGGGAAGCTCGGTCGAGGACTCGTGCGCCATCATGGACACCTACATCGACCGGGGTGGCAACTTCCTCGATACAGCCAACATCTACACCAAGGGCCATTCCGAGCAAATCATCGGCGACCACATCGGCCGGCACCCGGCTCGGCGTGATCGGCTGGTCATCGCCACGAAGTTTCTCGGCAACATGTACCCGGGCGACCCCAACGGCGGCGGGGCGCAGCGCAAGTCCATCATCGCTGCGTGCGAGCAGAGCCTGCGCCGACTTCAGACCGAGTACATCGACCTCTACTGGATGCACTTCTGGGACAAGAACACGCCGATCGACGAAACCATGCGCGCGATTGATGATCTTGTCCGGCAGGGCAAGGTCCGGTACTTCGGCATCAGCGACACGCCCGCATGGAAGTGCGCGCAGGCGCAGTACGAGGCCATCTTCAAGAACTGGACGCCGGCGATCGCGCTCCAGATTGAGTATTCGCTGGCCGAGCGCACGGTTGAGAACGAGCTTCTCCCGATGGCGGCAGAGATGGGCATGGGTGTGACGCCGTGGTCGCCGCTGAAAGGTGGCGTGCTGACCGGGAAGTACACGCGCGAGAATCGGGAGACCATCGAGCCGGGACGTGGGCCCTGGGTCAAGAACAACCTGACCGATCGGAACATGGACATCGTGGATGCGCTGTGTGCGGTGGCAAACGAGATGGATGCAACGCCCGCACAGGTGGCACTGGCGTGGATCCAGCAGCGTCCGGGTGTCTCGAGCACCATCATCGGAGCCCGCACGATAGACCAACTCGCTGCGAACCTTCGGGCGCTGGATGTATCGTTGACCGAAGAACAACGGCGGCGGCTCGATGAGGTGAGCGCCGTGGACCCCATTTTTCCACAGTCGTTTCTGCCCTTTACGAAGAACAACATCCAGGGAGGGACGACCGTCAATGGCGCGGAATCCGAGCCTTGGCCACTGGCGCCGCAGAGTGACAGCGAACGCTGGTGATCTCCCCGGCACGCGGCGCTACGCTCCACCATGCTCAAGCCTGACTTTCTCCGAAAAAAGTTCGACGCCGGCCTGACATATCAGGACTACCTCACAACAGGTCGTGAGCATCACCGCGCGGGTTGGGATCGGCTGCACGCGCAGACCAAGCTCGACCCGGACCAGCAAGACCTGATCGCTTCATTTGTGCGCGAGTTGAATGTTCTCATTGTCAGCGGGATCTGGTGCGGCGACTGCGCCCAGCAGATGCCCATACTGGACCACATCGAGCGCGCCAACCCCGTAAAAATCAGGTGTCGGTTTCTTGATCGGGATGCGCACATGGATCTGGCCGAGCGCGTGATGCTCTGCGGCGGGCTGCGTGTGCCGGTTGTGTTGATACTCAATGAGGACTTCGATCTGCTCTCGCTTGCCGGCGATCGGACGCTGGCGCGGTATCGTGCGATGGCGAAGAATCTGCTCGGCCCCGCGTGCTCGCTCCCCGGGGCGCCG
>DRKT01000034.1 GCA_011053195.1 Phycisphaerales bacterium | reverse complement strand
GTGTTCCCAGATGTAAATGCCCTGCCACGTGCCGAGCACAAGGCGC
This sequence comes from Phycisphaerales bacterium, assembly GCA_011053195.1. Classification (GTDB taxonomy): domain Bacteria; phylum Planctomycetota; class Phycisphaerae; order Phycisphaerales; family UBA1924. The sequence continues at coordinate 2,640 of DRKT01000034.1, read as the reverse complement.
CCGGCATCAACCGGGATCGAGAGTGAGGTTGCGGTGATCGCCGAGCGGATGTGGCTCGGCATGTCATCCGGCCCCTCGTGCGTGTGCGCCCAGCCCGTGCCATCGGGTACGAATCGATCCATCCATGCTTCCAGATCCGAACGGGCGCTCGGGTCGGCGTTCTCCTGAATCAGCAGGCTTGCCGAGGTGTGGCGTACAAAGACGGTGCACAACCCCTCGGTGATGGCTGACTGGGAAACAACAGCAGACACCTCAGCGGTAATCTCGTACAGACCGCGGCCGGGTGTCTGGATATGCAATTCCTCGATCATGGCTATTCCCACTCGATCGTCGCCGGCGGCTTGCTCGAGATGTCATAGACCACCCGGTTCACCCCGCGGACCTCGTTGATGATCCGGTTGGACATCCTCGCGAGAACATCGAACGGGATGCGCGCCCAATCTGCCGACATGAAATCCCGGGTCTCGACTGCGCGGACCGCGACGACGTTTTCGTACGTCCGGCCATCGCCCATCACCCCAACCGACTGCACCGGCAGCAGCACCGCAAAGACCTGACTGGTGCTGCGGTATAGGTCCGCTGAGATGATCTCCTCGAGGACGATCTCATCACAGGATCGCACGATCTCGAGCCGCTCCGGGGTGATCTCGCCAAGTATGCGAACCGCCAACCCGGGGCCGGGGAACGGGTGACGCCAAAGGATCGAATCCGGCACCCCAAGCACCTCGCCCAGCTTGCGGACCTCATCCTTGAACAGCTCACGCAGAGGTTCGATCAGTTCAAAGCCGAGTTCTTCGGGCAGGCCGCCGACGTTGTGGTGTAGCTTGATGTTGGCCGCCTCTCCGGAATGGCCATGCCCGGATTCGATGACATCGGGATACAGCGTGCCCTGCGCTAGGAACCTGGCTCCTTTGATCTCCTCGGCAGCCGCCTTGAACTCCTCCACGAACCGATGCCCGATCCTCCTGCGTTTTTCCTGCGGATCGGTGACGCCAACCAGATCCTTCAGAAATGCCTTCGAGGCATCGAGTACGCGCAGGTCGATGTTGAAGTGGTCTTTGAATGTCGTCTCAACCAATTGTCGTTCGTGGCGTCGAAGCAGTCCGTTGTCGACAAAGACGCAGGTGAGTTGATCGCCGATGGCCCGTTTGAGCAGGGCCGTGACAACCGCCGAATCCACGCCGCCCGAAAGTCCGCAGATCACGCGGTCCGCTCCGACGACCCGACGAATCCGGTTGATCTGCGTCTCGGCGAACTCGGTCATCCGCCATGTTCCGGAGCACTTACACACAGCGTAAGCAAAGTTGCGGATCAGATCCGTGCCATAGGGTGTGTGGGTCACTTCGGGGTGGAACTGCACGCCGAAGAACGTGACTTGCGGGTCCGTGCTGCGAACCGCAGCGAAGGGACATGTGGGGGTCGAGGCGATGGGCTGAAGATGGGCCGCCGAGAGAGCGGCGACCTGGTCGCTGTGGCTCATCCAAACCGTGGTCGGAGACGGGACCGCATGAAAGAGGTCCGAATCGTCGGCGATGGTCAGATTGGCCTGCCCATATTCACGATGCTCGGCCCGTGTGACCGCAGCTCCGAGATGCCGACTGGCAAGCTGCATGCCGTAGCAGATCCCGAGCACGGGCACGCCCAGCCTAAGCAGAGCCGGATCCATGTCCGGCGCTCCCTCCTCAAAGATGCTCGCCGGCCCGCCGGAGAGCACAATTCCCTTTGGCTGCATCGCTCGGAGCTCATCGGCCGATGTATCGGGTCGAAGAATGGTGGAGAACACGCCGACTTCCCGGAGTCGGCGGGCGATGAGTTGCGTGGTCTGGCCCCCGAAATCCAGGACGGGGATGATCTCGTCGTGCGGATCGTGGTCCGGGGCGGGGCTGGAGAATGGGGGTGTCATGTTCAACCGGACTCCTCGGTCCACAGAGCCGAACCGGCCCCGGGTAGGCGGAGAGTTTAGGATCATCCCGATGCTCAGGATCATGCCCATCGCGATCTTCACGCTTTTTGGTGTTGCCTGCTCGCTGTCGGTCAGGCCCGATTTCAATTCCCAGTTGCCCCAAGACCGCCTCGCCGCGATCAGAGAGACTCGACAGACCGGGAATGTCTCGGCCGTGGGTCCGTTGATTGAGCTGCTTTCGAGCGATGATCCCCTGGTTCGGCTGGCCTCGATCGACACGCTGCACGATCTGACGGGCGAGGACTTCGGGTATGACCCGAGCGCCCCCCGGATGGAGCGGGAACGGGCCGCGAGCCGATGGGCTCAGTGGTACATGGCGGGCCAAGCACCGCCCGATCCGGAGGCCGAGCGATGACCGGCGACGAGAGTGCCGTCGAACTGAGGATCCTGAGTGATCCGATCTACCTTGCCGGGGCACGCGAGATGGTGCTCGGGATCTCGCGCCGTCTTGGATTCAAGGAAGCCCCTGCGACACAGATTGCCCTGGCCGTTGATGAGGCCTTGGCCAATGTCATCAATCATGGCTACGACCGGCAGAACGACAAGCCCATCTGGATTCGCACTTGGCCGAAGACCGATGGCCACACTCCGGGCCTGCGCCTGATGATCGAGGATGAAGCCAGGCAGATCGATCCTGATTCGATCTGTGGCCGGGATCTTGATGATGTCAAGCCCGG
>DRKT01000033.1 GCA_011053195.1 Phycisphaerales bacterium | reverse complement strand
GATCAGACGCTGACGATCGGCGTGTCCGATGTGAACGAAGCCCCGATCGATGTCGAGTTCACGGGCGGGACGGTGTCTGAAAACGCCGCTCCGGGGACGGTTGTGGCGACAGCCTCGGTGGTGGACGTCGATGCGGACGACACGCATACGTACGAGCTGACAGACAATGCCGATGGTCGGTTCGAGATTGATGCCGATGGAAACATTACGGTGGCCGATGGTGCGGACCTGGACTTCGAGGACGGTTCGAGCCACGAGGTGACGGTGCGCGTGACGGACTCGGCGGGCCAGACGATTGATCAGACGCTGACGATCGGCGTGTCCGATGTGAACGAGGCCCCGATCGACGTGGAGTTCACGGGCGGGACGGTGAGCGAGAACGCGGCTCCGGGGACGGTTGTGGCGACAGCCTCGGTCGTGGACGTCGATGCCGACGACACGCACACCTACGAGCTGGTCAGCGATGCCGATGGTCGCTTCGAGATTGATGCCGATGGGAATATTACGGTGGCCGAGGGCGCGGCGAAGCTGGACTTTGAAACCGCAACATCCCATGACCTGGTTGTGCGCATCACGGATGCCGACGGCAACACCATCGAGAAAACCATCACGATCGAAGTGACCAACTCGAATGAGTTTGGATCGGATCAGGCGGAGGCTGTTCCATCGGCTGCGCCGGAAGCTGCTCGGGACGGATCGTTCGATGTCCGTGCGGGAGATCAGGAATCGCAGCCGGACCGTTCACCTGTTGAAACCGAACTGCCGGCAGCCGATTTGCCCGAATACGAAGCCGATGTGGCCGCCATGCCCAGTGCAGAACAGACGATCAACTGGGTCGCATCAGAGATTCAGGAGATATCGGAGCTTGCCCAACCGATTGAATCGATTGATTTCGGTTTGCCGGAGAGCACCGACCTTGGGGGGGATACCACGTTCGGCGACCAGTTCGAGCCGGTGGATCATGAAGTCGAGGTCCAAGAGGACGTCACACATACCGATATCCTAGAGCGGGACAACGAGCCGCGTTCAGATGGTTTCCTCGGCAAGTTCTGGACGATGCTCCGATTCGGGTTCGGCACAACCAACAGCACCGATTCCGGACCACACGTGGCCTCGATCGGTGACAAGTCCAGCACACCCAAGGGTGGGCGACGGAAGTAAGAACAGAACGAGTTGCATTCAGTAATTGGATGTCTGAAAGGGTAAGTCATGGGATCGGACAAAAAGGGCCAGGATGAGATGAGTTTCGAGGGGTGGGCGCACGACCTGCTCGTCGAACTCGAGCAGCAGACACCCGAGGCCATCCGTCGCCAGCGTTCGAGTGAACGGTACGAGCTTCGGTGTGGCGTCATCATCAGGCCCGGCAATGCCAGCGGGTATCAGGAGCCGGATATCGACGCGGTGACCGGCGATCTTTCGCCCGGTGGATGTCGTCTCATGTCCAGTGTGCCGCTGCGCGTCGGGGATGTGTACAAGCTGGAGTTCGAGAAGGGCGAGCTTGATCTGCCGATCGTGTTTGCCCGCTGTCTCCGGTGTCGTCTGATCCGTGAGGATGCCTTTGAATCCGGCTTTGTGTTCTTTACCCCGATCAAGCTTGAGACGAATGAACCGGCCGACGTTGTCACAAACAGCCTGCTCTGATCCGCAGCACTGGGAACGAATCATTGATGAATGACACAATTCAGGACAACTCGGCTGCACCACTGTCTGAGAGTTTGGTCAGGCAGGTCTCGACGCTGATCTCGAATCTGGCCATGCGGTGTGACTCCAAGGCGACCTTCTACAAGCGGGCCTCGGCGGCCATCGTTCAGGCCTTTCGGAGCCCGTATGGTGCGATCAGCGTTCGCCTCGGTGCGGAGGTTGTCGAAGACTACTGGCACACCGGTTCGACCGATCCGAAGTTCTGGAAGAAGCCGGTCGAGGATCTGCTCAGCGAATCCATGAAGGAAGCGACGCCGATTGCCCGGCAGTTCACCTCAAAGGATGCCAGGTTCAGGATCAGCCTGATGTCCGTGCTCCTGCGCGACATCACCGGGCCGCTGATCGGTGTGATGAGTCTGGTGGTTCGATGCAACGATGAACGTGAAGCGGTCATGCAGCGCGAGCTGCTCGAGGCATTTGCGGCCCAGATCATGCTGGGCGCTTCCCGGATCGAGATCGCGGCACAAGTTCCCGAGGACGACAAGCCGGATGCGAGCACGTCCAAGGCCGCGGCGTATACCTCGGGCGTTGAGCTCGCGTTTGCGCTGGTCTCGAATCTGCGAACAAAGCTCGGTTGCGAACAAACAGCCATTGGTGTTGCGCAGGGTCATCGGGTGAAGGTTCAGGCGGTCTCGGGGCTCGATGAAGTGAGCGATCGGGCCGAGGCGGTGCGCTTGATGCGCGATGCCATGGGCGAAGCCCTCGATCGAGGCGAGATCACCACCTGGCAGGAAGATCCAACGGGCGAGACGAAGCAACTGAAGAAGTATCGGGTCCACAAACGCTGGCAGCAGCACCTCGGCGGGGCCTGTGTTGCGTCGATTCCGCTCGATGCGGGCAATGGCGCCACCATGATCGTGAGCATGAGGCGTCGTACCGATCTTCCATTTTCCGATGAAGAGCTCGAGAGCATCAAGGGGTTGATGGAGCCGTACGCGCCGGCGTTTGGTTTGATCGATCGGGCGAACAGGTCGGTGCTCGCGCACTGCGCGTCATCGGTCAAACACACCACGAAGGAGCTGTTCAGCCCGCGGGGGTGGGGGTGCAAGGTCGCAGCACTCTCCATGCTCGGCATCATGGCTTGGGTCGCCTTCGGGACGATGACATTCAGCGCCAATGCCCCGGCAACGGTCAAACCGTCGGTGGTTCGGCACATGTCGGCGCCATTTCAGGGAACACTTCTGGCCGTCTTTGCAACCGCGGGAGACTCGGTCAAGGAAGGCCAGCTTCTCGCCGTCTTCGATGACCAAGACCTCCAGGTCGAGCGTGAGCAGTTGCTCGCCCAGCTCAAAATCGCACAGATCAATGAAGATCGGGCGATCAGCAATCAAGACAATGTCGGGGCGGAGCTTGCCCGTGCCGAGCAGAGGCTGGCATCGAGCCGGCTCGAGCGTGTCGACCGACAGATCGCCATGACCCGGGTTGTGGCGCCATTTGATGGAAAGATTGTCGAAGGCGATCTCCGCGATTCCATCGGCGAGGCGATGTCCATGGGACAGCCCATGTTCCAGATCGCTCAGGCGGGTTCGTGGACCGTGGAGATCCAGATGCCTCAGCGGGTCGCCTCGTACATCGAACCCGGGCGTGTCGGACGCTTTGCCCCGAACGCCAAGCCTGAATCACCGATCAACCTTCAGGTTGAGCGCGTCCAGCCGCATGCCGTACCGATCAGAGGCAAGACCGTGTTCATCACCGAGGCCGAGTTGAACGAGTCGGGCAACTGGCTCAAGCCCGGCATGGAAGGCATCGCCCGCGTGGACTTTGGAAGCAAGCCCGTGTGGTGGCTTGCAACGCACCGAATTGTCGACTACTTCCGGACGAATTACTGGCTATGAGCAGCGATCAGCAGGAACAGAACGAGACCATCGCCTCCAGGCTTCGTCCGGCGCATGTCGCCATGCGCGCCGATCTGGAGGTCCACCGCCACGTCTTCCGTGATGAAGTCTCATACGTCTTCCGCGATCCCATGACGCTGGCGGTTCACAAGGTCGGTGAAGCCGACTACCAGCTCTGTGCTGCCATCACCGATGAGCGGTCGCTCGGTGAGATTTTCGACAGCCTCGTCGAGGAGGGCCTGCTGGAAGAGGATGATGAGGAAGATTTTTTCCAGTTTATTCTTGGGCTTCACGGCCTCGGGTTCCTGAATCTGCCCGTTCCCGATGACAAATCGCTCTACCGCCGGCGGCAGGCCAAGCTCAAGGCCGTTCGATCCTCTCGAAAGATGGCGTTCCTGTTCCTTCAGGTGCCGCTGTTCAACCCGGATGCGTTTCTGGACCGAACCAAGCACTTCGTCTCATGGATGTTCACCAAGTGGGCGCTCATGGTCTGGATGGCAGTGGTTGGTTCCGCCCTGTATATGCTCGTGAAGAACTGGGACACGTTTTTCACGCCTCTCGGCAATGTCTTCACACCAGAACGCCTTATCGGGCTCTGGCTCGCATTGGTGTCGCTGAAGCTGATCCACGAATTCGGTCACGCCTACGCCTGTAAGATCCTTGGCGGCGAAGTGCCCGAGATGGGGGCCTACTTCATTGCTGGAACGCCGTGCGCGTATGTTGACGCCACCGCTTCTTGGGGCTTCTCCAAGCGTTCGGAACGACTCACCGTCGTGCTGGCCGGTGTCTATGTCGAGCTCTTTATCGCGGCGCTGGCGGTCTTTGTCTGGGCGATCGCGCCGACGGCCACCATCCAGCTCTTCGCGTTCGATATCGTGGTTGTCGCCGGCATCGCCACCGTGATCGCCAACCTCAACCCATTGATGCGGTTCGATGGCTACTACATTGCGAGCGATCTGCTTGAAATCCCGAATCTCCGTTCGACCGCTCAGAAGCACGCCATCGCGGTTTTCAAGCACATCCTGCTCGGTGTTCCGATGCCGCACAGCCGATTCAGCTTTCCGATGCGGACCACGCTGTTCATCTTCGGCATCATGACCGCGCTCTACAAAATCTCGATTGTCATGGGCATCTCGGCCATGCTCTCGACGAAGTACCTCTATCTTGGTATCGGTCTGGCGGCGATGTACGGGGGCAAAGAGTTTTACCGGGTCGGAAAGAACGTAGGCAACTACCTCATCCACTCCGATGAAGCACGAATGCATCGCGTACGCGCCGGAGTCTTGGCGACACTGGTCTTTGGAGCGCTGCCGCTGTTTCTCGTGCTCGTACCCGTTCCTCGCCAGGTCATGGCCCTCGGGGTGGTCGGGATGGAACAGGAGCATGTCTGCTATGCAAGCCAGAACGGATTCATCGACAGCATCGACGTGTATCCGGGCGATGTTGTTGATGCCGAGGAGCCAATGGCGCAGCTCGAGAATCCATCCGTTGAGATGGCCCTGGATGAGGCGCAACGTGAGTTGGAGACCTCGCGCATTCGCGCCGACGCCCTGATGCAGGAAGATCCTGCGGCCGCTTCGATCGAGCGTCAGAACGAGTATGCGGCAATCAGACGCATCGAACGTGAGCGCAGCGTGATCGAATCACTCACCATACGGGCCGAGGAGCCCGGCGTCGTTCTCCAGATGCTGCCGATGTCGAGCCAGGGCCAGTTCATCAATCAGGGCCAGCAGATTGCCCGCGTCGGATCGGGCCGATGGGTGGTTCGCGGATTGGTTCGTGCGACATCGTTCGCCAGGGTCGGGCCGAAACTGGGCGATGAGGTCACGTTCCGCTCGATCAGCAATCCCGAGGTGACGGTCCGGGCCAAGCTGGTGCGCATCGCCGATGCCGGCAACCGCGAGATCCCACACGAAACGCTCACCGCAACCGCGGGCGGCGAAATCCCGATTTCACCCGTCACAGGCAAGGCCAACGAACCATACTTCCAGATCGAAGCCATGGTCATCGGGGATCCACCCATGACCTTCGGCAGCACTGGAAAGATGCGCATCGGGACCCATCGGGAACCGATCGCCACATCAATCTGGCGCTCCGCGCTCAGGCTGCTCCAACGCCTCGAAGAGAACTAGCCCCGGCCCAAACGAAAACCAAGGCCGGCCCGCGTGCCCGCTGGCCCCGAAGCGGGTATGCTCCGCGCCATGGCGGAAGAATCGATACCGGCGCTCGCGGCACCGCCGCCCGCCAAAGACAACCCGTTGACCAGAAGCAAAGTCGGGATGGTCGGTATGATCTTCCTGGTCGTGATGGCCGTGGTTTGTCTGGGTTCGCTCAGGTGGACGCTCGCCCCGGCTCCGAATGCTCCGGAGGGCGAAACCATCCCCTATTACAACGCCGGGGACGCCAAGGTCAGTCGTCTCCCGCCGCGATGGGTCAAGCCCGACCACGAGCAGGTACTCCGGCTCAATGCCGCGGTCGATCCGAAGATCATCGAACGGATCGCCGAGGAGCACGGTCTGACCACCGATGAGGTCATGGCCACGACCGAGGGTGACATGGCCGACGAACTCCGCAAGGCTTGGCCACGAAGCTGGCTCGGAACCGACAAGCTCGGACGAAGCGTGCTCGTTCGCGTGCTCACCGGCGGGGGGATCAGTCTCGGCATCGGAATCGCCGCGGCGTTGATCAGCGTTTTCATCGGCACGACGTATGGTCTCATCGCTGGCTACGTCGGAGGCAAGGTCGATGGGTTCATGATGCGCATCGTCGACATCATTTATGGTTTGCCGTACATCCTGCTTGTGGTTCTGCTTGCGGTCGCCGGCGATGCCCTTGTTGACAACTACATCAGCCGGCAGGGCGAGCGCACGGCGTATGTCATGCAGTTGGCGAAGCAGACCGCTGTTGAACGGGGGCTGCCGGATACTCGTGAGGCAGCCAAGAACCTGTTGACGGATGACCCTACCCTGAAATCGGATCTGGAAGAACGGGCCAGATCCGAGATCAAGGCTCGGGAGCTCTCCGCCGGGCAGCGCAAGGCCATTGATCTGGCGATCCTGCTGATCGCCATCGGAGGCGTGAGTTGGCTGACCATGGCGCGCGTGATCCGCGGGCAGGTGTTGAGTCTCAAAGCGCAGCCCTTCATGGAGGCCGCCCGCGCGATCGGTGTGCCCGTCCATCGCCAGTTTCTTCGGCACCTGCTGCCCAACCTCATGGGCCCGATCATCGTTTATGCGACGCTGACCGTCCCGCAGGCGATTCTTCAGGAGAGCTTTCTGAGCTTTCTTGGCATCGGCGTGAAACTCCCGCTGCCGAGCTGGGGCAACCTTGCTGCCGATGGTCTTGATGCGCTCAATCGCCACCGGTCGGACTGGTGGCTCCTGTTGTTTCCATGTCTGCTCCTGGGAACGACGTTGCTCGCATTGAACTTTGTCGGCGAGGGTCTCCGCGAGGCCTTTGATCCGAAGAGGGCCCGCAAGTGATGGGAAACGATCCCGCCCACCAACCGATACTGAGGATCGACGACCTCGCGGTCTCGTTCGATAACGGTGACGGCCCGCGCATCCAGGCCGTCGATGGCGCCAACCTCGCGGTGTACCCGAAACAGACGGTCGCAATCGTCGGCGAGTCCGGTTGCGGCAAAAGCGTCACGGCGATGAGCCTGCTCCGGCTCGTTCCAAGCCCGCCCTCGCGCGTCGACCGGGGCCGGCTCCTTTTCGAGTCGAGCAAGGGACCGGTCGATCTGCTCAAGCTCGACAAGACCGAGATGCGCGATATCCGTGGCGGAGAGATCGCCATGATCTTCCAGGAACCCATGACCAGCCTGAATCCGGTCTACTCCATCGGCGAGCAGATCCTCGAGGCGATTCGGCTCCATCGGGGTGTCCGCGGCAGACAGGCCCGGGAGATCGCAATCCAGGCGCTCAAAGAAGTGGGAATTGATGATGCCGAGCGCCGGCTCAAAGCCTATCCGCACGAGTTCTCGGGCGGAATGCGTCAGCGCGCCATGATCGCCATGGCGCTGGCGTGTCGGCCGAAGTTGCTGCTCGCCGACGAACCGACCACAGCGCTCGATGTGACGATCCAGAAACAGATTCTTGATCTGATCAACGAACTGAAAGAGTCCCACGATATGTCGGTGGTGCTGATCACGCACGATCTCGGCGTCGTCGCGGAATACGCCGATGTGGTCTGCGTGATGTACGCGGGCCGGGTCGTGGAATACGCCGGCACTGCGGATCTGTTCAAGAGACAGTTGCATCCGTACACCCGGGGTCTGCTCGCGTGCATCCCGACGCTGGATCGCGCCCAATCGACAGAAGAAGATCTTGTGACGGTTGCGGATGTGGTCGATGATGAATCGCAGTGGATCTCCCTGCCGAGCATGATCGGATTGGATGAGGCAATGAATGCCAGACCTTGGTGGCCTTGGCATGATCCACCGGCCGAAATGTGCAGTCGTGATGTCGAGTCGTCGGATTACGTGCTGTGCGAGATCGAGCCCGGGCACTGGATCGGTCTCTGGAATACCAACGATGTTGCCAACAACCCGGATCGGTTTCATCCCCGCCCGGTTGATCTGGATTTGCGTCGGTGTCTGGACAAGGTTTGATCTCCCGTGCGCGTGCTGCTGCTGATTGATCGGAACTTTGCGAAAGTTGAATTGCCGATGATTCGGACGCTCGGCATCGGGCTGGTCGACGCGGATGTGCGCACCACGGTGGCCCTGCCGAGCGACATGCTCGACACCATGACGGATGTGTTTGGTTTCGATGTGGTCGGCTACCGCGATCGCGGGGCGGCGTGGACACGGGGTCTGCGTGCACGAGAGATACTCGATGAGATCGAGGCGGAGGACCGGGAGCCGATGGTGGTTCACGCCTTCGGATCGAGGTCGTACGCCATCTCGGCCAACGTTGCCTCGAATGCCGGCTCGGCACTTGTTCTGGAGGTTCGTTCCCGGCATGAGGTGCCCCGCGCTTGCAGCTTCGTCAAAGAGAGGCATACGAACACGCTGTTGCTGACCCCGAGCCCGACACTGACCCGGGCCCTGATCGCTGAGGGCGCCAGCAGCGTGCATATGCGTGAGGTGCCTTGGGGCGTATCACCGGCCGAACCGATTGAAGCGCACAAAAACGGCGTAGATTTTGCTCTGGTTCTCGGCGGCCCGGGATCGAACCCACATGCATGGGCCTCGGCCCTGCGCGGCCTCGCTGCGGTTGCCAGCCGGCGTGAGGATTTCATGATCTTCGCCGATGCATCGGCGATGCAGCGTACCCGTGCCGATCCGCTTGTCGGTTCGCTCGGGCTGTCACCGCTGCTCAGCCGGATTCCGAACCTGGAGGCCAATCGGGAGTTGGCGCTGCGGGCGGATGTTCTGATCTGGCCCGACCACGCCGGGGAGTACCACAGCCTCGTACTGGACGCCATGGCGCGCGGAATGGTTGTGATCGCATCGGAGGATGACGCCATCCCGGCCATCTCCGATCCGAGCCGGGCGTTCGTCGTGGCCGGTTCGGCGAGCGACTGGTCGACCGCCATTGGTTCGGTGCTCGAGGACGAGACGCTTCGTACCCGGATCGGTTCGGCCGCGAGGATCTATATCCGTGAGCACCACCGCGTCAGCCGACACATCACCGGGCTGCTTGATGCCTACGAGTGGATGACCGGGCGGGATGCGCTGCCGATGGGCAAGGCGCCGACATGAGCGGCCGACTTCCATTCAATGCCGGCGAGATCAGAGCCCGAGTCTCCAAAGCCTCGTCTCAAGCGTCGGGTGTGCTCTCGGTGTCGGCGCTGGCGTCGATCGTTGACCACGCGATCGCTGAGGGCGTTCCCAAGTCAGTCCGCGTTCTCGGTGAGATCTCTGGCTTTCGAGAACGCACGCATTGGTACTTTGATCTGAAAGATGCCAATGCGGTCATCCAGTGCGTCGTGTTCGCCGGCAGCGCGCGCAAACTCGGGTTTGTGCCTGAGAACGGACAAGAGGTGGTCGCTTCCGGCCGGGTGGATTTTTATGCCAAGGCGGGCAAGGTCTCGCTGATCGCAATCCGACTCGAACCGGTGGGGGCCGGGGCGCTGGATCTGGCGTATCAGAAGTTGGTCAAGGAACTGCGGGAACTGGGTTGGTTCGATGCCGAGCACAAAGCCACCCTGCCGACGTTTCCGAAGAGGATCGCGGTGATCACGAGCCGCTCGTCCGCGGCGTATCAGGACGTGCTCGATACCGCGCGCCGGCGCTGCCCGGCGGTGGGTGTGCTTCTGGTCGATGCGCGCGTACAGGGCGATGGTGCCAAGGCCGAGATTGTCCGGGCACTGGATCGCCTGTCTTTGGCGCACGAATCGCTCGGCGTCGATGCGGTCGTGCTGACCCGTGGCGGAGGGTCGATGGAAGACCTGTGGACCTTCAACGAGCGCGAGGTCGCCGAGGCGATTCGGCGGTGCCCGATCCCGGTTGTCGCTGCGATCGGACACGAGACGGACACGACGATCGCCGAGCTCGTCGCCGATGTTCGGGCCGCGACACCGACCCAGGCAGCCATGCGTCTCGTGCCGGACCGGGAGGCGTTGGGCGAGCAGCTCTCGCGCCAGCGTGCTCGACTTGATCGCGCGATGCGTCGGTCGCTTACCGAGGCCGCGCGGGCGTTGGAAGCAATCGAGCGTCGTCCGACGCTGTGTCGCCCCGGGAACTTGGTCGAGCAATACCGCGAACGGTTGGGACGGGATCGTCAGCACATGGCCCGGGTTCTGCGCACGAGACTGAGCGGAGCCATGGCCAACTTTGAACGGCTCGCCGGCCGGCTGGAGCGGCACAAACCGATCGCGCTGGTGTCTCGATTCCAATCCCAACGCAGCGCGAGGCTGGCCCTGGCGTCTCAACGGCTGCAATCGGCGATGATCCGCCGGCTCGATCCCATACCGATCGACCAGTTCCGTCGCCGACTGGATCAGGCCGTGCATGACCGGATTCTGGCGCACCGAAACCGCCTCTCGGCGCGGCAGCGAGAGCTCGAAGCCGTGGGGCCTCTGGCTGTGCTGGCGCGGGGCTATTCGGTGACTCTCGGGCCTGATGGGCGGGTGGTGCGGTCCTTGTCGGATGTATCCAGAGGTGATCGGATCGAGACGAGGCTTGCGGATGGGGCGATCGAGTCGGTCGTGGGCGGGGCCGACCCGACTCGAAAGCCACGAAGGCCAAAGCGAAAGCCCCCTGAAGGCCGAGATCAGATGGATCTGTTCGACGATTCGCGGTAGGGTCAACCGTTTCCCAGTTTGGAGCATACTCGTGGCCAGGAAATCCGAGACATCCGAGACGGACACTCGACAGGGCAAGGCCGGCGATGGTCCATCGTTCGAGGCCGCGATGGAGGAACTCGAATCGCTGATCGACCGGATCGAGTCTGGACAGATCGGATTGGAGGAGTCGATCAAGGCATACGAGCGGGGCGTCGGGCTGGTCAAACGGTGTCGGGCTGTGCTGGATCAGGCGGAGCAGCGCGTCGAGGAGCTTTCATCGCAACTCGATGATGCGGACGAGGCATGAGTGATCTGAGGATGCATGTCTACTCGGCGATGGCGATCTGGCTGCCGGTGGTCTGGATCTTTGCAGTCGGTGCGTGCATCGGCTCGCTGGTGAACGTGCTGGTGTATCGGCTGCCGAAGGGGTTGCCGGTGATCGTGCCGAGTTCGCGATGTCCGAAGTGCAATACCAAGCTGACCTTCCGTGAGAACATCCCGATCTTCGGCTGGTTGTTTTTGCGTGGACGGTGCCGGTTTTGCAGGGAGTCGATCTCTCCGGAGTATCCGCTCGTTGAGACGCTTGTCGCGGTGTTGTTTGCGGGTTTGTACATTTTGTGGTACGTCGTGCCGCCGGGGACGGTGGCGCTCGGGATTGACTGGGGCTCGATCAAGCCGGACTGGGCGAAGAACGGCGTGCGTGAGACGTGGCCCGCGTTCACCGTGCTGCTCGTGCTGGTCGGCTCGCTGGTGGCGATGACCCTGATCGATTTCAAGACCTTCACGATCCCGCTGGTGCTGACGTGGGTGCCGGTCGGTGTGGCGTTGGTGCTGCATCCGCTCAATGCGCTGCTTGTGGGTCAGGATGATCTTCGGTACACCGCGGGTCGGCTTGGGGACTGGATCATCGCCACACCCGGGCCTGCGGGCTGGTGGTGGGTCGGTGCATGCTTCGGCGCGGTGATTGGGCTGGGCGTAGCCAATTTGCTGTTGGCTACTGGGCGTATTGGTCGGAGTTTCGCGGACTACGAGGCTTGGGAAGCGCAAGCCCTTGCCGAGGCCAAGGCATCAACACCCGCGGAGGATCTTGCGGATCTGGCCGAGGCCGATACGCCTGAGATGTGGGTCCAGTATCCGCACGCCCGGCGAGAGATGGTGCGGGAGTTGGCATTTCTGGCACCAGTGGCTGCCCTTGGATGGGCGGGGGCGTGGGGCGCGGTCGAGGCCTTTGGCTGGGCGGATGTACCGCTCTGGCTCCAGGCGCTGACGGGGGTGCTGATGGGGTATCTCATCGGCGGAGGGCTCGTCTGGGGCGTGCGTATCTTTGGGTCGCTTGCGTTCGGCAAGGAGGCGATGGGACTCGGTGATGTCCACGTGCTGGCAGCGGTCGGGGCGTGTCTGGGTTGGCCCGATGCGATCCTGACGTTCTTTGCAGCGGTGGTGGTGGGGCTGTTCTTTGCCATTTTCGGGCTGATTTTCTCGTTCAAGGCGGCCCGGATGATGGCGTTCGGCCCGTGTCTGGCAATCGGTGCGCTCCTGGTGATCCTGTGCAAGCCCTTGATTGAGGCAGGGCTCGGATCGTTGATGTCGTGGTCGGTGCCGTTGAATCTGCCTTGAGTGTGCGAGGGGTGCTCGGAGTGTGTAGTCTTTGGATCTATGAGAGATGGTCCCCGCGGTGTGCGGGGCGTGGCCGCTGAGAAGGAGCTCAAGAATGCGGATGAATCGTGGTTTGGTGTCGGTGGTGTCGCTGTGTGTCTTCGCGACGGTGTTGGGTGGGTGCAGTTCGGTGCCTCGTGAGGACTACGACGCAGCGGTCGCCGAGTCGAGCCAGCTTCGATCGGATCTGGCCTCGGTCCAGGAGCGGCTTGCAGCGGCCAACGCCAGAGCCCAGTCGTTGGAGCAGGATCTGCTGATGGCCCAGAGCGAGGCCGACCGGGCCGCGGAATTGGGCCAGACCGGTTTTGAGGACATCTCGGGCACAACCATCTCGACACGGGGCATGGATGTCGTGGTCGGCGTCGCGGGGGATGTGCTCTTTGACTCGGGCAAGACGGAGCTCAAGCGCAGTTCCAAGGCGACGCTGGATCGCATCGCCAGCGTGATCGCGAGTCAGTATCCGGGCCGGATGATCCGGGTTGAGGGATATACCGATACCGATCCGATCCGCAAGAGCAAGTGGAAGACCAACGAGAGGCTGAGCGCGGAGCGGGCGATGTCGGTCGAGGCGTACCTGGTTTCCAAGGGCGTGGACAACAACCTGATCTACTCGGCTGCCTTCGGACCGGCGAATCCGAAGGGGTCCAAGGCCGCCAGCCGGCGGGTCGAGATCGTCATCCTGAACTAGGGTCCACGTCACGTGACGGGGCCGATCTGTGGTCCTATAGTCGACACCGCCGGGCAGTATCGGCGAAACGGGCGATTGGCGCAGTTGGCTAGCGCGCCTCGTTGACATCGAGGAGGTCACTGGTTCAAGTCCAGTATCGCCCACTGACAACCGCCGGCAGGGTCGTCCAACGACGGCCCTGCCTTCTTTTTCGGATGGTGTGGTCCGAATCGTAATCCGGGATTGTCGCCCAGTTCGGGCAGCGAATGTGGTACACTCGCCTGCGGGAGCAACTCGATCAGGAAAGGTTTGACAATGTCGATGCTGTATCGCTGCCTAGTTTGTGCGCTGGCTGCGTTTTCTGTTCATGCACAGGTCGACACGGGCCAGCCCGCCGACCAGACGTTCGTCGAGCAACCCGGCGTGATGGAGTTCAGCGGCCAGATGATCGTCCGGCCGAGACAGGATCTCTACGCGGCGACGAACCCGGCGCCCAATGCATCCCCGGCAAAGCCGATGCGGGTGTTCCAGCAAGCCGAGGCAACCGATCGGGCCCGCGCCCGGCTCCTGCCCAATGCGGTCGAGTTCTTCGGCGAGGTCGATGAATACATCGTCAATATCCCCGAGGGTATGGATGAGAACTCCTATGCCAAAGAGCTCATGGCCACCGGGGATTATGAATATGTCGAACCGAACTGGATTGTGTTTCCTGTGGATACGGTGCCGAACGATCCGAACTTCTCCAACTCCTGGCAGCACACCAAGCTTCAATCCGTCAAGGCGTGGGATATCGTCACCGGAGATGCCTCCTCGATTGTTTCGATCATCGACACGGGCATCGATCTGGACCACCCGGATCTTCAGGATCTTCTTCTTCCCGGGTTCAATGCGTACACCGATCTGACGCAGGCCGAGGGAGGCGATATTCAGGATTACAACGGGCATGGCACATTCTGCGCCGGGTGCGCCGCGGCCCATGGCAACAACGCCACGCAGGTCGTCGGGGCCGGGTGGAACTTCCAGATCATGCCGGTCCGTGTCAACAACGGCGGCGCGGGCACCGCGACGGGGGGCAATCTCAACCAAGGCGCCCGATGGGCGGCGGACAACGGGGCCACCGTCACGAGTGTGAGTTGGTCCGGCGTGCAGTCGGCAAGCGTGCAGACGACGGCGAAATATTGCCGAGAACAGGGCTGCCTCTATTTCCGGGCCGCGGGCAATGACAATGTGAATCTCGGTGGCTTTGACCACGAAGACGCGGTGGTTGTTGGTGCCTCGACTACCTCCGACACCAAGGCCGGATTCAGCAATTACGGCCGAGCCATCGATGTCTTCGCTCCCGGTGCCGGTGTCCGTTCGACGACGCTTGGTGGCGGGCAGGGCACGGGCAGCGGGACCAGCTTTGCCTGTCCGATCTCGGCAGGAGTCGCGGCGCTCATCCATTCCGCAAGGCCGGAATTGAGGCCGAGGGACCTCCGCGACATCCTCTATGCGTCCGCCGACGATCTCGGTGCTCCGGGCGAGGATGACACCTTCGGCCATGGCCGGGTCAACAGCTTCCAAGCGGTCCAGATGGCGCCGGGCTACTGCCCGGAGATCTACTTTGACAATGCACCCGCCGATGTCACGCTGTGCGAAGGATCGGACCTGAACATCACGATGGATGTCGGCGCGCTCAATCCGACGTACCAGTGGTATCGCGATGGTTCTGCTCTCACCGGCCAGACGAGCCCGACGCTGGCCATCGCCGGCGTGCTTCCGAGCGATGAGGGGCTGTACACGCTCGAGGTGACGACGGATTGCCGGGTGGCGATGTCAGTCGGGATGATGGTTCTGGTGACGGAGCTGGTGTCGATCACCGACCAGCCCGTTTCGCAGACCGTTGAGCCGGGGAGCGATGTGACGTTCAGCGTCGTGGCATCGGGTGATGTTGACAGCTACCTCTGGTTCAAAGACGGCACCGTCGTGCCCGGCGAGGTTGCCGACACGTTGGTTCTCTCCAATGTCAGCGATGCCGACGAGGGGGGCTATTCCAGTTGGGTGATCGGGCAGTGCGGCGAAGTCGAGTTCAGCACCGGCGCCACGCTCACGGTCGAGATCAGTGTGCCTTGCATTGCCGATGTCAACGGCGATGGCTTGCTCGACTCGACCGATTTCACGGCCTGGATCGCGGCATTCAACCAGAACGACCCCGCTGCCGACCAAAACGAAGACGGCCTGGTCGCCCCGGATGACTTCACCGCCTGGATCTCGAACTTCAACGCCGGCTGCCCGTAGCCGGTCATTCGCCGGTGTAGATGCAACCGGAGTTCTGGCCTTCGCGGAGTGTGAGTTTGGTCAGCCCCGGCAGTTTGGGCTTGAGCCGGCGCCAGATCCAGAGCGTGATGTTCTCGCACGTCGGCGAGCCCATGTCTGTGATGTCGTTGAGCGTGCGATGGTCGAGGTGGCTGAGCGCTTCGTCCCAGACGAGTGCTTTCAGATCGGCGAAATCGAGGATCCAGCCGATGTTGGGGTCGAGTCCGCCGGTGAGGTGGACGGTGAGGGTGTAGGTGTGGCCGTGCATGCGTTTGCACTTGTGCCCCTCGGGAAGCGAGCTGATTGCGTGCGCCGAGTCGAAGGTGAACTCCCTGAAAATCTCCATCTGTACAGGCCTCTCGCTTGGTGTTCAGTCAAGTCTAGGGTGCTGCGGGCTGTCACAGTGGCTATGAAAAACCCCCGCCTGTGCGGGGGCTTGGTGGTGTGGGATGTGACGGTCTGGCTATTTGGCGCCGAGCGTAATTTCGAGTGTCACCTCTTCGCCATCTCGATCAACGCCGACCTTGACGACATCGCCCGGTTTGTAGTTGACCAGCATGCCCATCCAGCTGCGGATGTCCTTGACTTTCTGGCCATCCCACCGGATGAGATGGTCGCCTGGCTTGATACCGCCCTTGTCGGCTGGGCCGTCCGGGTTGACATCGCTGATGCGGAACCCGAGACCGCTGGCGTTGTAATCGGGCATGATGCCGAGGCGGACGGTGATATCTCCGAGGTTCGGGCCCGACGAAGCCGCATCGCTTTGAACGAACTCGGGCCGCTCCGGGTTGGTCGCCAATTCTAGGATGATGTCGTGGTACATGTGGCACACCTGCGTGGCGCTCTCGTTGTTGAGCTTCCACGCGACATCACCCGGCGTGTGGTAGTCCGTATGGAAATCGGCGATGATCGAGAACAGCACCGGGATCTTCGCGTTGTAGAACGAGGTGTGGTCCGAGGCGCCGTTCATCTCCGGTGGCTTGACGATCTCCAGTCCCGAGTTGGCGAAGATCGGATCAAGTTTTTCTTCGAGACCCGTAGCTGTTTCCAAGCCGGCCACGACGAGCCGATCGTTCAGCACGCGGCCGATCATGTCGAAATTGATCATGACCGCGACATCCTCATTGGGCACGATCGGGTTCTGGACGTAATAGCGTGAGCCGTTCAGGCCCGATTCCTCGGCATCGAAGCACATGAAAAGCACCGAGCGAGCATCGGCATCATCCGGCATCATGGCGTACGACCGGCCGACAAGATCCGCCAGAAGCAGGACCGCAGCCGACCCTGTGGCGTTGTCATCGGCGCCGGGGTGGAGTTGACCGGCGCCGGAGCGTGAACCGAAGTAGCCCATGCCGATGTGGTCGATGTGGGCGCCGACGATAATCCATTCGTCTGCGAGATCGCCCTTGCCCCGAAGGATGCCGCCGACGTTCTCGGCGTGCAGGACTTCCTGATCCATCTCGGCATCGATGTTGATCGTGGTGTGCAGATCGACGATCTCGCCGCCGGTGTTGGCGATTTCCCAGAGCTCTTTGGCGGTGTGTTCGCCGGTTGCGTTGAGCAGTTCCTGACCGGCGACGGTGCTCATCATGAGCACGGGGTTTCCAGAGCCTCTGCCGTTGCCTCGGAAGTCGTTGAGGCGTTCGATGCGCTCGTCATTGGCCCAGGGTGTGTTGATGACAATGACGGCCTCGGCGCCGCGATCAAAGGCGCCCCGAAGTTTGACATTGAACCCGGCGTTGGACGACCATGGCCCGTTGTCAGCCCAGAGGCTGTTGCCCTCGCTGTCCATGGGTTCGAACCGGTACATCACCGCGACCTTGCCGGTCAGGTCGGCGTCTTCCGGATAGGACGAGAACCCGTCCGGGCCGTTCGGGATCGAATATCCGACGAACACCGCATCGCCCGAGACATGGCCCGGGCCGCCGAGGCCGGTGATGACGAACTCCTCGTTCGGGTCGAACTCCATGCCCTGATCGCCGGCCCGCGCAGTCAGCTCGGCCTTGGTGATCTCGATGGTTCCGCCGAGCGGGAAGCTCTGCCGATACGACGAGCCCGGCATTGTGATGGTCGAACCATCCGCTGCGACCTCGGTCGAGGCGAACGCGGGCTCGAGCCCGGCGAGCTTCATGAACCGCTCGGCATAATCCTTGGCCAACTGCGCGCCATTGGAACCGGGCACACGCCCATCCATAAACTCGTTGGCCAGGAAGTTGACATGCGCCGAGTAGACATGCAGGTCACGCTCGGCATCTTTGACGCCCGTATCGCCCGGCTGGGCCGTCGCAAGCCCGGCACACGCCGCGAGCGTTAGGGGCATGAGCCCTCTCAGAAGTGATTGCACAGGGGATCTCCTTGTATTGCTTTCGTACGGTTCGCATCTCGTTGGCCGCGATTGCCCACCGCCGGCCCGTGAGCCCTGTTTTACCGGAACCCACGTGTGACGATGCTAGCATGTTCAAGCTTCTTTTCGCACGGTCGTAGCCGCTGGAGACTCTGATATCGCGCACGCACTACCCATATGGATCGCGATTTTGTTCGGGTTCTGGGCTCCTGCAGCCTCGGCCGACCCCCAGGATGGTCCGCATGCCGATGTCCGGATCACCATCACGGATCAGGATGTCCGGTTCAATATGGGCCTGAATCTCAATTTCGTCGATGATGTGGCCCCGACCCGGCGGGAGATGCTCGATGTCGTCGATCCCGCAGAAGAGCAGGCCATCCGTGAGAAGCTCCTCGACTTTCTGACCAACCAGAATAGCGTCGAGATCGATGGTGTCCGTGTCCAGCCAATCGTCGAGAAGTTCGAGCTGATCCGGCTTGAACGCGAGAATCTGGCCCTCTTTCCGCGGACGGGGCTGCGCGCTCTGACCCGGTTTTCGGTCGTGCTTTCGTACCCGTTCAAGACCAAGCCCAAAGAGATCCGGATGACGTGGACCGGCTACCCCGTTGATTCGCTGGCCCGTGAGAAGGAGCAGATCACCGGTGAGCCGCCGACGATGGTCATTCAAGCCCTGATCAAGGCCGAGGGTGTCGTCGATCGCGTGTACTTCAGCAAGAGCGGCCCGGAATATATCTGGCGACCCTCGGGCGCGACGATACAGGATCGGTTGATGACGGTCCCGGCGCCGCCAACCTCGGGCGTGATCGAGATTCCCACCATTTCTGCGGGTGTGCTTTTGTTGTGGCTTGTTATCTCGGGTGTTCTCTGGAAGCGGCGTGGGCTCAAGCCGCTGCTCACTCTGGCGGTGCCGGCGGTTCTGATCGCCTTGGTCACCAACGGCCTCGGGCGAGTCCCGATCGGTGCCAAACCGCTGACCGAGGAACAGGCACTGGCGATCTTCCAGCCGCTGCACGCCAATGTGTACCGGGCGTTTGATTACTCCGCCGAGAGCGATGTTTATGACGCGCTCGCCTTCAGCGTTGCCGGCCCGATGCTCGCCGAGCTGTATACCCAGATCCACCACGGCCTGATCCAGGCCGAGAATGGTGGGAGCGTCGGCCGGGTCACCAATGTCGAATTGACCGATGCCAAGGTTCTTGACATTTCTCCGGGCTCATCATCAACGCCGCCGGGGTTCGATGTCGATGCCTCGTGGGTGGTCGAGGGCACCGTCTACCACTGGGGGCATTCGCACGCCCGCGAGACGGCATACCACGCGATCTATCGCGTCGAGGCTGTCGATGGAGCGTGGCGCATCGTCAAGAGTGATATTCTTTCATCAGAACGACGAAATCCGAATCAAATGCAGCTCCCGCCGCCGGGGACTTCGTTTTGAGTGGACCCGCAATCGAGATCGGCGACATGGTCTTTCGCCATCGGCAGACCGAGGGCGAGCCGTTCGTGTTGCGTCTAGGTTCACTGGAGGTTGACGCGGGTAAGGTGGTCGCGTGCATCGGGCCGAGCGGCTCGGGCAAATCCACGCTTCTGGATCTGATCGCCGGCATCCTGTCGCCCGAACAGGGCTCCATCAGAGTCGCCGGCTTTGCCATGCACGAATTGGACACCAATGCCCGGCGTCGGGTGCGCATCGAGCACATCGGACTTGTTTTCCAAACGCTTGCACTGGTCGATTATCTCACCGCCTTTGAGAACATCGTGCTTCCATCGTTTGTCGAGCCGACCATCGCCACGCGTGCGGAACTCAAAGCCCGGGCGCAGAAGCTTGCAGCTGATCTTGAGATCGACCACCTGCTCAGACGCCGACCGGCCAAGCTCTCGCAGGGCGAGCGCCAGCGCGTCGCAATCTGTCGGGCGCTTGTCACCCGCCCTGCGGTGCTGCTCTGCGATGAGCCCACGGGCAATCTTGATCCCGTGCGGAGCGAGCGCACACTTGATCTGCTGCTCGAAGCGGGCCGAACCAGCGGAGCCGCGGTCATGATGGCCACCCATGACCATTCCCTGCTCGGCCGATTCGACACCGTGCTGGACATGGCCGAGCTGCGAGGAGGTCGGCCATGACCGGCGCGATCCGTCTCGGGATGCTGTATGCGCTGCGCCATCGTGTGCAGACACTGATCGTCTCGCTCTGCATCGCAGCCACCGTCGGCCTGCCCGTCGCGGCGCAGTTGGTGCTCTCGTACTACCAGCAGGAACTGTCCGCTCGGGCCCAGTCCATCCCGCTGGTCGCCGGCTCAAAGGGCAGTCGATTTGATCTTGCCCTGTCGATGCTCTATTTCCGTGTTCTGCCGATCGAGCCGGTGCCGATGTCGCTGTTTGAATCGATCGAGTCGGACCCGAACGTGCTGGCGATTCCCGTGCATCTGCGGTTCACCGCTTCGGGCTTTCCACTCGTGGCGATCGGCGCGGAATACTTCGATCACCGGGGGCTCGTCGCTGTCGAGGGCACGCTGCCGATGTATCTTGGTGATGTCGTGCTCGGCGCTGATGTTGCATCGAGGCTCGACCTCGGGCCCGGCGATTCAATCATGAGCGATCAGCGCGAGTTGTATGATTTGTCCGTTCCGCCGCCGCTCAAGATGCACATTGCGGGCGTGCTGGTCCGAACGGGAACCGCCGACGACCAGGCCGTGTTCACGGACATCAAGACCGCCTGGGTCCTTGAAGGCGAAACCCACGGCCACCAATCGGGCAAAGCCATCGACCAATCACTCGTTCTCGCCGAGACGCCCGATACGGTCATCATCAGCCCCTCGATGGCGTCGTACAACGAGATCAAGCCGGAGAACATCGCGAGCTTCCACACCCACGGCGACCAGTCGAACCTGCCCATCACCGGCGTCATGATCTTCCCGAAGGATCAGAAAGCCCACACCATCATCAAAGCCAGAATCAACAGCGAAGGCACCTATCAGGCGGTTGAGCCATCCAAACTCGTTGGCGAATTGTTTGAGATTGTCTTTCGGATCAAAGCCATCTTTGATTGGATCATCATCCTCATGGGCAGCGTCACGGTCCTGCTGATCGGGTTGATCTCGCTGTTGGCGGTCCGGCTGAGGCAGGCCGAGCTTGTCACGCTCGACCGCATCGGGGCCCCGCGTTCTTTTTTGTCGGTCCTCATCTCGATGCAACTGCTGATATCGTTGTTGCTCGGCACCATGCTCGGGCTCATTGCCGCCGGGGTGACGCTGACAATGCTCAAGGGATTGATGTATTCGATGTAGTTTCGAAGGGGAAGCCCCATGCTGTACATATCCAAAACCACCCGGCAGCTTGCATTCATGCTGTTCCTCTCGGTTATCGCATTCGGGTGTGGTTCCAAGAAACAGGCCGAGCCCGTTGCTGCGAAGCTCGATGATGTCATCATGACGACGATGTATCCGACCACCTACATGGCCCGGCGGATCGCGGGGGGGCTCATCCCAGTGAAGTGTCCGCTTCCGATGGGCGCCGATCCGATTTTCTGGATCCCGCCGAGGGATACCGTCGAGGCCTACCACCGGGCGAGGCTTGTCGTGCTCAACGGTGCGGGATATGAAAAATGGGTGCAGTCCATCAGTATTCCCGAGAGCCGCATCATTGATTCGGCAGACGCGTTTCGAGATGAGTTCGTCACGTACGAGCTCGGCGTCACGCACAGCCACGGCCCGGCCGGTCCGCACACACACAAGGGCACCGACGGCCACACCTGGATGGATCCGAACAACGCCATCGAGCAGGCCCGCGCCATCGCCGACGCGATGAAAGCAACTTGGCCGGAATATGCAAACGAGTTTGATTCAAATCTGGCCGAGCTCGTCGCGGATCTTCGCGCACTCGATACCGAACTCAAAGACCTGACACCCAAGGTCGAATCCGTCAAACTGCTCGCCTCACACCCGGCGTACAACTACATCGCCAAACGATACGGCTGGACGATCACCAATCTCACGCTCGATCCGGAAACCGGTCTGGATGATGAAGCGAAAGCCACTATAAAGTCGGCCATCGGGGAGTATGCCGGTCCGGTCATTCTGCTCTGGGAATCACAGCCGGCGCACACAGATGAGCCTACACCCTGGGCGAATGTTGTCTTCACTCCTGCGGAACTCCCCGGCACGGGGGAAAAGCCCATCAAGCCTGACTACATCGACATCATGCACGCCAACATCCAACGACTCGCCGATGCGCTCGAACAGGCCTCTGGATGAGGCAAAGACTCAACCAGCCTCGGCCCGCGGGTGGGCGTCGTCATACGCACGGCGCATCCGCTGTGTCGAGAGGTGCGTGTACACCTGCGTCGTGCTGAGCGACTGGTGTCCGAGCAGTTCCTGTACGGAGCGAAGGTCGGCACCGTTGTCCAGCAGGTGCGTTGCGAAGCTGTGACGCAGTGTGTGCGGGCTGATTGATGGATCAAGCCCGATCTGACGGAGGTATTTGTCGAGCTTGCGCCGGACGGATCGGCTCGAAAGCCGCTTGGCGTGTTTGTTCAGGAACAACGGCTTGGACTCGCCGCCGCCTTCCCATGCCGCTTTGTAATGCGGGTCCTGATTGGCCAGCTCGATGTACCGCTGGATTGCTGCCACAGCGTGTGCACCGAGTGGGACGAGTCGTTCCTTCTTGCCCTTGCCTCGAACGCGCATCGAGCCGTCGTTCAGGTCGAGGTCCTCGATGTTGAGCGAGACGAGTTCGCTGACCCGTATCCCGGTCGAATACAGCGTTTCGAGCATGGCGCGGTCGCGCCCGCCGAGCACGTCGTTCTCACCGGGAGCCGCCAGAAGCCGTTCGATCTGCTCGATCGTGATCGCCTTCGGAAGCCGTTTGGACTGCCTCGGCGTTCGGATGAGTGTCATCGGGTTGGTGGCCGAAAGATTGTGGCGCAGCGCCCACTTGTAGAAGGAGCGCAGCGTCGCGATCTTGCGAGCCATCGTCGCCGGGGAGTATTCCTTCTCGGCAAGATGCGTCAGAAATCCGCGGATCAGATCGGCATCGGCATTGCAGATGACCGAGGTGAGCGTTTTGGGGCCGACGGTTCCCGCGACGTGCCCGTTGCCCGCATCCGAGCCGGCCTGCAATCGCTTGAGTTCTGTGGCCTCGGCTTCCGGGCTCGGCTCGATCCCGGTTTCCGCGATCAGGTATTGGATGTACTGCCGAAGGTCCGCGCCGTAGCACCGTGCCGTGTACGGGCTGAACCGGCGTTCATCGACCAGGTAGCTGCCGAAGGTTTCGGTAATCGGGAGAGATGTCATCGCTCGAGCTCCTTCTCGCTCACGCACACGGCGCGTCCCCTTGCAAGGCGTTGGTCCCCGGCGGCCCGGGGAGGCCGTCAGCGAGTGGACCTCGGAGCTTTGCTCCGCGCCAGTCGAAGCCGCTCATGGTCGAGCAACTCTCTGACCGCGGCATACGCCACGAAGTCCGTGTACAGAGACATGCTCGCCAAATACGTTCGCCACCCTCTGGCGGAGTTGTGGTCACTCCGACCCTCGGCGTATCGCCTGACCGCCATCTGAACCGCATGGTTCCGACCGGAATACACCTCCGAAACCGATGAGTTCGGCGACTCGACGTATCGGCTCGACGTGGGAGCGGTCAACTCGGTCACACTCCCGCGAAGATCTGAAACATCGAGACTCGGACCGGGTACCCCGATCGTCGACGTGTGCAGCGCCAGGGTCAGGCCGAGTGTCGGCGGGTCGTACGGGTCGTATGCCGTCACCGACCCGACCACGATCCCATCCACGTTCATCGCCCCGGCCAATGCCGAGACATCTTCGGGAGAGACCACCTCTCGCATCCCAAGACCACGCATCTCCGCGATGGTCCGATTCACCGGCAAACACCGGATCCCCTCGACCGACGACAACGCACGCACGACCGCGTCCGAAACATCTTCCGGCGAGAAAACCGTCGTCCCCGTCTCGTTCCGAAGCGGGATCACCGCAAACAGCACATCGCCACGGGAGGTGTCGTACGGCGAGCGGATCACCGTCGGTGGGATGAATTCGCGTTCATGGGCACACCCGGCGGTCACCGCCAGGAACACAAGCCCAAGAACCACGAGCATTCTCTGTGTACTTGTCATGGCGTCCGTGCCGTTCCTGAGCCCGCCATCCGTGGCAGGCCGACCAATCTGAAAGACCGATCAGAGCCGGTAGGCCCCGATCGGCCGAGATCTCAATTACTCATCACCAACCGGAAAGTTGGCCACCGAGGCGTCCGATTCGGACTTGCTCGGTGTTTTCATGTTCTGCGTGTCCGCGGTACGCATGTCAAAGTTCACATCAACAAACGGTTCGCCCGCAGCGATCACCGCCTTGTTCGCACCGAGCGACCAGATGTTGTCCGTCCCCGAACGATTCGAGATGAAGAACACCGAGTTGCCCTTGCCCCACGTCGGCATCAGGTTCACCGCATCATCCGCGGTCAGGTTCGTTTCGCCCGTGCCGTCGATGTTCATCATCCAGATATCCGCACGTGTCGGCTGGCCCGAGGCCGTCGTCGAACTCAGAGGCACGCTCGCAAACGCGATCCGCTTCCCATCCCGGCTCCACGTCGGGTTGATCAGCGCGTGGTCCGCACTCGAGGCAAGCTCCGTCAGATAGCCCGCCTCATCGCCCTGGATATCCATCGACCACACGCTGAACAGCCGAGATCCGCGCTCGCGGGCACGCTGGAAGATGATCCGGTCCGAACCGTTGGCGCCGGTGCCCGCCTTGGGCGAGAACTCCGGGAACAGCCCGAACCCGATCTGGTGCTTCACCATCGGGTTGTTGACATCGGCAAGCCACATCTCCCAGCGCTGGCTCACCGGCCCGAGCCGGCAGTAGATGAGTTTCTGCCCATCCGGGCTGAACGATGGATGCAGCTCGTTGGCGCTGTCCTGCGTGATCTGCCTCGCCTGCCCACCGTTGGAATCGATCACATAGATGTTCCAGCTTCCCTGTCGATTGCTCGCAAAGGCGATGGTCCTGCCATCCGGGCTCAGCGCCGGCATCACGTCATGCCCCGGGTCCGAGGTGATCTGAGTCACCACCCGGCTGTTGACATGCTTGCGGTAAATGTCCGCCGTCTCACGGTGCCTGGTCGAAGCGAAGAACACATACTCCCCGTTCTCGCTGATCACCGGGTCGAAGTCCGCGCCGTAGTCGCTGAACGTCACCCGCAGCAAATCGGCCGGGTCATACGCAGCCGGGGCATTCGGATTGCCCTGAATCATCGAACGCCCCTCGACGCTGCCGAAGACGTCCACCGGCGAGGCCGCCCCGTTGGGCTCGGTCTCGCTCGAATCGGAGAACAATCCATCCCAGATGGATTCCTGTTCTTGGCTGGCATTGGCGCCGGTCGACATGGGCTGGGTCGCGTTGGCCTGCTCAACGGTGATGACCTCGGTGGTCGGTTCTACCGTGCTCCAATCGGTGTTGTGGTCGTAGTTGCACCCGGCCATGCCGGAAGCCGCGATAAAGGCCAGCAATGCGGTGTTTCGAGTCGTGTTCGTGATCAGCATGTGTTTCGCTCCGAGCAGGGGCCGCCCTGTGGCGAGCCGAGTTTCATTGGTCCGATGGTCTTGCAACCGCTGCTCCGCATCACTCAGGCCGATCCTCACATGCCCGTCCCCCTTATCGGACGACTGGCACGCACCTCATCGGTCATCACCTCCGGCGATGTGCAGCAAATCGGACCTTCCGACGCCAAGGTTGAGCACGTCCACAAAACTTCTCGACGTTCTCCCGATCTCTCGCCAAGCCGACCCGCCAATAAGGTCACCCAATCAGGGGGTGTAGGGTTTGTCATGTTCGATCAATTCAGTACACTGGGTGTGGCGTCGCCCGCCGCTGCCGGTCGGGTTAGCAGATTGGCGGGTTCGTTCTTTGAATTGACCCGAGACTTGAAG